>CANRWA010000054.1 GCA_947643415.1 uncultured Clostridia bacterium | reverse complement strand
AATGCAAGGATTGTGGCACTTATTTATCTAATCAACTGTCAAAGATGAGATTATAACATGAAGATAACCTGAAAGCAACAAAATGCATCCATATCTCCTGATACAAATGTGCTGCAGAACTGGCATAAAAACGCCGGCAGACATCCCGAGCTATGCCCAGCAGCATATCTGCTCTTTACCATTTACGCCGCATATCTGCATTTGACGCCATTCGCACAAATCCTCGATCAAAAATGTTATAATTCACAATGGATAATTATATTAAGAGACAAGGAGGATATCTAATGAAAAAAACAATGTTTCCAGTATTTTTATGTATAATCCTGACGATCACTTCTGTATTGGGGCAGTCCCCTCCCGTCCATGCAGCCGTTGTCAGTGATGTCAGCAGTCCCTCAACAGACAGCAGCGGCAATGTGACATGGGATTGCATTTACTTTGGAAATTACTGGCAAAGTGATAACAATGGCGATGGGAAGGCAGACCAGACGGATGCGAAAGAACCAATTAAATGGCGCGTGCTGTCAGCGGGGGACAAGAAAGCCATTCTCATGTCGGAACAGATCCTGGATGCCTGCAAATTCAATGACAAAACACAGGGAGATGTTCCCTGTTCATGGGAAACATCCAGCGTACGGACATGGTTGAATCAGACGTTTTACAATGATGCGTTTAGCAGCGCTGAACAAAATATCATACAGACGTCAACCGTAAATGATGTGAACAACCCTTCGACGGGGCAGGAAGGGGGAGGTGCAACAGAGGATAAAGTTTATCTTTTATCTATTGCAGATGCCATTAAGGAAGAATATGGGTTTGATGCCGAATTAAAAGCAGAAAGTGAGACAAGAGCTGCAACAGCGACAGCGTATGCATCCGCGTACTACAATCTGAAAGGGTGGTATCTGCTTACAAGGGGACTTACACAAAAGGATACTGTGTATGTCAAGAACCAGGGGACAATTGATAATTGGGGTTATAACAGCTATATTACCGAAGGAATCCGTCCGGTTATCTGTATCGACCTAGGCAGCTCCTCCCTGTGGGAATATGCCGGTACAGTGGAGGCAGCAAAAAAACCAGCAACAACGCCAGCGCCGGTACAAACTAACAAGCCAACTGCACAGAAAACACCATCAGCATCCCAGAAGCCAACGGCTACAGCAAAACCGACTGTCACCCCTTCACCGAAAATCACGCCGGTACCAAAAAAACCGGCACCTGCTACGACAATGAAACCGGGAACGAAGAAGGCAATCTCAAGTTATAAAGATTTGCAGGATATGGAGAAGATTCCGAGTGGGAATTATTACCTGAAGAAAGATATAACAGTCCCAAAAAATGCACGAATCTTCTGTGATTATCCGTTTACCGGAACATTGGATGGACGCGGACACAAGATCAAGGGGTATACGGTATCCAAAACGATCGTATCCGGCCCACTGCAGGAAAACAATGTATATAATGAACTGGCAGACACATCGTGGGTGCTGGTCTCTCCCCAAACCCGGTTCGGCTTATTTGACCAGGCATCCAAAGCCACATTTAAAAATATATCAATGGCCAAAGTAAAGATTACGGTTAAGACGGACTGCGTGGCGTCCGGAGGCTCTTTAGTAACAGACGCCAATTCATGTACCTTTCAAAATGTCCATACGTCCGGCCAAATTTCGGTTAAAAGCACCCGTGAAAATCCTTTGGCATATTCTTCGTTTGTTATAGGCGGTATTGCTGCCGGAGGCAGTGGTAAGATGGTAAATTGTTCTAACAGTACCAAAATTACTGCCGACATAATGAACGGCTATGATTCAAACGGCGACTTTGTAGGCGGGCTGGCAGGGAACTTTTCCTACAGTCTTCTGAAAAACTGCAGCAATTCCGGCAATTTATCATTGAGCGGATATGGCAGTATGCGGTTAGTGAGCAACCCATGGTTCGGCGTAGCAGGCCTGACAATGGGGACACCACTTAACAAGGCAGGTAACACGAAAGCGAAAAAAACAGGCAAGAAGATGTCGCTGATTAATTGTAGCAATTCCGGCAGCATTACATTAAAACCTACAGCAAGGGGGAAGAGTCGTTATGATACGTCAGTATATGGCCTGACGGACCTGCATGAAGAAATATGGTGTAATACCCTTTTTGCGGTCGGACTTGTCTCAGTAACAAGAAATATGGAATCCTGTAGCAATACCGGCAAGATTAAGGCATCCAACTCATTTGCCAAAGGCACAGTATATGTAGCAGGGCTGGCAGGCAGAGGAGAAGGTAAATTATCCCGATGCTATAACAAAGGCAGTATAAGTTTTAATGGGTATCTAATTAAAGAATCACACAGGAACGAAGTGGCTGTTGGCGGCCTGTTTGCTGAAAAATGGGGCGGGAAAAGGGAGGTTACGGCTGAGTGTTACAACAAGGGGAACATAAAAGTCAAAATAAAAAACAAAGAGAAAAAAAACTATGCTCAGGCATCAAACCTCTATAGTGTCGGTGGTATTATAGGGAAAATCCATACCATATTTGATAACAAGATTTCGAACTGCTACAATACAGGAAGCATCCGCGTAGACTGCGATGGACCATCACAGTGGGTTGGGGGTATTTCGGGCCAATATTGGACATGGGGAGGATATGCCAGATGTAATTATAATGTCGGTAAAGTCAGCATAAAACATAAAGATAAGACAAATAAGACAAAGGGCAGCGCTCTTTTTGGCGTAGTCGCAGAGCCAAGGATGGCAAAAAAACGGCTTGCTACAGATAATTACTATACGAAACCGGCTGTCGCTTACGCATCATGTGAGGGAATTATAAAGAAGTTAATGCCTACTTCAAAGAAAGTATCAAGGATTACCAAAGCAAACTGCCCGAAACTTTCTTACAAATACTGGGTTTACTCCTCCAAAGTAAAACGGCTGGTGCTTAAAAATACTAATGAGTCAAAAGCAGTGAAGAAAAAGGGTAAGAAAAAAGCAAGCAAGTAACTGTAAATCCATAAGGATGAGGGGGCTGCTATTTTACAGCAGCCCTACGCCACAAATCTTTTATTTCCTGATTTTCACCTTTTTCACTGCACTCCATCTGCCATAGATTTTCTTCTTCCCTGACTGTCTATATGCACGGACACGGACATAATACGTTTTCTTCTTTTTTAGTTTCTTGATTGTCACTGATGCCTTCTTTACATTTTTCCGCTTCCCTTTACTTAACTTCTTTTTGGAAACGGCGTACTGGATCTGGTAGCCTTTGGCTCCCTTAACTTTCTTCCATTTGGCAGTAAAGCATTTTTTCTTTGCTTTTAGTTTCAGGGAAGATACTTTCGCAGGTTTTCCTGTTTTTTTATTTTCTGTGCCCTGAACGCTTATTAATCCCTGTACTTTGTTTTGTGTATCCTTAGGTGAATCTGATTTCTGGTCGGTCACAGGTGTCTGAGTTGATGCCGGTGGCTCTGGCGCCGGGGATGGCTGGTCTGTAGATGAAGGCAGGTTTATCTCTGATGACTCCCTTTTCCCCGATACAGTTTCATCACACACACTAACATCAATTTTTTTAGTAATTGCTTTTCCCTCCACGGAAATAGTTATTGCCGCAGAACCATAAGCAAGCGGTTTCAATAAAATTTTCCCTTTTCCATCTGTTGACACTTCATCTGATTGGATACACTCCACAATAGATGGATTGTCAATCTGTATCGTTATCTTTTCATCTGTATAGCCTTTCAGTTGGAATTCATAATCAAATGTGTCTCCTATCGCAATTTTAACATAATCATCTCCTATAATGCCAAGGTCCGGGACAGTGCTTGCCGTCCTCTTCTCCTGATCCAATGAAATCCCAGAACTGCTTTTCACACCATCTCCTATCATCAAATGCATCATTTTCGATTTCTCCGCCATATTTTCATATCTCAAAATATATCTTCGGGCATACACATTCCCATCCGCATCCGTTTCATCCCCGGGATACGACAGTGAATATTTAAATTCATTCCCATCTGCATCCTGTAACTGAACATTTTTCACGGTCTCTGGTGACATATACTGTGAAAAGGTAAGCACGGCAAACGTTTCATAAGCTTCAAAGGAATCGACAACCGGTTTCTCTTTGCGGTTCATTTTTATATTTACGTTTGTCTGCGGTGGCGGAACTTCCAGCCATTCACTATAAGCTGTTTCGTACCCATCCAGTTCCACTTTCACCTGCCAGTATCCCTCTGGAACATCCCATGAATACCCCCCTGTGCATCTGTCTTCAAAGGGTTGATCTGATCATATTCACTGGCATTCCATTTCACAACCTCATTGGATTCTAATGTTTCTTTATAATAGACAGTCGCCGTCGCTCCAGAAAGCCTGTTACTTGTCACCCCTTCATATACATATCCGCTCGGGTCAATAATCCACCGGATGATCAGATCATCCAGACTGATTCTTCCATTTATAAAATCATCAAAATCTCCTCTCTCAATCATAGGTATAATTACCTTATCAATAACAAGTGCGGCCGCTCCCAAAGCAATCCCCACTCCGGTAACCCCTGTCGTTGCCGCTGCCACTCCCAATAGATCTGAAATAAGTGTAAATATAGCCTTTTCTCCGGCAATATCCGCTATCTTCTGTACTTCCTTTAATTTCGCTTCACGCTGGCTGTCAGTGAGTGAAGTATCCATCAGAATTTCCTGTTTCATCAACAACACATCAATTGTTGTTCCATACAATTCTGCTAAGTTGCTGGCAGTATCAATAACAAAACCTGCTGCCGTTGCATCCACTCCCAGCATTTCAAATATCGTGCTCTGGATGGCATCATTACCCTTTTTCAAGACATATTTCTGGATGGTATTCTCAGAAGCATCGGGATTAACAAGATAATAGACCATCTGGCCATTACTAAAATCTGTCTTCATCAGGGCAACATCTTTTTCCAGATCCGCTTCCCCTGTAGCATATTTGATAAATCCATCCTTCACCAGAAAATCATAAACTTTTCCTATATCATCGATTTCCTCGTTATCAAATAGCTTTAGGATGTCAATGATATCACCAACTGTATCGGCTCCTCCTCTGGAAACACTCCGGCTCTTCGCCTGCAGATTATCCTGTGATTGCCCGGCTATTTCCTCCGTTTGTTTTTTCTCCAGTTCCTCTGCATACTCTGTAAATGACATAGCGTCATATGTATAATTAAGAATTTCACCAGAACCTAATGTTATGTCTGCCTCATAATCACTTTTTGAATCTTTAATCTCTTTTACAGAGGCATTCTTCCATTTTCCCGGGACAGAATTCTTTTCCCTGTTCGATAATTCTGTCACTGTCCCATCGCTGTTGATAACCGGCCTCTCCACTTTGGCTGTATACTCAATAGACAGATTACCTGGCACATAGCGGGCATCGTTATCAAAAAACCCTTTTGTTATATACGCATCTTTGTCTGCATCATAATATGCCTCCAGTTTTTTGGAAACACCTCCGCGTCTGCTGACTACATATACATGTGAAATCTTATCTTTATTTCTGTATTTCACAGTAAAACGGTATGCCTTTCCCGGCTGGAATGTGACGTGGCGGATCAGGCTTTCTGACTTCATCAGGTCAAATTCCTGAAATCCGTTCTTGTAATCGTGTGCCTCAATATACAACTACGCACTTTCCAGTTCCGGTTCGCCGTCTACTGTTTTGACATACTTCACAACCTCAACATCATTTCCATTTTTATCTACTGATTTCACACGTATCTTATAGGTTTTATAATCTTCCGGATCCATCAATGTTATCTTTGATGAGTAAATGCCCCCCTTTGATACGGTCGTCTCGTCGACAAGCTTGCCATCCAAAAATATTTCTACATCTTTTTCTTTCTGCCCAAAACCGTGGATATCCAACGGTACAGAACCTTTATTTTCCTCATATCCTACCGTATCCGGTAACTGCAATGTAAGGCAGGAGCAGTCCTCACTAACCGCCCCGATTATGTCTGTCCCCTTTTTTTGACTATTATTATAATTAAGCAGCGCATAGCTTACGATCCTCCCATTCGCATCCGGCGTCGTAAATATCTGACATTTCCCCGATTTTTGTGTAACAGGAATCGTAATAAGATTTTCGTCTGTCGCATTCCCTTCTTTCAGCGTTTTGCCATCTAATCTTATTTCCTTTACGATGGATGTAGAAGGCAGTTTCACAATCAGTTTCATATCTGATACCTTACCTGCTGCCTTTGGCTTGATGGCATATTCCAGATTCAAGGTAGTATATCCGGATGAGCTTGCCGTATTCATCTCATAGGAAGAGCTAAAGTGGTCAAGAATTTTTGTACTCTCATCTTTATATGTAGTATCCGTAAAGCTCATGTTGACCTCACGGTCAATCATCGCCAGCGTGGTATCCGAATACAGAGATCCCCTGACATACAGGGCAGGACAATTCTTAAAGCTGTCCCTGCCAATATCTGTAATCTTATGGCGCACATATAATTCCTCTAATGCCGTACAATTCTCAAATGCATAATTACCGATCGACGTAACAGAAATCGGCAATGTAAGCGTCGAAAGTGAAGCACATCCTTTAAAGGCAGACCGGCCAACCACTGACACTTCATCCGGCAAATCCACATTCTTCAGCTTACTGCAGCCTGTAAAAAGAGAATCCACTACTTTCTTTGTCCCATTTCCAAAAGTAACATCTGTCAGCCCACTCCCCGAGAATGTTTCATCGGCACTTTCCAGGCTGGATGGAATAGTGATCCTGGTGATAGGCACATTACGGAATACCATTTTCCCAAGTTTTTTAATATTGGGCGGCAAGTCAAAGGATTGTAAAGCCGTGTTTTCAAAAGTGTAATTTCCTATTTCGGTGACTGTATTTGGGAGTTTTATAGAAGTCAGGCAAGTACAGTTCTTGAAAACATAAGAGCCTACTTTTGTTATGGAACCAGGAATTTTTACGCTGGTTAGATTCTTGCATCCCTGTAATACACAATCTGGTAAATTTGTTATTCCTTCTTCAAACTCTACTGTTTTAAGTCCGCTTCCCTCAAAACTTCCAGCCCCCCAATAATCTTTTGTCGTCCGTACACTTTTGGGGATTTTTATTTCTGTTACCCCATCTGTCCCTGAAAGTATTTTTTCCCCTATCGTTTCCAGCACCGACGGTAGTTCCAGTGATTTCAAACCACTGTTTTCAAAGGCATTCCCTCCTATTTCTGTTACTTCAGCCGGAATTTTTACATTAGTCAGGCTGGTACAGTTTTTGAAAGCGCGAGATCCCAATTTTGTTACAGAACCAGGAATTTTTACGCTGGTCAAGTTCTTACATCCCTGCAATACGCATTCTGGCAAGATTTCCATTCCCTCTTCAAATTCTACTGTCTGCAGGCTGCTTCCCTCAAAACTTCCAGACCCCCCAATAATCTTTTGTCGTCTGTACACTTTTGGGGATTTTTATTTCTGTTACCCCATCTGTCCCTGAAAGTATTTTTTCCCCTATCGTTTCCAACACCGGCGGTAGTACCAGTGATTTCAAACCACTGTTTTCAAAAGCATTCTCTCCTATCGCAATAACAGACTCTGGTATCTGTATTGATATCAATTCCTTATGTCCCTTAAAAACACTATCTCCAATGGATTTGACAGTATGTCCATCCATATGGGAAGGGATGGCAGCACTTGCTGCACTTCCGCTATATTTCACGACACATGCCGCTCCATCCTCATCCAGCGTATATTCATAGTCGCCAAATACATATGTCGTCTCAGCGGCTTGAGACTCTCTCACACAAAAATCCGCCGGGAATAACCCTAAAACTAATGCAATGACCAATATACTGCTCAATATTTTTTTCATATATAATTTCCTTTCCAAATATAACCCGCTTTGATATTATAAATATTTTACCTTTTCTAACTGTCTAACTTACTTCAAAATATTTTTTCTATTCTCTTCTGTATTTTCCCTGTATTTATATGATTTATTATTTTTTCTTTTACCAATCAATTTCTTTTTATACTTCTGGTATTTTGATTTACTTACCAGCTTTTTATTAATGTAATACTTATTATAATAAAAATCACCTTCATGCCCTTTTACACTGTCTGAACCTGATCTTGTCAGGATACATTTACACTTGCCATAAGAAATTCTATAATAATACTCCCAGCATCCACCAGTGTGAATACCACTGACAACGCAAATTCCTTTGGAAGGATATATTTTATCAATCTGTCCCGAATATACGCTGAATAATTCTTTCACTTTTCCATTTTTGTATGTATAAACTCTTTCAAAACAATCAGCTATACTGGCATTTGGACGGTATAAAATTAATTCTGGTATATTATCATTATTGAAATCCTTGATAGCAAATTGACATTCAGACATGGAAGTTTTTCCATAATCTCCCCATTGCTGAGTATCTGCACTCAAATATTCATTATATGCCTGAAGTGCTTTCTTATAGGCAGATGTCCCCGAATTACTCACAGAATAACCTTTTACCTTCCCATCCTCTCCCTTATACTTCAAAATCTTCCCCGTTTTCTTATCGAAATCAATATACTTTCCCGTTACATCCTCATACGGCTCTGGGCTTTCGCTATCATAATAGAACCTCACAGCATCTTTTCTAATCTTTATTTTTCCTGGCCAGCCAAGTTTCGTTTCCTTAATATTTCTCTTCCACAAAACCTTTCCTTTTGCTGATACTTTATATACAAGATCCATATAATATGGCTGAGCATAACAGGCTCCCGAAGAATCTACTACAAATTCAACCTGATATCCTTTTAAAATCTGTTTTGTATTTACTATCTTTTTCCCCGTCTGCTTATCAAAAACACACAGCTTTCCATTTTCAAATACGTAAACACGATTTTCTTTTATCTTCATCGTGACAGCAGTCAGTTCAGTTGCATCATACTTTTTTGTTCTATATTTCCATACAATTTTATCCGAGCTGGTCTTTGCAGTTATAACCGAATACTGTTTCTCTCCGCTCATTTTATCTTTTATAGAAACTTTAGTTACTTTTGATGACTTAGCCTCTGCTTTCACTGCGCCTACATAGCATAAAATGACAAATGATAAAATAGACACGAATAAAATTTTTCGTTTCATATTCTTCCTCCCATAATAATGTTTTATTTCTTAATCTTCACTCTCTTAACCGTACTCCACTTCCCATATACATTTTTGTTTCCCACTACCTTATATGCCCGGACACGGACATAATACGTTTTCTTCTTTTTTAGTTTCTTGATTGTCACTAATGTCTTCTTTACATTTTTCCGTTTCCCTTTACTTAACTTTTTTTGGAAAGAGCATACTGGATCTGGTAGCCTTTAGCATCTGGCACTTTTTTCCACTTTGCGGTAAAACTTCTCTTCTTTTTGTTTTTAACAGAACTAAGAGATGCCCTTTTGACAACAACGTCATTGTTATTTTGCATTTGGTGGTTACTGACTGTGCGAAGATCTGGTTTCTTACTGGTGTTATTTTTATCTCCAGTTACTCTGGTGGCAGAAGAAGAACCCGCTTTCCCAACATAGGTTAGATGGTTTGACTCTAATTCTACTTTGCCGGTAACTGTATTAACTGCTGATATCCAGAAATCACAGGTATCTGCAACCTGGAATAATATAGTAAATTGGGGAGCTGCCTGTTCATAAGATTCCGTAAACTTTTCCCCGGTTCTCTGGTTAGCCCAGTTTAATTTATAGGTATATGCCTTCGAGATCGGTGAGCAATGAAATGTTACATACCCGTCTTTCTCTTCATATGCCAAATCATTTAATTCCCAGACAGGAGCCTGTCCCTGCATGGGATCTGATTGGATGCTTGTACTTTGGAATACTTTGTAATAATAAGTTTTCCCCTGCTCCGTATATTCATCAAAAAACTGCCCTGGTTCCACTTCCCTGGCTGTCCTTTTATCATATGTTGTAGATTCAGAATTGTATTTTACTACCTTATATTGGACATTATCAATCAATATTCCCACCACTTCATAAGTACCATTTTCCTGGTCTGCCCGTCTTACCCAAATATTCTTTCCTTCTGTTGATTTCAGTTCCTTATTCCAAGTTACCAGAAGATCATTCCCCACCTGCGTTACCGCTGAGATCTCCGGAATGATAAACAACACACTTTGATCAACAATCTTATGCTGCTCCGATAATTTTTCGGCAGTACAGTCAAAATACTCCAGGCCCACATCCCCTTCTAACCAGTTCCCATTTTTATATTGATTGTGTGTGTCACATGCCACATCAAAAAAATCGCCATCTGCCATCATAGTACACATAATTCCAGGTATGGTTTGTTTCAGGAAAGCAGGTTTCTTTCTGCGTCCATCGGTATGAAGATAGTTTATAGCCAAATATATTACAACTGGGAATCCCCTATGCCGCCAGCAGATCATGAAACAGCCTGGAAATCCCCCCGCTCAATGCCTTCTTTTCTGACAGAACATTACTGGCATCCATATATTCTGACGAATCATTTTCTGCATCATAAGCATCCTGGTCGAAATAGATATTTGCAGTAATCCAGTTATATATCGCCTGCACTTTATCCGGATCTTCATTTAAGCCTTTCACAATTTTTGATTTTTCCCTGTTTCCATACCAATGTTTTGATCCCGGATTTGTCTTTTGCAGATACCTTTACCTTTACCGATTTTCTTGTCCATCTTGCGTCTGCCAGTGTCAGTTTTACAGATGGTTTCGTTTTGTCTTTCTTTTTTGCCGCCTCTGATATCCCCGCCGACATTCCCAGTGACAGAACAAGTGCGAACATTGTAAGTGGAAATAAAATCTTTTTCATACGATTATCCTCCTGCTAAATATAATTTTCCCTATTGTAACACACCCACTTTAATTTCTCTTTCCAGAATTTCTAACATCTCCCATGGCGTGGCCACAAATGACGCTTGAAGATATTGCTGAGTGTGTTCCTATGTTGTCGTTGGATGATTTGAGGGAGATTGAAAAACGGGTTATGCAGATGGCATAGTTACTTGGGCTACCAAATAAGCAAGAATGAAAAAAAGAACCTGATTCTGGGGGTAATCAGAACCAGGTTCTTTTTTACATTCATACATTTCTACATGAACTTAACACTTATTCAGCCTTGGCAAGAATCTCTTTCTTGTTATAGCTTCCGCAGCTTTTACATACTCTGTGAGGAACCATAAGGGCGCCACACTTACTACATTTCACCAATGTAGGAGCAGTCATTTTCCAGTTTGCTCTGCGTTTGTCTCTTCTTGCCTTTGAAGATTTATTTTTAGGACAAATACTCATGCCGATTACACCTCCTCTGAAAATTTTCAACACTTTTATCATTATATAGGCTGTATATTCAAATGTCAACTGTTTTTTTAGATTAATGCAACAGTTTCCCTGGCAATCGCCAGTTCTTCATTGGTAGGGATCACTGCCACAGTCACTTTGGAATCCGGTGTAGAAATGATCTTCTCTTCACCGCGCACTTTATTTGCCTCAGAATCCAATGCGATACCCATATACCCGAAATGTTCCAGTACCTTTCTGCGCACGATGGATGTATTCTCACCAATCCCTGCGGTAAACACGATGGCATCCACACCATTCATTGCTGCGATATAAGAACCGATATATTTCGCTGTGCGGTAACTGAATACATCAATTGCCAGCTCTGCCTTTTTATTTCCCTCATTGGCTGCCGCCTCCAGATCACGGAAATCACTGGACAACCCATCCGATATACCATATACACCTGATTCCTTATTCAGGATCACCATAACCTCTTCCAATGATTTATTCAGACTGTGTGCAAGATATTCTACAACTGTCGGATCCACATCTCCACAACGGGTTCCCATCACAAGCCCCTCCATAGGAGTCATTCCCATACTGGTGTCGACGACTTTTCCGTTCTTCACAGCAGAAATGCTTGCTCCATTTCCAAGATGGCACACAATAACTTTTGAATGTTCAGGATCAAGTTCCAGCATCTCCACAGCACGTTTTGACACAAAGCTATGGCTGGTTCCATGAAAACCATAACGGCGCACCTTATATTTCTCATAATATTCATAGGGAAGCCCATACATAAATGCCTTTGGATCCATCGTCTGATGGAATGCTGTATCAAATACACCAACATTGGGTACTCCCGGCATGATAGCCTGGCAGGCGCGGACACCAATAAGGTTTGCCGGATTGTGCAGCGGTGCCAGCGGATTGCACTCTTCTACACCAGCGATAACTTCATCATCGATGACAACAGAGGAAGTAAACTTCTCCCCCCCATGTACAAGGCGGTGTCCCACTGCATCGATTTCTTTCAGGTCACGGATCACACCATGATCTGCATCTACCAGCGCATCGAGTACCATACGGATCGCCACCTCATGATCTGGCATATCCTTATTTATCACAACTTTCTCACCACCTGCCGGCGTGTGGTTCAATCTGCCGTCAATTCCAATCCGTTCACACAGTCCCACTGCAAGTACTTTCTCTGTCTCTGAATCGATCAACTGGTATTTTAGCGATGAACTGCCACAATTAATTACTAATACTTTCATTCCCTCGTCTCCTTCTTGTAATGGAAATATTTACCGCATTTAATTATACGCCTGTACGCCGTTGAATGCAAGCGGGAATTTGCCACAGCCATGATCCTGTATCATATCACCCAATCCCAGAAACCATCTTGTATGAATTCGCTCCGTGAATCCCTGCTGTACTGCAGTTCCGGATTCTTTACATTCACTTTCATTCCGGCAGAAATAGAATTTACGATAAACGCATTCCCGCCAATGGTCACGCCATCCCCGATCACTGTCTCTCCTCCCAGGACAGAAGTACCAGAATAGATCGTCACATGGTTGCCGATAGTAGGGTGGCGCTTTTCTCCCTTTAGCAACTGGCCTCTTTTTGTGGAAAGGGCTCCCAATGTAACACCCTGATAGATCTTTACATGCTGCCCGATCTCCGTTGTCTCACCGATAACGATTCCGGTTCCGTGATCGATGCAGAAATATTTGCCGATCACTGCTCCCGGATTGATGTCAATCCCTGTCAGGCTGTGTACATATTCTGTCATAATCCGTGGAATCTGGGGCACTCCCAGCAGTACCAGTTCATGGGCAATCCGATAGACCGTGATGGCATGAATGCCAGGATATGAAAATACGATCTCATCTGTGCTGTATGCTGCCGGGTCGCCATCAAATGCCGCCTGCACGTCCGTCACAAGATATTCCCGTATCTTTGGTATCTTTTCCAGAAATTTCTGAACGATCTCATCTGCCTGTGTGGCAAAACCGGATCTTGGGCAAAAATCACAGTCATCTGCCGTTCCCAAAGCCCTTGCTACCTGTTTCTTCAAATGATACTGGATAAATTCAATGCGCTGCCCTACCAGATACTTTACATATTCACTCCGCACCCTGTTCTTGTCAAAGTACCCAGGAAACAGTACTTTGCGGAGTTCCTCAATAATTTCTATGATGATCTCCTTATTTATAATATTTTCTTCATTGATCCAGACTGTCATCTCATATTCTTTGTAACTGTCCAGAATGTCCTCTATAATCTTTTCTGATTTCTCCCCCATGATATTGAATCCTCTCCTTCCTTGCTCAACGGGTACAAATTGGCGTCGTTGAGCTATCGATGTTCTCCTATATAGATCAATGCAACTGTCCCTGGCCCGGAATGAGAACCAAGTACCGGTTCAAGAATCTGAATGTGTATCCCCTTCACTTTCACCCGCTGACATATCTGCCCCGCCAGATATTCTGCATCCGCAAGACAGTCCCCATGGATAATATAGACCGTCTGATCTTTTGGATGGATGATATTATCCTTCATCTGTTCTGCCAGCATATCCAGAGATTTCTTCCGCCCCCTGGTCCTTCCGGAAGGGACAAGCCTTCCCTCATCATCCATGTGCAGCAATGGTTTTACTTTTAATGCAGTTCCAAGTACTGCTGCTGCCGCCCCGATCCGTCCGCCCCTCTTTAGATAAAACAGGTCTTCCACTGTAAATTCATGACAGACATGATTGCGGTTTGCCTGAATCCACTGTTCCGTCTGCCGGATGGAATATCCTTCCTCCCGCATCTGTGCTGCCCGCAGCACAAGAAGCCCCTCCCCCAATGATGCAGACAGGCTGTCAATGGCTGCAAGCTGACGGTCCGGATATTTTTCCTGCAGTTCTTCAAAAGTAAAACGGACCACCTGGTAAGTACCGGATACTGCCGAGGAAAGACCGATATAAAGAATATCCCGTCCTTCCTTTAACAACTCTTCTGCCACTATTTCTGCTTCCTGTCCATTTACAAGGGATGTCTGAATCTCCTTCTGGTTACGCATCATATCATAAACAGGTGCCGCAGAAATCTCTTTTCCCTTCTCATACCCTTTGTACTCAACGCCATCTACGGTATATGTCAGGGAAAGTACGGACAATTCCTGCTGTTCGATCACTTCCCTGGACAGATTCGCAGCGGAATCAGTCATAATCTCAAAATTCCATTTATTACCCATTCGTTCTTCTCCATACTCAAAAATTTTACCACAAAAAACTTCTATTTGTCTATTGAATCAGCATAAAATCAATAAAAAGGTTACTGTTCACTCTTGTCAGATGGAAAAGCGAGCAGCAAAACCACCTACCGAAGTGAGAACGAATCATGATATCTGTATCCATTCTCTTTTTGTGCATGTTATTGTTTTTTCCTGAAACTGCCCTGGCTGGGAGTAAATATGGCGCCACTCTCTGGATCACCCAGCTCCTGCCCACCCTGCTTCCCTTCTTTATCGCCATACGCCTGTTTGATTCCTGTCTGCCGCGTGTCGCACAGAGCCGCATTTTCCTTCTTATCGGTATTCTATGCGGCTATCCTGCCGGTGCCACACTTGTTACGAACCAGTATGACAAAGGACTGCTTACACGGAAACAGGCATACTTCTTCCTCGGTTTCGTCAATAACCCAAGCCCCATGTTTGTCCTTGTCTTCTGTGGGACAACAGTCCTGGGAACAAGCTTCAGGGAATCCGTGATGCTCTTTGCCCTGCTGGTCCTTGTCTCCCTGTCTGGCAGCCTGATCTTCCTCTTCCTTGCCTCCCTGCCACACTTTCCTTCTCACAGATATTTTGCCTGGCGGAACAACACCATATCAGAAAACGATACCGAAAACGCAGCAACAATCCCAGAATCATTCAGCAGGCGTTTGGACAAAATTATTCTGGATAGCTTCATACTTCTCGTAAAGATCGGTGGTTATGTCATTATCTTTTCCATTTTCGGACAATTTATAAGCCTGTTTCCCGGAAGCTCCCTTTCTGGCAAAATTTTGTGTTCTGGCCTGCTGGAGATTACAAGCGGCGTATCTTATCTGCAGACAGCCGCACTTGGATCCCACGCAAAAAAAGCCCTGATGCTGGCGATCCTGTCCTTTGGCGGCCTTTCTGCCGCCGCCCAGACCGGAAGTGTCTTTGCCAGATCAGAACTTTCTATCTTTCCTTATCTGATGATCAAAGCAGGAAACAGTATCCTTGCATGGTTTTTAGTTAGTATCCTTTAAAAATGCATTCTCAGGCACATAAAAATCCTCCGTTTTTTCTGCTGCCCGGGAAATTCCAACATCCATTTGCCCCTGATTTTCTGTCACTGCTGCCTCTGCCTCTGCCGCCTGCTGCTTTTTAAGATATTTCTCCGGCTCCAACTGTGACAACAATTCCTCTCTGTTCACACGCATAACCTGAATGCTGTTCTTTAGTGCACTCGCCAGCATAAGATGCTTATTCTCCGTTTCTTTCAGGGACTCCTCCACATGTCTCTGCGCCTCGGCAAGAAGATCATTTGTATAAGCCAGTGAAGCACGCCGCATCTGTTCACTTTCCGCCTGTGCTTCCTCCAAAATCTTCTGTGCCTCTTCTGCCGCCTGTTTCATAATATCCTCCGCACGCTGGTATGCGGTCTGCACGATCTCATTCTGATCCAAAAGCTGTGCGGTCTGCTGCTGTGCCTGGGCCACCATGTCCTCTGCCCGCTGCTGTGCTTCGTTCAGAATGCCATCACGGTTATTAATGATCTTCTGATACCGCTTAATCTCTTCCGGTGCACACAGGCGCAGTTCATCCAGAAGGTCATAGAGTTCCCCTCTCTCCACCACAACTTTATTGGGATAAAGCTTCGATGGCTTACACTCCTCTACATAATTATAAATTTCATCAATTGCCTGCTCAATTCTTGATGGGTTCATCTTTTTCCTCCATTCACGCACGCCTTTTGTACATTCCAGAGATTTGCGTGCGCACACAATCTCCCTACACTCATTTTACCTGCAGAAACACATGCTGATTTGTCTTGTATTCCTTGATCTTTTTAATCTCATATCGTTCTTCATCAATATAATCCGGCTTTGTCACAAGAGCAGATTCCATAATGACCATAGTCCCTGGCCTTACGATCCGGGAATCTGCCAGTAGTTTCAATATCTTTGTTTCAAAATCCTTTTTATAGGGGGGATCTGCATATATGATATCAAAAACCGGTCCCATCTTCTCTAGTTTGGAAATGCCATATGTCACCTCGACCGGAAGCACCACCGCCTGATCCTCCAGTCTGGTCTTCGCCAAATTTGCCCTGATACACCGCAGCGGTTCTTTCCCAAATTCAACAAAATATGCTTTCTCCGCTCCCCTGCTCAGTGCCTCAATACCGATTCCCCCACTGCCACTGAAAAGATCCAGAAACATACTGCCTGGCACTTCTGTCTGAATCATGCTGAATAATGTCTCTTTGATCCTGTCTGTAGTAGGCCGCGTATCCCGTCCTTCCGGAGTTATCAGGGGAAGTCTCCTTGCCTTCCCTGCTATCACTCTCATTCTTACCTCCATTTGCGCATGTTCTCTGCGCGAATAACTATCCTTATTGTATATGAAAGAGACGATTTTTTCAAGGACAGATTTTTCCATTATATTATGGTTCACAAGGTAACTTTTCCAAGATATGTCTCCACACGGTCTTTCAGACGATGGTTTTTCTTATAGAGCAGGACGATCTCATCCTCTGTGAACGCCTTCGCCTCTTCTCCTGCCTGCCGCAGAATCTCTGCATCATCAAAGATATCTGCCAGCGCAAAAAGCTGGCTGCCGCTCTGCCGTATCCCGAAAAGATCCCCCTGGCCCCGGATCTTAAGATCCTCCTCCGCAATATAGAAACCATCATTGGATCCTGCAAGAACTGAGAGCCGCTCCCTGGCCTCCTTTGACTCCTGACCAGTCATAAGAATACAATAAGACTGGGCGCTGCCGCGTCCTACACGTCCCCGGAGCTGGTGGAGCTGGGCAAGTCCAAAACGTTCTGCATTCTCAATCATGATCACGGTAGAATTCGGCACATCGATCCCCACCTCAATCACTGTCGTGGAAACAAGGATATCAGTCCCTCCGGCGGCAAACCGTTCCATAATCTCGTCTTTCTGTACTGGTTTCATCTTTCCATGAAGTCCCTCGATCCTCACAGTGGGCGGAAATATACTTTTTAGTTCCTCTGTGTAAATAGCCACATTTTCCAGGTCACTTTCCTCACTCTCCTCTACCATAGGGCAGATTATGTATACCTGATGCCCCTCCTGGATCTGCTCTGCCATAAAGCGATACGCATTAGGGCGGTAGTCAGTATTTACGACACAATTTTTGATGGGCAGCCTATCTGCCGGACGCTCATCAATCACAGACAGATCCATGTCCCCATAGAGGATCAGTGCCAGTGTCCTCGGAATCGGGGTTGCGCTCATGGCAAGTACATGTGGTTCCCTTCCTTTCTGGAACAGGCTTTCCCTCTGCCTGACGCCAAAGCGGTGCTGCTCATCTGTGATGACAAGTGCCAGATCCGCAAATTCCACATTGTCCTGAATGATGGCATGAGTCCCCACTACAATATCCCATTCCCCTGCAGCGATCTTCTCCCTTCCCTCCCTCTTCTCTTTCGCGGTCAGGGAACCAGTAAGAATGCCAATACGGACCCCACGCGCTGAAAGAAACCCGCAAAGGCTCTTGTAATGCTGGCTGGCGAGTACCTCAGTGGGTACCATAAACGCCCCCTGCCCCCCATTCAGCACCACCTGATAGAGGGCAAGTACAGCGACAATGGTCTTACCTGAACCCACATCCCCCTGTACAAGGCGGTTCATCACATATCCGTCCCCCATATCATGAAGAATTTCTTCATATACTTTCTTCTGTGCCTTTGTCAGTGAAAATGGCAGCTCTGCCAGAAACCTTTCTGCCTCTGGCTTTAGCTCTGCCACATGGCTACTCCGGCCTCTTCCATTTTTTTTAATATAAGAGAGCGCCAACTGATAGAGAAATAATTCATCAAAGACAAGACGCCGTCTCGCCTCCCTCATCTCTGTGCGGTTCACAGGAAAATGAATCTGCCTCAGCGCTTTCTTATACCCGATGAGATTCTGTCTCTTCCTGACCTCTGCCGGGAGGTACTCCGCCAGATCCTCCGTTTCGCCCAGCGCAGTCTCCAGTACTTTCGTCACGGCATTATTTGTAATTCCAAAAGTTAATGGATAAATCGGGCGCATTTTACCCACCTGCCGGAAAAACTCCTGTTTTGTATAGATCTTCGGCTGATCCAATATCAGTCTTCCGCGTTTCTTTGATACCTTTCCCCTCATGATATAATGTGTTCCAAGCCTGAGCTGATTCCGCAAAAATGGCATGTTAAACCATGTCACTGGTATCACACCATCCCTGTCCTGCAGCACAGCAGAGAGAATCTTTAAACTCCCCCGCACTTTCATCTGTGGCCTGGCACACAGACTTCCCTCCACTGCTGCGATCTCCCCTTCCGACACAGACGTAATGGGCTGTATCGGCTTAAACTCATCGTAATCCCTCGGGTAATGCTCCAGGAGATCTGCTATGCTGTAAATATTCATTTTATTCAGACATTGTTCTGCCTTCTCCCCCACACCCTTAATCTTCCTCACGGAATCTGTCAGCAACATAGGTCAATCGACTCCTTCAAATATTTCACCCAGTGTCATCTTTACATGTGGAAAAGCTTTCAGAGCAATCTCCTGATCCACATTGTATTCCTCATCTTCCCTGTCATCCTGTAAGATCAGATTGCTTTCTAACACATATTTCCCCTCTTTCAGATAATAAATCTCTATCGATCCCTGTGGCGAAACAATCCAATATTCCTCCACGCCTGCCCTTTCGTAAATGTCCTTCTTTTCTGTCTTATCTCTTTTCGCTGTGGATGGGCTTAATGTCTCTGCCACAAACCTGGGAACCCCATTGTAAAAACTCCCCCTCAAATGATTGCGGTCACAGACCACCATAATATCCGGACAGACATAATCATCATTTTTGTCTGGCTGATACCTGAAATCCAGATTTTCCATAAATACAAGACACAAACTATCCCTTAATTTGTGTTTTATAAGAGCATGGATATTGCTGTTAATGATACCATGCCGAAAATGTGGCATAGGTGACATATTGTAAATCACCCCATTGATTTTTTCATCTTTTCTATACTCAGATTCTGCCATCCCCATTTCATCACTTCCCAATCTTTAATAATTCTGAAATTTGCCACTGTCTGCGCCATGTTCATCACTTTTTGACATTGTATCACACTCAATACACATTGTAAATCAAATCTGGCATTGACATATAAGTCATGGCGGAATCTTACTATATCTTCATTTTGTTGTAACCTGCCTTCATAATGTTTTTTCTGCAGTTGTAAATTAAATTGTTCAACTTCGCATTCCCTTTCAATTGCGGATAAAGTTTCTGTATAGATCCGGTACAAGCATCTACGCTTGTTTCTTCCGCCTGTGCCGCCTCCATAGTGGTAGGAATGCCTTATATAACTTTTTATTTTGTTCATTAAACATCAAAATAACCTTTTTGTTAGTTTTTTTGTATTCTTTAATACTTTAAGCTAACCAAAAGGCTATTTCATTTCATTTTTAATTGGATATATTCACAATTTAGAACATTAGCAATTTCCAGCCCATCGGATTCTATCCGAATCATCTTTTAACCCATCTTGGACATCTTTTAAAGATCATTGATTATTCTTTATTCCGTTTTACTTCCCGGACGATACAATTTCCGTTCAATCTCTTTTTTAATTATAGCGATTTCTTCTAAAATCTCTTTATTGTCTGATTTCTTTGCTATCCGTTCTAATCGCTCCAATATAGTCAACTGGTCAAATAAATATCCATCATATTCTTTTTCATTATTTGGCATAAAAGAATCCCTCCTTTATCTTTTTAGTTTTATTATATCAATTATAACAAAAATTTCAAGTGTTTGTAACCATCTGCATTAGTAACCTCACAGCTTTTTCAACGACTGTCAACCACTTTAAGTGTATGTTACTGATATAATGCAGTCAGTCCATATCAGACAATCAAGCAAATCATAAATCGGAATAAAGTATTAACTTTTCAAGATGCTTAAAAGAGTGTAGCCCTTTAAATACTCAATAAGTTTTACACTCTTTGATTTAAACATATGTTATTATTACTCTTTTATCATGTCAAGTTCTGTGAGATTGATGCCGGATGCTGAAAGAATGCTTCAAGTATCAGATATTCTTCTTTCAATTCAGCATATGTTTTTTCGGCATTTTCTTCTTTTGCCAAAAACATATATTTCTAGATTTTTTTAAGTCATCAAGAGCTTGTTTGGTTACTTCAATACCACTGGGCATATAATCACCTACTTTCTATGGCATGATTTAATGGCTATAATGTATAGTATATCACAATTCAGGTGCAAAGTCTATTCAATTATCAAGATGCCGCCGATTTTCCACAATTACAGTATTTTTTAGGCAATGGAGCTGGCGAGTCGCTCATCGAACACCAGAGACAGCAGTCTATATCATGCGTTATGGTATCATACTGACCTGTAACTTTTAGACTTAATAGCATTTAGCATTGACATATGAACAAAGTATAATTATATTATAATTATGGAAATAATATTTTTTGAATGGGATGAAACCAAAAACCAAATCAACCAAAGAAAACATGGGATTGATTTTGATGAAGCTAAAACGGTCTTCTATGATGATAATGCAAGTCATTGTTACCGTTCTGAAGATAATATCATCAGAATCATATCTGCAAGAAAAGCAACGAAAAACGAAATAAAAACATATAACGATTATGCAGGAGGTGATATTTTATGAAAGATGAATATGATATTAAAAGTTTAAATCCCAGAAAAAATCCTTATGCCAAAAAATTAAAAAAACAGATTACTATCAATATTGACAGTGATACCATTGACTTTTTCAAATCACAGAGCGAGGATTCCGGCATACCTTATCAAACTCTTATCAATCTGTATCTTTCCGATTGTGCAAAACAGAAAAAACAATTACAAATGACTTGGAAATAATCAAATCCATCCACTGTTTATATAAAATAATAGTGGATGGATTTTTAAAATAATGGACCTGGCGGGAGTCGAACCCGCGTCCAAACCGGAATCCCACGTTCTTCTACTATCATAGTCAGTTATTCTATTTTCCAGCAGGAAAAATTATTCCTGTAAGGAAAATTATTCCCTTATCCATGTGGGAACTGACACCCACAAAGATTCAGTAGCTTCATAAGATCTCTTACCTGCGCAAAGCTTAACAGGTAAGGTTCCCTGCAAAGGATGATACTGAACCTAAGCTGCAGGACACTTAAGATCAGCAGTTGCCTTTAATTAGGCAGCGTAAGCTAATTCTTTATTATCAGCGTTTAATTTAAAATCTGCGTTTTTACGTGGTCACAGTCCACGGATAGCTTCACCGTCTTCAGCCGGCCTGTCGAAACCAGTACAAGCCCGTACTGTTGGTGTTATGATATCATATGTGGTGGGTTCTGTCAAGGTGCGGGGAAATTTTCAAGCGATTGCTCTATTCGCCAGACTTTTTATAGTAGTTTAATTTATCTTTCCCTACAAATTCTTCACCTTAAACTCCCGCTCTGCCGCCCTCCTCTGATCTTTTTTCGCGATATCCTGCCGCTTATCATACAATTTCTTTCCCTTCGCCAGTGCGATCTCTGCCTTGATCTTACTCCCCTTAAAGTAAATGCTCAAAGGAACCAGGGTATACCCTTTTTGTTTCATCTTTCCGATGAGTTTACGGATCTCATACTTATGGAGCAGCAGCTTTCTGACCCGGAGCGGGTCTTTATTAAATATATTCCCTTTCTCATAGGGACTGACATGCATGCCATATAGCTGCACTTCATTGTTTCTGTCAATACGTATAAAAGCCTCCTTGATGCTGCAGTGACCCTGGCGGATTGACTTCACCTCTGTTCCCACCAGCTCGATCCCTGCCTCATATTTTTCTTCGATAAAGTAATCATGATATGCCTTTTTATTGTTGGCAATGAGTTTTGTTGACTGTTTTCCCATCGGATTCAATCCCCCTCTGTCACCATACTGAAATCAATTGTTCTCGTAAGCTTGTCCACCTGTTCCACTTTTACCTTTACCGCCTGCCCCATACGGTATTCCTTCCCCGTATAATGCCCTATAACACGATATTTTTCCTCTTCAAAGTCATAACGGTCATCTGTCATGTCGGCAAGACGCACCATACCCTCTACTGTATTCTTTAGTTCCACATAAATGCCCCATGCTGTCACACCACTGACGACACCGTCGAAAGTCTCACCGATATGGGATTGCATATATTCTGCCTTCTTCAGTTTCTCTACCTCCCGCTCGGCATCATCGGCACGGCGTTCCAGATCACTTGTCGCTCTCGCCACCTCTGGAAGAATGCTGTGATAATGTTCATAGCGTTTGTCCTGCATGCCATGGCGGATATTTTCCTTGATGATCCTGTGGATCTGCAGATCTGGATAGCGTCGGATCGGTGATGTAAAATGACAGTAATATTGTGTTGCCAGCCCAAAATGTCCCTCATTGACCGTGGAATATTTCGCCCGTTTCATGGAACGCAGGGTGAGGCGACTCAAAAATGCCTCCTCTTCTGTTCCATCAATCTGTTCAATGAGTTTTTGTATCTCCCTTGGATGAACTTCCTCATTTCCCACCTTCATATGATAGCCAAAATTCGCTGTCATCTGAGCCAGCACCTGAACTTTCTCCAGGTCTGGATACTCGTGTGTGCGGTACAGGAATGGGATCTCCAGCCAGAAATACTCCTCTGCCACCGTCTCATTGGCAGCCAGCATAAACTCCTCAATGATCCTTGTGGCTACATTGCAGTCATAGGGGACGATATCCACAGGGTGTCCCTGGCTGTCCAGTTTAATCTTACACTCGGCAAAGTCAAAATCTATGGAACCATGCTTTTTCCGGTTCTTTCTTAGAAGCGCCGCCAGTTCTTCCATCGTCTCAAACATGGGAACCAGTTTTTCATACCGTTTACAGGTCTCGCTTTTATGATAGGCCAATATATCATTTACATCACTGTAATTCATCCGCTCCGTGACATTTAACAGCGTTTCTGCGATACGGTGGCCCTGAAGCCGTCCTTTCGCATCAAAAGTCATAAAACAGCTTAACGCCAGCCGGTCTTCTCCGGCATTCAGGGAACAGATCCCATTGGACAGCTTATGTGGGAGCATGGGGATCACACGGTCCACCAGATACACACTGGTCCCTCTCCGCAAGGCTTCCCTATCCAGGGGAGAGTTCTCTGTCACATAATGGGATACATCCGCTATATGGACTCCCAATTCATAACTCCCATTCTCATTCTTCGAAATCGTAATGGCATCATCCAGGTCTTTCGCATCTTCACCATCAATAGTAACAGTATCCACGCTCCGGATATCCACCCTGCCGGCAAATTCCGTGCTCTCTACATGATCTGGTATCCCTGCTGCCTGGCGCATGGCCTGATCTGGAAATTCCTCCGGCAGGCCGAAACTCTTTACAACAGATAAAATATCTACCCCAGGATCATTGATATGCCCCAGGATCTGAACCACATGACCCTCCGGACTATTATTGTCATCTCCATAGTCCGACAGCTCCACCACTACTTTGTGCCCATCGGCTGCATCCAGTGTACTTCCTTTTGCGATGTAAATATCCCTTGTGATCTTCTCATTATCTGGAATGACAAAGCACACATTTTTATTCCTTGTAAAAGTACCTACTACGGTCTGGGTCTTTCTCTCTATGATCCGGATGACCTCTCCCTCACTGCGCCTCCCACTGCCATCGCCCTTCCTGGTGAGCCGGATCTGCACCAGATCTCCATGAAAGGCATTGGAACAGAAAGGCTCTGGTATGAAAACATCTCTTTCTTCTCCCTCTATTCTGACAAAACCAAACCCTTTCCTTGTTGCCATAAAGGTTCCGGCAAAGGTCAGCTTCTCTGGCAGACGGATAAGTCCCCTGCGGTCTATCTCAATCTTGCCTTTTCGGATCAGTTCATCCAGTATATCGTGAAATTCTCCCCGTTCTTTCTTGGGAACACAAAACAGATTTGCCATCTCCTTTATCCGGAGCGGGCGGTAATCTTTATCCTGAACAAAAGAGAGGATCATCTCTTCTCTTTGATTTTTCCCGTACTCTTCCATCTATCTCCTCATTCTTTCTTACTATATGGTATCACATATCTAAAAACACCCCCTCACACTGTGAAGGAGTGCCTGTCATTGTACATGATTGGTCATTTAGGCAGGAATCAATCCAGCCAATTTGTGCAGAGAACCAAAGATAATGCAATAAACAATACTGACAAAACCCGTGTAATCTTCACCAGAACACCCTCTGCTGAACGGCCTTTATTCTTTGTCCAGTATGTATCTGCCGCGCCAGTCATGGCACCCAGACCATTTGTCTTCCCTTCCTGCATCAGTACTACAATAACAAGTGCAACACAGATGATAATATAAGCGATCGTAACAATTGTTTTTAGTGTTGAAGTCATAGTCCTTAACCCTCCTGTTTCTTATTCTGGATAAATGTAGGGATTTTTATTCCCTCCATTCCCTGTTTTTCATTTGCTGTCGTCCTTTTTGCCCCATTGCGGCTGCCCAGGACCGGCATATCATCTTCTAAAGAACGGGTCGTCCGTCCTGTCGGCTGCATCCCAGATACCGGAGTCCTTGCCTGCTGCTTATTTCCCTGAAAATTATCCAGAAAACTCAGACCACTGCTCCGCTGGCCCGTCGTTCCTGAATGATTCAGAAAACTTGAAGTCCCCGTTCCATATTTGGCATTGAAACTGCTCAGCGGATCGGCTGGCTGGGTATTGCTGTCCAGACCAGTGGCAATGATCGTTATCGTAACAGAGTCTGCACGGGACTCATCATACATAGAACCAAAGATAATAGTTGCCTCTTCCCCGGCAAGCTCCTGTACATAAGAAGCAGCTTCATTTGCCTCAATCAGGCTCACCTCTCCTGATATATTTATAATAACATGGGTTGCCCCATCAATCGTAGTCTCCAGAAGCGGGCTTGTAATCGCCTGTTTCACAGCCTCAACACACTTGTCATCTCCCTGCCCGCTGCCGATACCAATATGGGCAATACCCTTGTCCTTCATAACCGTTGTGACGTCCGCAAAATCCAGATTGATCAGTGCCGGCGTATTGATCAGGTCAGTAATACCCTGAACACCCTGCTGGAGTACCTCATCCGCTTTCTTCAATGCCTCTGGCATCGTTGTTCTCCTGTCACAGATCGCAAGCAGCTTATCATTCGGGATCACAATCAGGGTATCCACACAGTTTTTCAATTTCTCTATACCGCCAGTCGCATTGTTCATGCGGCTCTTACCTTCAAAACTAAAAGGTTTCGTCACAATACCGACTGTCAGCTTACCCATTTCTTTGGCGATCCGGGCAACAACCGGAGCAGCCCCGGTCCCAGTTCCGCCACCCATGCCACAGGTGACAAATACCATATCGGCATCCTTCACGATCTCAGCAAGCTCTTCCTGACTCTCTTCTGCCGCTTTCTCACCGATCTCCGGCTTTGCTCCTGCCCCCAGACCTTTCGTCAGCTTCTCACCGATCTGAATGCAGACAGGCGCCTTGCAGCGCTGTAATATCTGTTTATCTGTATTGATGCAGACAAACTCCACTCCTTTTATTCCTTCATCTATCATTCGGTTTACCGCATTATTCCCGGCACCTCCAACACCAATCACGAGCAAATTAGCAGCGGCATTCTCTGCCTCACTGGTCATAATTTCTAACACAATAGTTCCTCCTTCTATTTATAAAGGGCTGGCTGAGAACCGTAGCCCTCTAAGAACCGCAAAGCAAATAAATTCGCTATAGCGATTCTTACTCCGCACATGGCGGAATTTCCTATAAGATAAAATAGAAATCCTTTATACATAGTCACATATATTATATAATACTTTTTTTTCCATAAATAATCAAGTACTATTTTGTTTTTCTGAAAATGTTTATCAAGATCAGTTACTTTTCAC
>CANRWA010000053.1 GCA_947643415.1 uncultured Clostridia bacterium | reverse complement strand
GGCAGATATTTTCATATCTGCCTTTAACAGAATACCCAAAGTTCAGAAAGAACCGCCGGAGGAAGAGCTGTCCTTTATCGATACCGGCTTTTCCAAAGAAGACAAGGGCTGGACAGGGAGGCAGAAAGCACGCTCCCGCCAGCAGGATAAACGGACCCTCAAGGAAGGGCTGCTCCCTTCCTCCCTGCCTATGCTCGCCCGCCTGGGAGAGAAACAGGTGATGGTATGGCAGGATTATGATGCGGCGAGGGATGTGGCAGACAGCTCCGTGCTGATGTATTCTGTCTATGAAAATGGTGTATGGTCAGAACCACAGGCAGTATGCGACGATGGCTACGGGGATGCCTGTGCCGACCTGCAGGTGGTCGATGGAACGGTCCATCTTACCTGGCAGAAGCAGAAAGTAAATGTATCCACTGAGGATGCCGACGACGCCCTGTCCCAGATGGCAGAGAAGGCAGAGGTCTATTATGCACAGTTTGACAGTGCCGGCAATACATTTACCCATGTCACACAGGTGACAGACAACACAGCCTGTGACATGATGCCGAAGTTTGTGAGGGGGACAGATACAGTCCGGATCGCCTGGGTGAGGAATGATGCCGGGAGCATGCTGCAGTCAGAGGGAACCAATACTATTTATACAGCAGCATGGGATGGAACAGGTTTTGGCAGTGAGCAGTTGCTGGCGGAATCCCCGGGAACCATTGAGAGGTATGTCCCCTATGTGCAGGATGGGGCGGCAAAGGCAGTGTATGTGACAAAGGCAAATGATATAATGGCAGTGCAGAGCAGTGACAATATCCTTCCGGAAGAACTTGCAGAGCTGATGTCCATGGCAGAAGATGGCACCATATCGGTGGCTGATTATGCCGAAGGGGAGATCCGTTTTATCCAAAACGGCATCCTGTACTGCTATGACCCTGCCACAGGAAAGGTGGCATCCTGCACCGCAGGCAGCAGTGCTTTTGACGGCACGGCAGTGTACTGCAGTAACGGCACAAAGAGCGGATATATATGGAGTGCTTATGAGGAAGAGACGGGCACAGGAAAGATCATGGCCTCCCTGTCAACGGATGGCGGATATTCCGAACCGGTTACAGTCTATGAGACAGAAGGTGAGGTCTCCCGCCACATTGCCCCGGTACTGACAGAGGATGGGGAATGGAATGTAGCGCTGAACCAAGAAAATGTGCAGGATGGCATCCACTCCTTGTCCTGGCTGCGCCGGGAAGAAAAGGAGGACACCACACTGGTGGCTGCCTATGTGGATGAGGATGATGTGAAAGATGGGCTTACGGGAGTAGACTATGTCTTTACTAATACAGGTGACACAGTGGTTGACCAGATTACCATACAGGTTACACTGGCAGACGGCACAGAGATAGAGAAGCAGGTTTCTTGCACTGTGAACCCGGGAGAGACCGTATCCGGGACAGCATATATCAACCTGTCAGGAGTGGACCGTGGACAGGATATCCGCATATCCCTGTATGCATCCGGCCAAGCTCCGGACAGTGGAGATATGGTTTCGGATGTGATCGAACAGGGAAACATCTCACTGGTGGGTACAGCCACAGAGCAGGAGGGAAAGATAACGGTCACCGCCTATGCCAAAAATCAGGGAAACCGGACAGTAGATACCAAGATCAGCCTTTACGGCGATGCAGATAAAAAGGAGCTGCTGGATCAGCAGGAAGGGATCACAATTCCTGCCGGGCAGACAAAACCAATAACATTTACAGTAGACCCGAAACAGGTACAGTATAATGAAAATGATGCTGCCTACCTGACACTTTCCGCTGATGTAGAGGGCGGAGATTATGACCTGGCAGACAACACCGCTTACCTGGCTTTATATAAGGGCGAGAAAGTAGATGCTAACACAGAAGGGAAAGACAGCAGTGACCCGGTGGTGAAACCGACCCCGATCCCAAAACCATCCCAGACCCCTGCACCAGCACAAGAACCCAATACCACCACTGCCCCCGACATGCCACAGCAGGGAGAAGTAAAGGTAACTCCGCCGCCAGCGGGGAGTAAGGTAAAAGATAAAACAGGGGCAGTTTACACCATTACCAGATCCGGCACATCCAGAGGAGAGGCAGCTTATACTGCACCGAAAAATAAAAGAGTAACCTCGATATCGGTTCCTGCCACAGTGAAACTGAAAGGCATTACCTATAAAGTCACATCCATTAAAGCAAGTGCATGTAAGAATTGTAAAAAGTTAAAAAAGGCTACCATTGGGAAGAACATAAAGACCATCGGGAAGAATGCTTTTTACGGCTGTGGGAAACTAAAGAACATAGTGGTCAAAACAACGAAACTGACGAAGAAGAATGTTGGCAGTAAAGCATTTGCAAAACTACATAAGAAACTTAAGCTTAAAGTGCCAAAGAAAAAGCTTAGGATTTACAAAAAGATATTCAGGGAGAAGGGTGTGACAGGAAAGAAACAAGAGATAAAAAAATAGGCTGTATGGTTGGACCGCGATTCATGGCAGGCCTGATATAGACATAAAGCCAAAAGCAATGCTAAGTTATTGCAAACGTATTGACTTAGCATTGCTTATTTGTTATTCTTTATAGTAGAAATAGAATAAATGTAGGAGGTGGCATAAATGGCAAGTACAATTCAAGTAAGAGTAGACGATGATTTAAAAACAAAGTCAGATGCTTTGTTTCGGGATTTAGGAACAGATACCACGACGGCAATCCGTATATTTTTAACACAGGCATTGGCAGTAAATGGTTTCCCATTTGAAATAAAAAGGGCAAATCCATATGGGGCATTAACAGAACATGAAATATTAGAATAGATGAGAGGAAAAAGCAATATGCACGTATTTATATCCCATTCTTCCCAAGACGCCAAAATAGCAGCGAAATTATGTGCTGTCCTGGAGGAGGATGGGAACGATTGTTTTTTAGCGCCGCGTGATATCCGGTCCGGATATGAGTATGCCGAAGAGATCATAAATGGGATCGACAATTCTGATCTTATCGTGCTGGTGCTTTCTGAACATTCCAATCAGTCCCCACATGTATTGCGGGAAGTAGAGAGGGCAGTCAGCCGGTCCATCCCTATTATTGTATACAAACTACAGGAAGTGGCTCTTACAAGATCCATGGAATATTTTCTTATGACACACCAGTGGCTTGGTGCACAGTCAGACGACGGATACTCGGAACTGGCAGAATGTGTGAGAAAAATGGATGCAGGCAATACCAGCCTGCCGCCACAAAAAGAAAGAGTGAGTCCGGAAAAGAAAAAAAGTCCTCGGTTTTCTTTTTTCAAAGGTGTAGCTGTGCTTTTATCTCTGGTGGCAGCCATCGGACTGGCAGTTATGGTTCCCCGGTTTATCACAGAAAAGGATCTGGAAGTGGGAGAAGAGATCACCTTTGGCAGTTACAATAATGAACCTGTGGTCTGGCGGATCCTTAGAATATCAGAGGATAAGACAGAGGCAGTTCTCATATCAAAAGACATTTTAACCATGAAGGCATACGATGCCCCAGAGAGCGGGAAATATAACTATGATGGAGAGAAAAGTTATTGGGGGCAGGACTTGGACACAGACTTGGAATTACAGGCACGGGTGCGGGGGAACAGCATGTGGGCTACCTCTAATATCCGGACTTGGCTGAACTCCGATCAGGAGGTAGTGAAATATGAGGGGCAGGCTCCTGTTGCCAGGGCAATGTCTAATATGCAGAATGGATATCATGGTGAGCCGGGGTTCCTGTATGGTTTTACAGCAGAAGAGCGGGAGCAGATTCAGGAAACGGAGATCATTACAAAGGCTAATGGACTGATGGACAGCAGTGAGACAAAGACCAGAGATAAAGTATTTCTCTTATCGAAGGAGGAACTTTCCTGGTTTGAAGAGGCAGGGATGAGTGTACTGGCGAAACCCACAGATGCAGCAGTGGGGCAGGATGACACGAAGTGGTACAAGTCATACTCGCTGGATGTTGGTGTAGATACATTTGCCTGGTGGCTCCGTGACCCTGTAGAGACAGCATCCGGCCAGTGCTATATGGTGGGCAACGGATATGGAGAAGATACAATCACATCCAATTATGCTGCGTTGGAGGGATTCGGGATCCGGCCTGCGATAAGGATCTGTATATAAATTATTTACAGTTCCTAACGCTGAAAGTCAGATCATTACAGGATACAGGAGTGGAGGAGAACATGAAGTTAAGTAATTTAGAAAAATTCAATGAGATAGTGATTCAGATGCATGATAATCCAGATGCCGATGCTGTTGGTTCCGGCTATGCGCTGTACCGGTACTTTAAGTCAAGGGGAAAGAAAGTCCGTCTGGTCTATGGAGGCAGGGAAAAGATCAAGAAGAGCAATATGCTCCTTCTGCTAAAGGAACTTGAGATTCCGGCAGAGTACATAAAGAATCCGGAGGATCTTGGCATCCCGGAACTTCTCTTGACAGTGGACTGCCAGTATGGGGAGGGAAATGTCAGCCATTTCGAGGCAGGACATATCGCCATGATCGATCATCATGACACCGCCAGGTCTTCGGATGATATGGTGGAGATCCGCAGCCATATCGTAAGCTGTTCTACCGTGTGCTTTGATATGCTCACCCAGGAAGGCTATGACGTCAATGCAGATCTGGGTGTATCCACCGCATTGTACTATGGGCTCTTTATGGACAGTAACGAACTGTCCGAGATCCGCCATCCATTAGAGCGTGACATGATTGAATTCCTGAATGTGGATAAGGGCCTGATCAACAAGATCACCCATGCCAACTTTACCATGGATGAACTGGAGACAGCAGCACTTGCCATGATCCGTTTTAGTTATGATGAGAATAAGAGGCTGTCTATCGTGAAGTCAAAACCATGTGATCCCAATATACTTGGATTAGTAGGCGATATGGTACTGCAGGTAGACAGCATAGATGTATGTATCATCTTTAATCAGTGTCCCGGCGGCTATAAACTCTCTGTCAGGAGCTGTGATGTGGAAGTAGGGGCAAATGACCTGGCGGAGTATCTTACAGAAGATATCGGAAATGGCGGTGGCCATATTGACAAAGCAGGCGGATTCATCAATGAAAAAAATTATGTGGATATCTACGATGATATGGTGATCGAATCTTATATCTTTAACCGCGTGGAGAAATATTATGACAGTTTTGATGTTGTTTATGCCAGAAATGCATTTGATTCGCCGGATGGCTTTGAACTATACCAGAAAAAACCATATACATATGGGTATGTAAAGAGCACAGATCTGTTTGAGTCGGGGACAGAGTACAGGATCAGGACATATGAGGGTGATGTAAGGGTTATATCCGATGATGACATCTATCTCATCATCGGATATATGGGAGAGGTTTATCCGATTGAAAAAGATCCTTTTTATAAAAAATACAAGGCAGGAGAGGATAAGTTTTACAGGACATTTGAGTATGCGCCCTCTGTCCGCAGCATGAAAGATGATCGAAACTATGAGATTATGCCTTACGCAAAAGAATGCGTATGCCGGGATGATGCCAAAATCTATGCCAGACCGCTAAGGAAAGCGACGAAGGTTTTTACAAAATGGGACTATGAGAAATATATGTATGGGAAGCCTGGGGATTATATCTGTTATACATACGACGATGAACACGATATTTATGTAATAAAGAGGGATGTTTTTATAGAAACATATGCAAAAGTAAAATAAGGAACTGATTTTGTTGATACTTTGAATAGAATGCGCAGATATGTCCATACTCTGGATAGAAGTATTTCCAGGAAAGGATTGAGAGTATGGATAAGGAAGAAGAAATAAAAGAATATGGACTGATTGAAGATAATGGAATTCAGATCATTTCGATCATCGGTGAAATTGAGGGCCATGACTGTCTGTCACAGAATGCAAAAACGACAAAATATGAACATTTACTGCCCCTTCTGGCAAAGACAGAGCAGTCGCAGGAGACCAAAGGGATTCTTTTTCTTATGAATACAGTGGGAGGGGATGTATCCTGCGGGCTTGCATTGGCAGAGATGATCGCATCCCTGAGTAAGCCCACAGTATCACTGATTATTGGGGACAGCCATTCCATCGGAGTGCCGCTGGCAGTAGCGACAGATTATTCCTTTATCGTCCCATCTGCCACAATGATCATACATCCTGTCCGCATGAATGGGCAGATTCTGGGGACTCCTCAGACCTATAGCCAGTTTCAGCAGATCCAGGACCGTATCCTTGATTTCATCGCTAGCCACAGCCAGGCGGATAAGAAAGTCCTGGAAGACCTGATGATGAACACCAGTATGTTGTCGAAAGACCTGGGAACTGTCCTTGTGGGAAAAGAGGCAGTTGTCCAGGGTCTGATAAAGGAAGTAGGAGGGATCAGCCGTGCGCTGGCAAAACTTTATACTATGATGTAGTTCTATGCCGAAAAATATTAAGATACCTTAACCGCTGCAAAGGCAAAGCTCAGATGGTGCAAATAAATTTACACCATCTGAGCTTGCTGCGAGGTATTTGACTTTGCTTTTATTGGGATATAATAGTCCATCTGCTCATATCCCATTACTTTTTTCGCAAGTGGCGGCGTAATTATATTTCCTAATTCAAAACGTAATGTGTCACGCTCAAATCCGTTATCACTTAGAAATTTATCTATCTCTGCGTTCATAAGCTCCCTATCTGTTTTCTGGTCTATGTCGGTTGCTACGGCATAGAGACTTCCTTGAAAATCTATTATCTCAAATCCGCTTGGAACATTCAATTCATCTTCATACATATACAACCAAACAAAGCCTTCTTCTGTCCCAAATAGGAAATCTTTTGGAAACAGTCCTCTTTTTTGTGAAGATAACCACTCGTCAAATATATTGAATTTTTCCTCTCCGAACATACCTATTCCAGACGAAACCATTTTACAGTCCGGCATTTCATAAATTCTTATGCTTTGCATTGTTATCCCTCCAAAAAGTTTGTAGTGAATTATACAAAGTATAACGTAATCTGTATCCCCAAGTCAACAAAAACCTGTTTGTTCTTTTTAGCCCAACGGCGCCAATTTGAACGGGAACAGAAACCAGAGCGAAAAAACATTTGTTCGCAAAATCGCTTGCGCAGAATTGATTTTCGTAGTATAATATTCGATGCACCAGGGTCAGGTATCTGCACCGGGCAAAGTGTTAGGAGGAAAGTGGAATAAATGGCTGCGAAAAAGAAGTCTGCAAATACAGGAAAGAAAACAACAAATAAGAAGACAACTGCTGCGAAAAAAAGAAATACCAGTACAAGAAAGGCATCTCCCGCCAGAAAGACAAATCCTCTGGCAAGGGAGATTACTTTTCTTGCCATACTTGTTTTTGGAATCCTATCTTTATTAAGTGTGTTCCATGTATGTGGTGTATTTGGGGAATTGCTGAATGGACTGCTCTTTGGCTTACTGGGGGCACTTGCCTATGTATTTCCCGTTTATCTCATCGTTGCTTCCGGTCTGTACATATCGAATCCAACGAATGGGAAGCTGCGTCATAAGATTCTTTTCAGCATCGGACTATATTGGTGTTTTTGTGGATTGTTCCAGTGGGTGGTAAATGATCCGGCAGAAGATGTTTTCGAGATCTATACCATCTGCAGCGAAAATCAGGGCGGCGGCGGTTTCTTTGGCGGTCTTTTATCTTTTGAACTTGCCAAGCTTCTCGGGCGCGGGGGGGCGCTGATCGTCATTCTTGCCCTGTTGGTCCTCTTCTTTATGCTGATCAGCGGAAAACTGTTCTTTGCTTCCCTGTACCAGCTTTATGCTGAACGGGAGACAGGGAAGGATTATATTGAATATGAAGAAGAGGAGACTGTTACCCAGCCTGCTCCTGCCGAGAGAAAGATGAATACCTATACCTTTGAAAAGGAAGAAGAAGAAGCTCCCGTGGAGCAGAAGAGGAAGCCACGTAAGAAGGTAAAAAAGGCGGCTGTGATGGAAGAGGTACTTCCCACCCAGCCTGTCCCAGATGAGCTTGTGAAGACAGAACTGCCGGAGCTGAATATCATACGGGGCGGGGAAACGGAGAAAGCGGATAAAGTACCTGTGTATCAGGAAGAACTGGATAAAAAGTTCGGACCGGAAAGGGAAGAACCAATCATGGCAGCCACGAAGGAGCTGCCTGTGACAGAAAAGGAAGAAGATAAGATTCTGGAAGAGACTCCTGTGAGACAGGAAAAGGAACCAGATATAAAAGAAGAAAAAGAGCTAGAGAAAGTACAGTCAGATCTGGAGAAAGCGACTGTCACAGCGATCCCTTATCAGTATCCGCCACTGGATCTCCTGAGCAAACCATCTGGCAGCAAAAAGGGAATGGGAAATAATGAACTGCGGGCCACAGCACTGAAACTTCAGACAACCCTGGAGAGCTTTGGGGTACATGTGAAGATGGGGGATATCAGTCTTGGCCCCAGTGTTACCAGGTATGAACTAATTCCGGAGCAGGGCGTGAAGGTCAGTAAGATCACCGGGCTGACGGATGATATTAAATTGAGCCTGGCGGCTTCTGATATCCGTATTGAGGCACCTATTCCTGGGAAAGCTGCGGTCGGAATTGAGGTGCCGAATCCGCACCGTGCCACAGTAACATTACGTGAACTTCTGGAGAGTGCTGAATTTACAAAAGCAAAATCAAAGGTGACATTTGCAGTGGGGAAAGATATCAGCGGAAAGACCATTGTCACAGATATTGCGAAGATGCCCCACCTGCTCATTGCCGGCGCTACCGGTTCCGGTAAATCTGTTCTGATCAATACACTTATCATGAGCATTATATATAAGGCAGATCCAAATGAAGTAAAGATGATCATGGTAGATCCAAAGATGGTAGAGCTCACGGCATATGAAGATATCCCGCATCTGATGATCCCTGTAGTGAAGGATCCAAAGAAGGCATCTGCGGCCCTTGCCTGGGCTGTGGCAGAGATGACACAGCGCTACCAGAGATTTGCCGATACAGGTGTGAGAGATATTAAATCCTACAATGCCCGTATTGATAAAGCGACCAATAAAGAGGATCCGGAATTCCAGAAGATGCCTCAGATCGTCATTATCGTAGACGAGTTTGCCGATCTGATGATGGTTGCCCCCGGTGAGGTGGAAGATGCCGTCTGCCGTCTTGCCCAACTGGCACGTGCAGCAGGCATCCATCTGGTACTGGCGACGCAACGTCCATCGGTAAATGTCATCACAGGCCTGATCAAGGCAAATATTCCATCCCGTATTGCCCTGTCTGTTTCTTCCCAGGTGGATTCCCGTACTATTATCGATTCAGCAGGGGCAGACAAACTTCTGGGAAATGGTGATATGCTTTTCGCCCCCCAGAACCTTCCTAAGCCAATCCGTGTCCAAGGGGCCTTTGTGTCGGATGAAGAGAGAGATGGTGTCGTCAGTTTCCTGAAAAACAGTGGCGGCGGGCCTGCCTATAACCAGGAGGTTACACAACATATCGAGACAGCGCCTGTGCCAGGTGCGAAAAATGGCCAGGAGGCGGCAGGCGGCGCGCCGGATCAGGATGAATTGTTTGTGGAGGCGGGAATGTTTATTATTGAGAAGGACAAGGCATCCATTGGATTGCTGCAGAGGATGTTCCGCATCGGCTTTAACCGTGCCGCACGGATTATGGACCAATTGTCAGAAGCTGGTGTCGTAGGTCCTGAGGAGGGTACGAAAGCCCGTCAGATCCTTATGTCTAAAGAACAATTTGAAAATTATCTGGAGGAAAATGGATGATGACAGGCTGGCTTGTGGTAAATGCTTTTCTGAGGAGCGCCAAATTTGATGAACTGACAGGGATGTTCTGTGATGCAGCAGACAGGCTCTCTGTCAGGCTGAGAATAAAAAAAAATTCAGACTGTCTTGTTGATATTACAGGATTGGATAAGGAATCTTTTCTGATGCCAGAGGAGAAACCGGATTTTGTGATCTTCTGGGATAAGGACATCTTACTTGCAGAATATTTGGAATCCCTGGGGATTCCTGTCTATAACAGCAGCCACAGTATAGGGGTATGTGATGACAAGAGAAAAACACATCTTGCTTTGTATAAGGCGGGGATTCCCATGCCAAGGACGGTCTTTTCACCCATGACATACAAAAATATCGGGTATCCGGATCTGATATTTTTAGATCAGGTGGAAAAATGCCTGTCTTACCCAATGGTGATTAAGGAGGCTTTTGGTTCCTTTGGCGCCCAGGTCTGGCTTGCCGGAGACCGGGCAGATGCAGAACAGATTATAGAAAATGCCTCGTCAGAAGAACTGATCTTTCAGCGGTATATTGCCGCCAGCAGGGGAAGGGATATCCGGCTGCAGGTAGTGGGGGACCATGTGGCAGGGGCTATGTACCGTTATTCAGAGAATGATTTCCGCGCCAATATCACAGCGGGCGGGCATATGCACAGTTATGAACCCTCCGAAGAAGAGATACTGCTTGCCATCCGCGCAGCACATGCTGTGGGATGCAGCTTTGCCGGGGTAGATCTATTATTTGGGGAAGAAGGCCCTGTAGTGTGTGAAGTGAATTCCAATGCCCATTTCAAAAGTTTATGGGACTGTTCTGGCGTTAATACTGCAGAGGAGATCATGCAATATGTGATACAGCAGACAGGAAGAAAAAAGGGTATGTGTGAATGATGAAAGATAGCAACAGAGAAGGGCAGGAGTTAAAGGCATGGCTGATCTATGATGAAGAGCGGGCGGCAGCAAACCGTTTTTTTATCCAAATGCACTATGAGACAGGTGGAAGATATGGCATCCGGTTCCAGCTCCTTATGGATGATGAAGTAAGGCAGATATTAAAACAGGATACCTTGGCAGAGTATCCAGATTTTGCCATAGTCAGAACCATCGCACCCAGTCTTTCCCAAAGCCTGGAGAACCATGCCATCCCCGTCTTTAATTCTGCGTTTGTCTCAGAGATCTGCAATGATAAGGGGAAAACCATTTCTTATATAAAAGAAAATACAAGGATACCGGTGATCGAGACATATCAGTATGATAACAGACAATTATCGGAATCATTATTACAGGCCTATCCGGAGCATGTGGTCAAATCTGTAGATGGCCATGGTGGAAAACAGGTATTCCGCACGACCGATTCATTTTCAAGGATCCGTCAGGGCATCGGCTGCTCAGATTTTATCATCCAGCCCTTTGTAAGAGGTGCAGGGAAAGATATCAGGGTTTATGTCATCGGAAAGGAGATCGTCGGAGCTGTCGAGAGGACATCACCAGATGGATTCCGGGCGAACTTCTCTCTGGGGGGAAAGGTGGCATCACGTACACTGGGAAGGAAAGAGCGTCAGATGACAGATGAGATCTGCCGTCTTTTTGACTTCGGCATGGTGGGGATTGATTTTATCCTTGATGAAAAAGGTGATTTTCTGTTCAATGAAATAGAAGATGTGGTGGGGGCACGCATGCTGTATCAGTGCCAGCCAGGTATCCGGCTTTTAGAACAGTATTTTGCATTTATTGTAGATAAATTATTGCATTATACCTAGATAATGTGTATAATAGGCATTGTAAGCGGCAGATATTGTAAAACAGGAGGATTTGTATGAGATCAGATATTGAGATTGCACTGGAAGCAGAGATGGAGCCGATCCAGAATGTAGCAGCGAAACTGGATATAAATGCGGATGAACTGGATCTGTATGGTAAATATAAAGCCAAGCTGACAGATGATCTGTGGGAGCGGGTGAAAGACCGTCCGGACGGGAAGCTGATCCTTGTCACAGCCATCAATCCCACCCCGGCAGGAGAGGGGAAGACCACGACGACAGTAGGGCTTGGACAGGCAATGGATAAGCTTGGGAAAAAGGCAGTGATCGCTCTCAGGGAGCCGTCACTTGGGCCTTGCTTTGGACTGAAAGGCGGAGCTGCCGGCGGCGGTTATGCCCAGGTAGTCCCCATGGATGACCTGAACCTTCATTTCACAGGGGATTTTCATGCGATCACCTCAGCCAATAACCTGCTGGCTGCGATGCTGGATAACCATATCCAGCAGGGAAACACATTGAATATTGATACAAAGCAGATTGTCTGGAAACGTTGTGTGGACATGAACGACCGTGTCCTCCGGAATATTACAGTTGGTCTTGGACGGAAAGCAGATGGTGTGACGAGAGAGGATCATTTTATCATTACTGTGGCATCTGAGATTATGGCAATCCTGTGTCTGGCAGAAAATATGCAGGATCTGAAAGAACGTCTGGGGCGCATTGTTGTTGCCTACACATATGATGGGAAACCAGTTACGGCAAAGGAGCTGAATGCCGTAGGCGCTATGGCAGCACTGCTAAAGGATGCCATCCGCCCGAATCTTGTCCAGACGCTGGAGCATACCCCGGCATTTGTCCATGGCGGGCCCTTTGCCAATATCGCCCATGGCTGTAATAGCATCCGCGCTACAAAGATGGCTCTGAAACTGGCCGATTATACCATTACGGAAGCTGGTTTTGGCGCAGATTTAGGAGCTGAGAAGTTTCTTGATATCAAATGCCGCATGGCAGGATTGAAGCCAGATGCGGTAGTTCTTGTAGCTACTGTCCGCGCGCTGAAATATAATGGTGGTGTCAAAAAGGAGGATCTGTCCAAAGAAAATCTGGATGCTCTGGAAAAGGGAATCGTCAATTTGGAGAAGCATATAGAGAACATAGGAAAATTTGGTGTGCCATGCGTGGTCACACTGAACCAGTTTGTGTCAGATACACAGGCAGAACTGGACTACGTGAAAGAGTTCTGTGAGTCGAAGGGATGCGAATTTGCACTTTCCCAGGTATGGGAGAAGGGCGGAGAGGGCGGAAAGGAACTGGCGGAAAAGGTTATCACTGCTATTGATACGAAGGAGAGCCATTTCCATTGTCTCTATGAAGATTCCCTTTCCCTGAAAGAGAAGATGACTGTGATAGCAAAAGAGATCTATGGTGCCGGGGAAGTTCTCTTTGAGCCGGCGGCGGAGAAAGAACTTGCCCGCATTGAGAAACTAGGTTTCGGTAATTTCCCGGTATGCATGGCGAAGAACCAGTATTCCCTGTCAGATGATAAATCTGTCCTGGGCAGGCCGGAGGGATTCCCGATCCATATCCGGGATGTGTACGTATCTGCCGGAGCTGGGTTCGTTGTGGCGATCACAGGGACTATCATGACGATGCCAGGCCTTCCCAAAGTCCCTGCGGCAGAGGGGATCGACGTAAATGAAGAAGGACAGATCACTGGCTTGTTCTAGAAAGGTCATTTCATGAATAAATATATTGTAACTTTATTGTTTATGCTCACCTGCCTTCTGACTGCATGTGGTTACCGGGATTATCTCTACCGCAATATGGCAGATGTCTCTGGGCAGGCAGTGAGCGGCGGAGGAACGGATATGCAGAAACGTTCCATGGAGAAGAGTTCTGCGGATACAGGAACGGCAATATCAGGAAGTGGGATCCATTCCGCAGATCATGTAACAGCCGATATGCAGACCGCGGATTTCTGGATTGGGAAAACTGTTTCACCAGATAAAATTCTGATGACAAAGAAGGAAATAGGAGCTTTTAATAAGAAAATGCTTGCGAAGCTGTCCGCAGACAGTTCTGTGCCATACTATGACCTCCCCAAATACGGGGAATCGATAGATGGAGCATCTCTGCGGGCACTGATCAAAAGAGAGCATGATCCGTCAAAAAGGTATTTTATCGGAGATGCAGAGATTACAGAGGATCAATGGGCAGCTTACAGACAGGCATGCAGCCTGGATGCCATTGCAGATTTTAATGCCATCCGGTATGGCATAATCTGTTCCCGCGCTGATGTAAGGATACTGCCCACCATGGACAATATCACAGATGTACAGGGAGATACCGGGCATGATATCATGCAGAGAACGGCACTGGCAGTCAATGAACCTGTATTGGTAGTTCATAGAAGCCTGGATGGGAAATGGCTTTATGTGATCGCCAATGAACATTCTGGCTGGGTTCTGCAGGATAAGGTGGGAATCTGCCAGAGTAAGGAAATATGGCAGAATGCACAGAAAATGGAGGATTTCATTGTTGTGACAGGCGATGAAGTGTCCATCAAAACAGTATTTTCGGATACTTTATCCGGAGACCAGGTCTTTACCATGGGAACGAAGCTTGCCATAGCAAAAGAATCTGAATATAGTGAGGAATTAAAGCAGAAGAAGATATATGACAATTATATTGTGAAGATTCCTGTCAGAGATGCGGATGGGCGGCTGGCCTACCAGCTCGCAGCAGTTCCTCTCGGTAAAGATGTGTCCCACGGTTATATGGATTATTCAAGGGGCAATGTGCTCCGACAGGCATTTAAACTCCTTGGAAACCCATATGGATGGGGTGGCATGAATGGCGGACGGGATTGTTCTTCCATGACAAGGGACATCTATCTGTGCTTTGGTTTCCGCCTGCCACGAGATGCTTCTGCACAGGCAATGATCCCTGGCAAAGGGCGCGTCACCCTAAAAGGGCTGTCAGAAAAAGAGAGAAAAGAAAAATTAAATTCCATACAGCCAGGAACTATATTACAGATGCCAGGACACGTTATGATCTATCTTGGATGTTATGACCAGAAACATTATGTGATAAGCGCCAATGGGACTTTTATGCCAGGTTCTAAAGCGGGCATGGATTCGTCAGATCAAAATTACCAGACAAGGCTTGTCACAGTAAATGATTTAGGGGTGAGGAGTCCATCCAATAAGAAGACATGGCAGGAACAGCTCGCTGTCATCATAGGAATCCCATGATAGTGATATCAGCAGCAATTTAATCTTAGGAACTGTTCTTTATACAGAAAAAGGGAACGGCGGAGAATTTGATTCTTCACCGTTCCTTTTGCGTTACAGACAGTTTCGTATTGTACCTTCCCCTGTTCAGGCTGAATGTCGTTCACAGTAATCATTATATCGTTCGTCCATCAGTTCATCTGCATATTCCCTGCTGAAGAAAGGGAACTGTTCCATCAGCATATTACATAATTTTTCATGAGCGGAAAAATAATTATCCTCCTCAGAGAGTTCAGAGTCGATCAGGGAAGAGATAAGTTCATCATTGACATTGGAATCAATCCAAGTCATAACATCATTTGTTACTTTTTCTTCCTCTGATACAATACCTTTTAATTTCTTCGCACGGATCAGGGAAGAAATGCCCACACCGATGAAAAGAACAAAAACGATCACCATAATGATCATGGAGAACTCATTAAAGAGATTGATAAATTTCAATTGGTTTGCAATGACAAATCCTACACCTATAACACCAAATACAAGAAAAGAAATTCCACTGAATTTCAGATCGGCATATTTATCCTTTTTCTTTACATAAACGCTGCTTGCCTCTGTTCTGAGTTCAGAGAACATATGACTGGCTTCTTCCGCTTCCAGTTCTTTCAATTGTTTTTCGACATCCGGTACCAATTCAGAGATATCCATATCCGCCATCTCATCAATGGAATGAAAGCGTGAAAACATTTTTTCAGCAGCTTCCCGCTCGAATTCAGCTACAATGAGATGAAAACCTGATTCCTCATTTTCAGCAGGTATTGCCGCTGCTGTCTTCAGATCACCATAACGCAGATAGGCTATGAGTTTTTCTGCTATTTCTTCTGTATCTACATGGCATAGTACGACAGGGGCTCCGGGATCTATCTCTTCTGGCAGTTCATCGACCAGATCAACTCCACAATCAACGCAGGTTGTAATCCCCTCAATATATTCATTTCTACATTTTGGACACCATGGCATGGTTTTCGTTCCTCCTTTTATCTGATTCTGTCACTCATTTCAATATATCATAAGACAGGGCGGGTAGCAAGGAGGGATTTCACTTTCTCAAAATTTGACCAAACTGCCCTGAGATGATAGAATGTCATAAGAAAGCAGGTGATGATATGAGGACACTGGCACTCAGTGATGAAATCCTGATGAGCGTGGAGAAGCCGGCACGTTATATCGGAAATGAGATAAATATGGTAACGAAGGATCTGGATGAGGTAGATATCCGTTTTTGCATGTGTTTCCCAGATGTATATGAAATCGGTATGTCGCATCTTGGTATCCAGATTCTTTATGATATGTTCAATCAATGGGAGGACACCTGGTGTGAACGTGTATATGCCCCCTGGCCGGATCTGGACAAGATCATGCGGGAAAAGAAGATTCCGCTTTTTGCACTGGAGTCACAGAATCCGGTAAGGGACTTTGATTTCCTTGGGATCACCCTTCAGTACGAGATGTGTTATACCAATATATTGCAGATACTGGATCTGTCCCAGATACCCCTTCATGCAGCAGAGCGCACCTGGGAAGATCCCATTGTCATCGGCGGAGGACCCTGCACTTATAATCCCGAACCGATAGCAGAATTTTTTGATATCATATATATCGGGGAAGGCGAGACGGCATATCGGGAATTATTAGATACTTATAAAACGGCACGCAGGGAAAACCATGACCGCCTTTCCTTCCTTCGGATGGCAGCGCAAATCGAGGGTCTCTATATACCACAGTTATACGACATATCTTATTGCGAAGATGGCAGGATAGAAGAAATGAGGCCAAACTGCCCGGAAGCACCAGCAAGAATAAGGAAACAGGTTGTGACAGACCTTGCTGAGACATATTACCCCTCCAAACCATTGGTTCCCTATATCCGGGCGACGCAGGACAGAGTTGTGCTTGAGATTCAGAGGGGCTGCATCCGGGGCTGCCGTTTCTGTCAGGCGGGAATGATCTACCGTCCTATCCGCCCCAGAGACCTGGAGTTTCTCAAAAAACGTGCCATAGAGATGTTAGATAATACCGGATATGAAGAGATCACATTAAGTTCTTTAAGTTCAAGTGATTATAAGGAATTGCCTGAGCTGGTCTATTTTCTTATTGAAGAGTGCCGGCAGAGAAAGTTAAATATTGCCCTTCCCTCCCTTCGTATCGACACCTTTTCACTGGATGTCATGAGCAAGGTTCAAGATGTACGCAAGAGCAGCCTGACCTTTGCACCAGAAGCCGGATCTCAGCGGATGCGGGATGCCATCAATAAAGGATTGACAGAAGAAGTGATCTTAGATGGGGCATGGAAGGCATTTCAGGGGGGCTGGAACAGGGTAAAGTTATACTTCATGCTGGGGCTTCCCGGAGAGACAGATGAGGATATTGCTGCCATTGCCGAATTGGCAGACAAGATCGCCGCCACTTATTTTGAACTGCCCAAAGAAGAGCGTCATGGGAGACCGGAAATCACTGTCAGCACTTCTTTCTTTGTGCCAAAGCCATTTACCCCTTTTCAGTGGGCTCCCATGGGGACAGCAGAATATTTTGAGGAGAAAAGGAAATTTCTTACCAGAAAGGTCAGGGAGCAGATCAATCAACGTTCCATCCGCTATAACTGTCATGATGCTGTTACTTCAGAACTGGAGGGGATCTTCGCCAGAGGAGACCGCCGTCTGTCTGTAGTCATAGAAAAGGCATATAAGAAGGGCTGTATCTTTGACGCCTGGACAGATTATTTCCAGCCAGAAGCCTGGAATGAGGTTTTGGATGAATGTGATGTAGACAGGGAATTTTATAATTACAGGGAGAGAGAGAGGGATGAGATCCTCCCCTGGGATTTTATTGATGTTGGCGTCAGCAAGGAATTTATGTGGCGGGAATATGAAAAGGCGAAGAGGGGTGAGGTAACACCAAACTGCCGTGCAGAATGCAGTGGGTGCGGAGCAGCACAATTTGGGGCAGGTGTATGTGTTGAGAAAAGAGGAGGCGGAGTACAATGAAGACAAGGATGCGTTTTACGAAGACAGGCTCTGTAAAGTTTATCGGGCATCTGGACTGTATGCGGTTCTTCCAGAAAGCCATTCGCCGGGCAAAACTGGATGTTGCCTATTCCCAAGGTTACAGCCCGCACCAACTGATGAGCTTTGCCTCACCATTAGGGGTAGGGATCACCAGTGATGGGGAATATATAGATGTAGAATTTCATTCCCTGCCTGCGATGACTATGTCAGAATTGGCAGATTATATGAATCAGTTTATGACCGATGAGATCTTTGTGACAGATATAGAGGTCATGCCAGATCATTTCAAAAATTCCATGTCACTGCTCAGGGCGGCAGATTACATGATTGTGGAAAAAGAACCAGATGTCTTTCCAGGGGACTGGCAGAAGAAATGGGAGGAATTTATTTCCCAGGCAGAAATCGTAGTGTGGAAGAAGACGAAGAAGTCTGAGAAGGAAATGGATATCCGTCCCTATATTCTGGCACATGCTGTTCAGATGGATGCCTTTGAAAAAGAGACCAGGGAGCGATATGGAGACATTCACTGCCCCTATAAGGGAGAGACATTATATATGCAGCTCACCAGTGGCAGTGAGACCAATATCAAGCCAGAGCTTGTTATGAAAGCATTTTATGATTTCTGCCAGATGGAAATGAAACCCTATTCCTATCAGGTACACCGTCTCCAGATGTATTTTGATCCGATTCCAGAAAGGAAGGGGCAGGCATGAATAACCGGAGACAGATTGTGATCACTCATCTACAGAAAAAACTGGTTATGCTGTATATGGAGGATGAAAAGATATATGATGTCCTTGTAGGAGAAGAAGAGGGTGTGAATACCATCGAGGTAGGGGATATCTATGTTGGAAGGGTACAGAATATCGTACAAAATATCAGTGCTGCCTTTGTGGAGGTGCAAAAAGGAATTATCTGTTATCTTCCGCTGTCAGAATGTGGTGGCCGGAAGATCTGCTGTGGTGATGAGCTGGTGGTACAGGTAAAGAAAGCTGCCGTCAAGACGAAGCAGGCAGTGGTAACCTTATACCCGGAACTGGCAGGACGTTTTTGTGTTATCAGTACAAAGACATCAGAGAAAGGTATATCAAAGAAGATAGACGATCCTGAGAAAATTCTTCGGTTAAAGGGATTGCTGAAGGAATATGGAGAGGAAGAGTATGGCATCCTTCTCCGTACCAATGCAGGGAATGCTTCATTGGAAGAAATTCGGACGGAATGTGGAAAGTTGCTGCAGGAATTGCATGGCCGTATGGAACACAGTCAGTATATGGCGTGTTTCTCATTACTGCGGAAAGAAGAGCCGTTTTATGTTAAGTATATAAATGGATGCCAGTTAGATGAACTCGAACGGATCATTACGGATGATGAAAAGATATTCCATGAGGTACAGGATGTCTGCGGCGGTCTGGCAGAATGGTATCAGGATACTTCTTATCCACTGGACAAGCTATTAGGGATCCAGTCAAAGCTTTCGAAGGCATTTGAAAAACGTGTCTGGCTAAAAAGCGGAGGCAATCTTGTAATTGAGCCGACAGAGGCATTGACTGTTATTGATGTGAATACAGGAAAAGCGGTTGAGGGCAGGAGAAATAAAGAGACAACTTTTTTTAAGATCAACTGTGAGGCGGCAGAGGAGGCAGCAAGGCAGATTCGGATGCGGAATATATCTGGTATCATTCTGATTGACTTTATTGATATGCAGAAAAAGCAGCATCAAAATGAACTGTTGGCACTTCTTCGGGAGGAACTGGCGAAGGATAAAACCCGTACCACTCTGGTGGATATCACAAAGCTGGGCCTGGTAGAGATCACCCGAATGAAGAAAAGTAAACCATTGTGGGAGATAATGGGAGAATGAGAATACGTCCTGATGAATCCATATCTTATTTTGGGGATGACATTCCTTTCTCTTTTTTCTGTTGTCCTCCCACCCGGATCAATGGCTTTTTATGGCAAAATCCGTAATAAAATTATCATAGCTGCGTGCTTTACAGGGAAGTGATAGAGTGAAATATGAAGGAGGGAAAGTTATGGCAAACATCATAAATGTCATTTTAGATATGGGAAATGTTCTTCTGGACTACAATCCGGAGCTATCTTGAATGCTTTTTTTGAAACAAAAGAAGATAAAAATCTGATCAAACAGGAAGCCAGATCCAAGGATCTATAAGCACCTGCTGGCATTATATGGCAAAAAGCCAGAAGAGTGTTTGTTTATCGATGACAGAGAAGATAATATCAGGGCAGCAGCGGAGATAGGTATGCATGCAAGGATATTTCGTAATGACTTTGACATTATTCGGGAAGAGTACCAGTTATAATTATTTCGTTTGACGGTTAATATATTCTGTCTTATACTTGGAATAAATGATCTTTTGGTCATGATACAAACTGTAATAGCCAGACATCAGATAACTGACACTGACACCGATGAGAAAATAGGGAACTGCCTGATATCCAAAAAGTTCAAAAGAGATCAGCAGAGAGGTGATCGGACAGTTCGTCACACCGCAGAATACTGCCATCATTCCCACTGCTGCACAGAGTGAGGGCGAGATTCCACATAATTGTCCGAAAAGACATCCAAATGTGGCACCGATAAAGAAAGATGGGACGATCTCACCGCCTTTAAATCCAGCGGCAAGAGTCAGGGCCGTAAAGAGGATCTTGAGCAAGAAGGCAGGCGGGGAGACTGTGCCTTCCATGGCACGCTCGATGACAGGAACACCGGCTCCCATATAATCACTGGTCTGCAGAAGTATTGTCAGCAGTATGATAATAGCACTGGATACAAGGATCCGTATATATGGATTTTTCAGATATTTTTTGTAAAAGCCTCCGGCAGAATGCAGTGAGATACAGAATAAGGCGCTCACTACTGCACAGCAGAGTCCCAGTCCGATGACTTTACAGGCCGGCAGTATCTGGAATTCTGGTATCTGTACCAGAGTAAATACATCAGGGCCAATTCCCATAGATACAGCAAAAAGGGAAGCAGTCAGGGAAGAAAACACACAGGGAACAAGCGCCGCATAGTACATAACGCCGACACTCGCCACCTCCATAGAGAATACGGAAGCGGCGATAGGGGTGCCGAAGATAGCTGAGAAGGCAGCGCTCATGCCACACATTACAACGATCCTTTGGTCCTTTTCATCAAACCGGAAGATCTTTCCCAACTGTTGTCCAAGGCTGCCGCCTAACTGCAGGGCAGCGCCCTCACGTCCGGCACTTCCTCCAAAGAGATGTGTAATAATGGTAGAAACAAAGATCAGTGGTGCCATCCGGAATGGAATCTGCGTCTTAGCATGTAATGTAGTTAGTACTAGGTTTGTTCCCTTATCCTCTTTAAACTGACTGATCTGGTATAGAAAGACAATGAGCAGACCAGCCACTGGTAATAGTAAGATTAACCAGGTGTGTCCGGTACGAAATCCGGTTACTTCACGAAGACAGAAAGCAAACAGGGTACTGATGGCACCTACAAACAGCCCTGTGATGATGGAGAAAAACGTCCATCGGATCAGTACTTTTAGATTTTTTAGTAATTTTCTCAGATAAAGGCGAATTAGTATCAGCTTTTTTTCCATATCGTGGTTCCTCTTTTATTTTATGTATTGGTAAGTTCTTACAACCAATGTTATTATAACAGATATTTGCTTTCATTTTCAACAGAAAATAAGTAGATTAGAGAAAAAGGATATGGTATAATTCTTAGCAGCCGTATATAATGTGGAGGTGGATATCTATTGAAATGGACGAGCATTTTGAAAAAAGAGATGGATACCATAGATCAGGAAAACATGGGCGCAATATGCTTTGCCAAGACAGATGAATATGGAAACGTTGTGTTGAAAATAAATAAAAATACAGATGCCCTTTTATCAGAATATCATGCACTTTTGGATTTCGCTGGTGAAAGATGCTGTCGTGTCTATGAATTCAGTGAAGAGGAAGGAATTTTGCTGGAGGAGCGGATCACTCCGGGCAGTACTCTGAGGAAAGAGAAATCATTTCATCGGAGAATGGATGAGTTTGCCAGATTGTTTCTCAGTATCCATCCGATTCTATCTGACAGAGAATATAAAACATATCTCCAATGGATCCAGAGTGCTGCGAAGTTCTGCGAATCACACCGCAAGGAGAGTAATCTCATAGATTTTTCTCCTATCTTTGGGGCCGCAAAGACTATTAACAGCTTAGCAGAATCTTTATATAAAAAATATAACAGTGTCCTTCTGCATGGTGATCTTCATCATGATAATATTGTGAAAAAGCAAACAGGCATATATTGTGTGATCGATCCAAAGGGTGTGATAGGGCCATCAGTTTTTGATGTGGGACGTTTTCTTTTAAATGAGATTGATTGTGCTGCAGAAGCTGAGAAAGAAAACCATATCACAAAAGCTATTCAGATCCTGGGAGAAAAACTGTCTTTTTCAGAAGAGGAACTGTTGAAGGTATTATATATAGAAACATGGCTGGCATGTATATGGGATCTGGAAGATGGTAATTTACCAGAGGATTATAAAAAGAGTTTTATACTTGTGAATGATTATATAAGGAGATTTTATCGTGATAGCAAAAGAGGGAATGTGTGAACCGGGTGCTTCTGCGAAGATATTACTGACAGCATTTCGTGGAACCTCTGCCGAAACACTGATCCGGGGAACAGATCGTTATACAAATCTTTATCTGCCAAATGACATACAAAGGGATTCTGAAAAACTGACTCATTCATTATCTCAAAAAACGTTTGATCATGTCATCAGTTTTGGGCAGAAACCAAATATTAAAAATAAAATTTATATAGAGACGACAGCCCATGAGGAAGGAAATTATATTGTTACCAACGCTGACTATAAAAAAATGAAGGATTATTTTGCAAAGAATGGATTGTTTCCTATAATTTCAAATAATGCAGGAACCTCCTTTTGTAATTGCCTGTATCTAAATGGGTTAAAGTATATTTTTCAGAATAACATGAACACAAAAATGATTTTTGTACATATTCCTTTTATGAAAAATATTTCTGAATTTACGGAATTCAAAGAGATGATGTTCTCTTCATTGGCAGAGTTTACAAAAGATTGATTACGGGAGGAAGAATTTAAATGAAAAATCAGTATATTGGAGATATCGGTGATTATGGCAAATATGGGATGCTGCGTTTCTTTGCCAGTCAGGGAATAAAAGTAGGTTTAAATTGGTATCTTACACCGGATGATGGACGAACAGATGGAAACCATACAGAATATCTTTCTGATGAAAGAATGAGGATCTATGATACAGATGTATATGACACGATGAAAAGACTTGCTTTTACGCCAGATAAAAATATAAAGTTGGTTGAACAGAGTGGAATCCTTGATGGTATGATCTTTTATAATCCTATGATGGATTTTGAACCGCTGCATTGGAGTAAACGTTCAGAGAGTAGAAATAAATGGCATTTTGATGCTTTAAATGGATTGAAAGATGCAGACCTGATTTTTGCAGATCCTGATAATAGTCTTACCGTATCTAAGAAACCAACCCAGAAAGATACACAAAAATTTATATTGCCTAATGAGGTTTCAGATTATTTTAGGCGGGGCCAGGATGTTGTTTATTATCATCACAGGTCACGAAAGAATGAAGCGGGCTGGATGGAAGAAAAGAGACAAATCAAAAGATACTTACCAGAGGCACATTTGCTCGCAGTAGCCTTCCGTAGATGGAGCCTCCGTGTTTATATTTTTGTTATACATAGTGATAAACTGGATTTTTACAGAAAAGCGGTAAATGATTTTCTGCAGACTTCATGGGGAAGGGAACGTGTTGATGGCAAAGTTCCATTTACACTTGAAGATATCTAAACATAAAGTATATGATAATTTCAGTATCGATAGCAAAATGGCTTATTTGGCTTGGTAAAAATGGATATATTTGAAAAGGCACAAAACTCATACCACCTCCCATTCTTACAAAACCGTCACTTGCCTGTCATGATGCTGTCACCCGGTTCTGGTATGATAAAAGAAAAATACAAAGATGGGGTGACTGTATTATGAATATCTTTTACAAATTTACATGGCGTTCCCTGAAAGAAAATAAGGCGCGTACCATTGTGACGCTGCTTGGGATCATATTATCTGTCTCTCTGATCACAGCTACTATGACAGCAGTATCGAGTCTGTATGATTATATGAAGCGGGTGATGGCAGATGAATATGGTTCATGGCATCTGTATCTAGACAATCTCACAGAGAGCCAGGTAAAAGAAATAAAGGAGGACGACCGGATAGATGAGTCGGTCGTCCTGTACAATATCGGATATGCGAAGCTGGAAAAAAGCTATGTACCAGACAAACCATATCTGTATGTCGGAGGCTATGATGGGGAACTGAATACGATAAGCAATCTGGTTATAAAAGAGGGAAGAATGCCGCAGAATTCTTCCGAGATCATTCTGCCACAGGCGCTGGAGGACAGTGGTGGTGTCAGGTATCCCATTGGAGATACGATAACCCTGGAGCTGGGAACCCGGCGTTATGAAGATCGTAGAGAAGAGGCAGGGGCGGAATTACAGTTGTTTTCTTCCTATCTTGGTGAGGGCAGTTCACCAAAGGAGATCTGGGAAAAAGCCGGAACGAAAGAGTATACAGTTGTGGGAAAATACAGATCCGGTATGTTTGAAGCATCTTATCTGGCTGGGTTTGCCGGAATAACAAAAGCAGATAAAGATATGCAGGCAGGGGGAGCTGCTTTTTTTTCCACAGTAAAAGATACAGACTGGGTGACAAAAGAGGGATTTGAAGAAGATTTTTATCTTGAACATATGGAATGGGGAGATTCCTTCACAGTCGAGATGAATCGTCCTTTTTTGAAGATGGGGGAATATATGGGGTTTGAGTTAAAGGCATTGATGGCAGGGATGGTCATAATGTTGATACTGATCATTGCTCTTGGTTCTGTTGTGCTCATATATAATTCTTTCTCCCTGTCTATCAATGAGAGAAAAAGGCAGTATGGCCTTCTATCTTCCATTGGTGCAACAAAACGTCAGCTTAAAAAATGCATGCTCTTTGAGGCAGTGGTACTGAGCGGTGTTGGAATTCCCATAGGTATACTTCTGGGCATGGGTGGGATCAGCATATCATTTTATTTTTTAAAGGATGTGTTTCAGCAGTTTCTGGCAGGCGATACAACCCAGCCGGTCACTCTTTCATTTTCAACATCTGCAGCCACGATTAGCACCGCTGCCGTGGCCGGGTTTTTGACGATCCGCCTGTCTGTATGGATTCCGGCGCGGAAGGCAGTCAAGATCTCAGCGATTGAAGCGATACGGCAAAACGATGAGATATTTATAAACACCAAAAAACTCCAGATATCCAGACTGACAGAAAAAATATGCGGACTGGAAGGCACACTGGCAGTAAAGAATTTTCATCGAAACAGGCGCAGGTACAGGACAACGGTATTTTCATTGTTTGTAAGTATTGTCCTTTTCATCTCTGCCACAAGCATCTGTGACTATCTGGGAAAATCCGTGGGCTCTATGGCAGACCGGTATGATTCCGATCTGGACTACCGGCTGGAAGACCGAAAGGATCTGGACCGGATCTATGACATGCTTTATACTGCGGACAGAGTTACAAAGTCACTTCCATATGTGGACAGTAATGCTGTGATATCAGTTAATAATAGTGATCTGACGCAGAATACCAGGATCCAGTTTGCAGATCCCGGGAAAAATAATGTAGATAGTAAGATTCCCTGCCATTTCTTTTTTATAGGTGATGAGGAGTATGGAATATATTTGGATAAAAATGGATATGACAGGAATCTGTATATGAACTCCCAAAGTCCGGTTGCCCTTGTATACAACAAAAGTGTTTATTATGACACAGGGAGCAAAAAATATGTTATTACGGATATTCTGGAGAAGGAGACTATATCAGCCAGATTGATGGATCATGGAAATAAGGACACACAGATGGTCCGGACAGGGACAGCCTGTACGGAAGTTCCTTTTGGAACAAAGGGATACACGGGTGACAAATTACTGTTATTTTATCCAATGTCGGCACTTCCTGCCTATGAAAAGACACTACAGAGTGGAGATGACAGAAATGCCCTGACTGCCAATATTGCCCTTGGCGCAGAAGAACCGGATGAATGCGCCCTGCGGATAAAGAAGATTCTGGAGGGCCAGGGGGAGAATATGAATAATCTGCATAATAATTTTGACGATATGCAGACCTCCATCGCCCTGATCACAGTGATCAAGGTGTTTTCCAATGGTTTTGTCATTATGATTCTTTTGATTGCCCTGGCCAATGTATTTAATACCATTGGTACAAGTATATTGTTAAGACGGCGGGAATTTGCCATGCTGCGTTCCATTGGTATGACACAGAAAGGGTTTCACCGTATGCTGAATTACGAATGCCTGATCTATGGTGGGAAAGGGATTCTATATGGGCTTCCGGCTGCTTTTCTTATCACATTTGCCATTTATCAGACAATCAGCGGCAGTATCCGGTTAAATTTTTATATTCCCTGGTATGCTGTCATGATCGCAGCAGGAAGTGTGCTTACTGTGGTATTCTCCACCATGCTGTATTCGGTGCATCAGGTAAATAAGGAGAATGTGGCTGATAGTCTAAAGGGAGATATTTTCTAAGACCTAAGAGATTGCCCTGGGCCTAACCAGATGGCAGTTGCAGAATTGGCGGAGTAACGGTATAATCCCATTTTCGACACTTAACAAAAATATCAGAGGCGCTAATTCCTGTATT
>CANRWA010000052.1 GCA_947643415.1 uncultured Clostridia bacterium | reverse complement strand
GAGCAGAGCAGAGCAGAGCAGAGCAGAGCAGAGCAGAGCAGAGCAGAGCAGAGCATGACTCGGTGTCTTTTTGGTGTCTGATTTTATCATCCCATACATATAAAAATATACAATATAACCATGGATTTGTTTTTTAATCCATGGTTTTTTGTGTTGCAGGGAAGGAGACAAGAGTGAAGGGAAAGGAAGATGAACTGACGGTGATCACAGGGGCAAAGGAACTGTGCCAGTATATCCTGGTGGTGACAGACCGCTCGCCAAAGAAGTTTCGGTTTACTTTAGTGAGCCGTATGCAGAATTACGCACTGGATGTTATAGAGAATCTTTATCTTGCTAATACGATCCTGTTGAAGAGTGGGACGAGTGAAGAAAAAGTGCGGCAGAGGCAGGAGTACCAGAGGAATGCCATGGTTACCCTGCGCCTGCTTGCCTATATCGCCATGATCGGGAGGAAGTGCCAGTGCATCACGGCAAAACAGCATTCGGTCATGGCAGATAAGATCATGGAGACCCAGAGGCTGCTTTATGCGTGGGCAAAAAGTGACCAGAAGAGGATAGAACCAGGATAGACCAGCCGCAGTATCCATATAGCAGGCTGTTTATCAATAAAGCCAAATACTCCGCAACAGCGCTGTGGGTATTTGAGCCTCGCAGGCGCATTCGGATGGCGCAGTCAAGCTTGCGCATTCTCACTTTGCCTATGCGGGAATAAGGGATCTGGTTGAAAGGGAGTGACTGGTGGCTGCGGTCGCCCGGCAACAATGATAATAATGCGGCGTACGTGGACAGTGACGGCTACGCAAATCCAAATGGCAACAATGTGGACAATAGTAATAATGGTGTGCGTCCCGATCTGCATTAAATTTGGCCCGATATTCTTTCAAAGGTGGAAGGATTTGTGCCCGATGCAAAGGAACCGGATTCCGTCCCGGCAGTAAATAAGCCGGGAAAATAACTGCTGTCAGGCGGGGGAACGGTGTGGAAATACTTTTCTTCTGTAAGGAGCCGGGTATGGCTCCCTGGCAGCCATGTAAAGTTATAATTTTGCTGAAAGGGGGAGAAAGACTGGAAGAATATGAATTAGTATACTGTTTTGACAGCCTGTACCAGGCACATAAGAAGGCAAGGCTGGGAAAGCAGGACCAGAGGGAAGTAATCCGGTATGAATGCCTGCTTACGGAGAATCTGCAGAGGCTGTCATGGCATCTGCAGAATAAGACTTACCAGGTTCGGGGATACCATAAATTCGTGATCCATGATCCCAAGACAAGGGAGATACAGGCTCTTTCCTATGGAGACCGGATTGTACAGCATTCTCTTTGTGATAATGTGCTGGGACCCTATCTGGAACGGCATCTGATTCATGACAATGCGGTATGCCGCACCGGGAAGGGGACACACTTTGCCATGAACAGGCTGTGTGGTTTCCTGAGGGATTTTTACAGGAAACAGGGAAATGACGGATATATCCTGAAATGTGATATCCGTAAATACTTTAACTCCATTGACCACAGGGTGCTGAAGGGAAAGCTGTCCCGGACAAAGCTGGCAGATGATACAAAATGGCTCTTATATTCCATTATCGACAGCTATGCCTATGAGGATGGCAGAGGGCTTCCCATGGGAAACCAGACAAGCCAGTGGTTTGCACTGTACTATATGGATGGTCTGGACCGTCTTGTAAAGGAAAAACTGAGGATGCCATACTACACCCGCTATATGGATGACATGGTACTGATCCATGAAGATAAGGGATATTTAAAGTACTGCCTGGGGCAGATGCGGGAATACGTGGAGAAAGAACTGCACCTGGAATTCAATGAGAAGACCCAGATCCACCACATACGCCAGGGGGTGGACTACCTGGGGTTCCATTTCTGGCTGGGAAAGACAGGGAAGGTGGTCCGTACCCTGCGCCAGAGCAGCAAGAAGAAACTGAAAAGGAAACTGAGGGCATATAAGTGTCTGTATGCAGAGGACCGGCTGGACCTGCAGGCAGTGGGAAGGAGCATGACAAGTTATTATGCCCATCTGAAATATGGGGACACTTGGCATCTGCGGCAGAGCATAAGCAGGGATTTTGTCCTGAGGAAGAAGAAGTGTCTCCAGGAACAGTAATAGAGTTTGGAAGGAGAAATAAGGAAATGAAGAAAAGACAAAGAAAGAGAAGGATCCAAGGCAGGAGGTTTGCCAGAGCGTTTGTATCCACAGCCCTTGCCCTGCTGCTGGCAGGGAGCGGCATTCCAGCAGCATCAGTGGCAGAGGCAGCGGACAGTACCACCCTGCAGAACCCACGGGTCAGTGACGTGCAGGGAGGGGAGCAGGATGCGGCATCCGGCCTGCGTAACCCCCGGGTGAAGATGCGTGTCCGTGACACCATTACTTTCGGCAGCTACTGGCAGGAAGATACCAATGGGGACGGTGTGGCAGATGAAAAGGATGACAAGCAGCCCATCTCCTGGCAGGTGCTGTCAGTAGATGGGAATGATGTGTTCCTGCTGGCAGACAAAGTGCTGGACTGCCAGCCATACAATACAGAATATACTTCTGTCACATGGGAAACCTGTTCCCTGCGGAAGTGGCTGAATGAAGACTTTTGTCAGGCGGCATTCAGTGAGGCAGAGCAGGCAGCCATCGCAGAGACGGCAGTCATCAATGAGGACAACCCAGAGTATGAAACAGAGGGCGGGGCGGATACAAAAGATAAAGTAATCCTGCTCTCCCTCAGTGAAGTAGCCGATCCGACATATGGATTTCACAGTGACAGGAGCTATTGTGACCAGGCAAGGATTGGGAAAGCCACATCCTATGCAGAAGCAAAAGATATTGAGATAAATGGGGAAAAGGGCTGTTACTGGTGGCTGCGATCGCCCGGCAGTAATGGTAATATTGCGACGGACATACGCAGTGACGGTTATGTGAATCTTCATGGACGCTATGTGCATGATAGTGATTATGGTGTGCGTCCTGCTGTGCATCTGAATCTATTCTCTTTTTCCCTGCAAAAGGCTAACATAGTGGAAACTGCCATGGAGGAAAGTGAGTGGGATGTAGTGGAACTGGGGACATGGCGGGGTCAATCCCTGTACTGGCGGGTGCTCTTTGTGAAGGAAGAGGATGTGTATTTGCTGGCAGATCGGATACTCACAGACAAGGTATACCATGAAACAGATGAAAGTGCGATCTGGGAGAAAAGTACCTTGAGGAGTTGGCTGAATGGAGATTTTTATGGGAATGCTTTTTCTGATAATGAGGTAAAGGGAATCTGGGATGTGGCATGGGAGAACCCAGACAATCCATGGTATGATACAGAGGGAGGGGGGGATACGATGGATTTGGTTGCTCTCCTCTCATTACCGGATACTGTGAAAAAAGAATACGGATTCCCAGTTTCACACGAGTGTAAAAGTGTGATGAGGGAGGCAGTGGATGGGAAAAAAGAGAGTGGGTCTTGGTGGTTGCGATCGCCTGGTTACTATGATTATCTTGCGGCGTATGTGAGCAATAACGGTTATGTGAATTCTTATGGGGTTAATGTGCTTGATGTGAGCAATAGTAGTGTTACTGGTGTGCGTCCCGCTTTGCATTTCGATCTATCCTCTTCTTCCCTGAAGAAAGTGGGGACAGTGACGGCAAAGGAGGATTCTGCGGCAGGAGGCTCCGACAGCGGGGTTACCTATGATCCGCCAGGCTTATATACAGAATTTTCGGCAGATCCGGAACAGCCGTCAAAGCCATCGGACCCATCCGGGGGCGGCAGTGCGGGAACCCCATCCGGGGGAAGCCCATCCGGGACGCCATCCGGCAGCCAGGGACAGATTGGGACAGGCAGTGCAGGAAATGGCGGGGCATCCGGCGGCAGTGCGGCGCAGGGTGGTACAGGCAGCCAGAACGGGACACAGGCGGACCAGAAAGAGGGTTCCGGCGGGGCAGCTAAGCCAGGGAAGGTTTCTTCCCTGAAGGCAAAGAATAATAAGAAAAAGACAGTTACCCTTTCATGGAAGAAAGTGCGGGGAGCGAAGAAGTACCAGATCCAGTACAGCCGGAATAAGAAATTTAAGAAGGCGAAGACAAAGACAGTGAAGAAGGTGAACTGTAAGGTTACAAGGCTGGCGAAAGGGAAGACGTTTTATTTCCGTGTCCGTGCCATTTCGGCAGGTGGGAAGAAGGGAACATGGAGCAGGACCGTGAAGGTGAAGATTAAGAAATAAGAGGTGGAATATTCCAGAGGGTCATTTCACGCCCAATCCAAGCGTGAAATGACCCTTGATTTACATTATAGGAAAGTTCTCCGTGTGCGGAGCAAGAATCGTTATAGCGAAGCAATTTGTATTGATACACCAAGAGTGAATTTACATATCTGATTTTTTATGATACAATAATTTCGGTTTGGAAGGATTCTTTGTGCTTTAATGGTTGGGAAAGGAGAAAACACAGAATGATTGGAAAAAGCGAATTTGGGTATATCCGAAACCAGAAGAAGATAAATATGATCTGGCTTCTGGTATTTGTACTGATCGGGGTGGCAATCTTTCTCTGTGGATATCTGCTGACAGGGACAAGGGCAAATATATTTACGGTGATCGCTGTGCTGATGGTACTCCCGGCGGCGAAACGTGTTGTGGCGCTGGTTGTGATGATGCCGCGGAAGGGGGTAGTGCGTGAGAGGTATGACACGATGCTGCAGGCAGCAGGAGAGGGGATTTTGTTCACAGACTATGTGTTTACTTCGACAGAGAAGATCATGCATCTGGATTTTCTGCTGATCAAGAATGGAAATGTCCTGGGTGTGGCTGCCCCATCCAGACAGGACGTGGAATATATGAAGAAATATCTCACGGACAGCGTCCATAAGGCGGCATCAGAATTTCACGTTAAAGTCTTTGAAAAGGACGAGCAGATGCTCCAATATCTGGACAAGCTGGCACAGGCAGAGGCAGATCCGGAGAGGACGGAGAAGGTCAGGGAATACCTGCATTCCCTGGCGGTATGATATCATGAAGGAGATCATCGTTCAGAACAATGACAGCGGGCAGCGTCTGGATAAATTCCTTCAGAAATATCTGAGAGAGGCATCCAAGGGATTTCTTTACAAGATGCTGCGGAAAAAGAATATCAAACTCAATGGCAGCCAGGCGGAAGGAAAGGAGATCCTTGCCACAGGAGACCAGGTAATATTGTATCTGGCAGATGAGACGATACAGAAGTTCCGGGGGGATGTGGCACAGCAGAAGTATCCGCAGACGGAGCTTGCTATTTTATATGAAGATGCCAATGTGGCTCTTTTGGACAAGCCGGCGGGCATGCTCTCACAGAAAGCAAAAAAAGAAGACATCAGCCTGGTGGAATATTTTCTTGGCTATCTTCAGGGCAGGGAGGAATGGCAGCCGGGGGATACATTTACACCGGGGATCTGCAACCGGCTTGACCGGAATACAAGTGGTATCGTGATCGCCGGAAAGAGCCTTGCCGGATCGCAGAAGATGTCAGAGCTTCTGAAAGAACGAATGGTGGATAAATATTATCTCACTATCGTAGAAGGTGTTATGAAGAAACCGGAAGTGATCCGGGGGTATCTCAGGAAAGATTCAAAGACGAACCAGGTGGCAGTGTATGATCAGGCAGGCCAGGGGCGTTCGTATATTGAGACAGGATATGAGCCGCTGATGGATAATGGGTCATATACCTTGCTGCGGGTTAAGCTTATCACTGGAAAGACACATCAGATCCGCGGCCATCTGGGCAGTATCGGGCATCCCCTCCTGGGAGATGTAAAATATGGGGGAATGCGGTACAGAGGCCTGTCCGGGTATCTCCTGCATTCCAGTGAGATATATTTTCCAGAACTCGCCGGAGCATGTGGGGAACTCAGCGGCAGATGTGTAAAGGCGCCGCTTCCGCAGCGGTTTAATAGAATAAAAAAAGAATTATTTGGAGGGAAGATATGAAGAAAGCAGTTATGTTATTTGCAGAGGGATATGAGACAGTAGAGGCTCTTATGGTGGTGGACCTTCTCCGCCGTGCAGGGGTTACCGTGACGATGGCATCCATTACAGAAGAGGAGACGGTAACAAGTTCCCATGGAGTATGTGTTAGTATGGATGCTGTTCTTGGCGAAGTGGACCTGTTATCTTATGATGCTATTATCCTGCCGGGGGGAATGCCGGGGACCATTCATCTTGGTGAGAGCGAGGCTGTGAAGAAAGCAGTTCTTGCCATGAATGAGGCAGGTAAGATCGTGTCAGCCATTTGTGCTGCGCCGGGAGTCCTTGGCAGGTATGGACTTCTGGAAGGAAAGAGGGCGTGCAGTTTTCCAGAGCATGAAGTAAATCTCACAGGGGCAGAGGTGTCACGGGATCCTGTAGTGGTAGATGGAAATATTGTGACAAGCAGAGGCCTTGGCACAGCGATGGAATTTGGATTGAAACTTCTGGAACTTCTTGTCAGTCAGGAAAAGGCAGAAGAGATCAAAGGAAAGATCGTTTATCAGCCACTGGCCTGACGGTGTGGGAAGGGGGAAATGATGGGTACATGGAATTCACGGGGCCTGCGGGGCGCCTTTCTGGAAGAGATCATTAATATGACCAATGAGAAATACCGGGTGCAGAAACTGGCACTGGTGCAGAAGGTGCCAACCCCTATCAAACCTTTGAAGATAGACAAGGAGACCCGCCGTATCACACTGGCCTATTTTGACCAGAAAAGTACAGTGGATTATATTGGTGTGGTACAGGGCATACCGATCTGTTTTGATGCAAAGGAGTGTGCCACAGAGACCTTTGCCCTGGGAAATAATGTGCATGAACACCAGATGGAGTTTATGTCAGATTATGAGGGGCAGGATGGAATTGCCTTTCTTCTGATCTATTTTAAATCAAAGGAAAAGTATATGTATCTGCCCTTTTCTGACCTAAAGAAATTCTGGGACCGCATGCAGGCTGGCGGTCCTAAAAATTTTAAACTGGCAGAGATGGACCCGTCTTTTGAAATCTCTACCTATTCGGGTACTTTTCTGCATTATCTGGAGCAGATCCAGATGGATATGGACAGGAGATGACAGGAAAGGGGCGGGAACACGAACCAGACAAATACTATCTGGCTCAATGGCGCCATTGAGTTTGCTGCGGAAAAGAGGAAAATGTTGTGGAGAAAAGGGAGACCATCATCGAATTAAGAAATATTAAAAAGAACTATGCCAACGATATACCGGTTATTGATAATTTCAGCCTGGAGGTAAAGAAGGGAGAATTTGTCACCCTTCTGGGGCCATCGGGCTGTGGCAAGACGACCCTTCTACGCATGATCGGCGGTTTTGAGATCCCGACGTCAGGAGAGATTTTCCTGAACGGAAAGGATATCAGCAAGCTGCCTCCGAATAAGAGGCCGGTGAACACCGTTTTTCAGAAATATGCATTGTTTCCTTACCTGAATATATATGAAAATATTGCCTTTGGTCTGAAACTAAAGAAGATCCCCCGGCAGGAGATCCAGGAGAAGGTAAAACGTGTCCTTGAGATCGTGGACCTGGAAGGATTTGAGAAACGTAAAGTAACGACCCTGTCTGGCGGACAGCAGCAGCGTGTGGCAATCGCCCGTGCCATTGTCAATGAACCGGAGATCCTTCTTTTGGATGAGCCGCTGGGAGCATTGGATTATAAGATGCGCAAGGAGATGCAGTTGGAACTGAAACAGATGCACGAAGAACTTGGGATCACATTTATCTATGTCACCCATGACCAGGAAGAGGCACTTACCATGTCAGACAAGATCGTGGTAGTGGCACATGGCCGGATACAACATGCAGGAACGCCGGAGGAAATCTACAAAAAGCCTAAGAATCCCTTTGTGGCGGACTTTATTGGAGAGAGTAATATATTCAATGGGTTCATGACTGGCGAAAAGAAAGTTACTTTCTGTGATACGGAATTTGACTGTGTAGATGATTATCCTGTGGGAACGAAAGTAGATGCTGTGATACGCCCAGAGAATGTCACTCTGACAGAGCTGCCGGGGGGAAAGATACAGGGAGAGGTGATCTCTTCTGTATTCAAAGGTACTTTTCATGAGATCACGGTGCAGAGTGATAAATATGAGATTGTGGCACAATGTCCATCTTCTTATCCGAAAGGACACAGGACAGGGATAGACCTGATTCCCTCTGTCATTCATATCATGCCATATGATATGACAAAGAACCATTATACCGGTACTATGGATGAGGAACTGCAGCTCCGGCTGACAGATGGTGTACTCAGACCGGATCTGTCCCGGTTGTATCCCGGCTCCAGAGTGGCAGACGGCGTACTGTATTCCAGAGAGGGAAGGGTTGTGAGGGTAAGCGGCATCCAGTTTGAGGTTTCTTTTGATTCCCAGGATGCCCGGCTTAGTGATGATCCGGAAGAGGGGCTGATACAGGGAGAGATTGTGTCCATCATTTACAAGGGAGATCATTACAGCTATACCGTCCGGAGCAGGAATGACCTGGATTATTACGTGAATGATGAATGGCTCTGGAATATTGGGGACCATGTCAGTGTGATAGTCCCGGAAGAAAAGATACACTATAAGATGAAAGGATAGAAGAAGGAGATGACCTTTGCAAGAAAGCACCTGAGTATACCCTATGCGGTTTTTCTGTTTCTCTTTGTCATACTGCCGCTTTCTGTTGTACTGTACTATGCCTTTACTGATGGAAAAGGGCAGTTTACGATGGAGAATTTTCTGGCGTTCTTCTCCAATTCCAGGACAACAGGAACACTGATTTACAGTATTATCATTGCCCTTGCCACCACACTGATCTGCCTCCTTCTTGCCTACCCCACAGCCTACATACTGGCACGGGGGCCTTTTTCCCACAGAGGGGTACTGCTGATGGTGGTGGCCACACCTATGTGGATTAATTTTACCCTCCGTGTCACAGCGCTGAAGGAGATTCTCAGTGTGATAGAGGGAAATCTTGCCTGGTATCCCTTTCTCAATACCATCATTGGCATGACTTATGACTTTCTGCCCTTTATGATACTGCCAGTGTATACTTCACTGCTGAAGATGGATAACCAGCTTCTGGAGGCGGCGGCGGATCTGGGGGCGTCGGGCTGGAAGATATTCTGGAAAGTCATGCTTCCGCTGTCCATGCCAGGGATCATAAGTGGGGTGACTATGGTGTTTCTCCCGGCAATGACAAATTATGTTGTACTGGATATGATGTATAACAGCACATATATAATGGGAAGCCTTATCGGGAGTTATTTCAGTTCCTATGACTGGAACAATGGTTCCATGATTTCCACTATCCTGCTTCTGATGATCGTTCTTATCTCTCTGATCAGCAAAAGATTTGGCGATAGTGAGGGGCAGAGAGGGGGTGCCAGCCTGTGAAAAAGAAAATATGCCAGAGCCTGTGGCTTTTTCTTATTCTGATATTTCTGTATCTGCCTATCCTGGTCCTGGCTGTGTACAGTTTTACCGAATCTACTATGATCGGTGCACTTCGTGGATTTTCCCTGAAGAATTATGTGACGCTTTTTACAACGCCAGAGCTTCTTGGCATGATACGGGGTACCGTTATCCTTGCCCTTGTTGTATCCTTTATATCGGTGTTTCTTGGCACGCTGGGGGCAGTCGGCGCCTTTTACAGCAGTCGGCGGTTCCGGGCAGGACTGGAGTTTGCCAACCAGATTCCGGTGGTAAATGCAGATGTTGTCACAGGATTTTCTGTGTGCATTCTGCTGATCGTATTTCTTGGACTGGATAAGGATACGTATGTGCCGCTGGTCATCGGACAGACAGCATTATGTACGCCATTTGTCTATCTGTCTGTGATGCCCAGGCTGAAGCAGATGGACCCATTTATCTATGAGGCAGCCCTGGATCTTGGCTGTACCCCTTCCCAGGCATTGTGGAAGGTGGTGTTCCGGGAAGTGGTACCAGGAATGGTGTCAGGATTTATCACGGCGGTGACATTATCACTGGATGATTATTTTATTACAACTTATACGAAACCGGCAGTATTTGACACGATCAGCACCTATGTGGTAAATGCCACAAAAGGGGCTCAGACTAAAGTAAAAACGGCTCTCTGGGCACTGTCTGCACTGATCTTTCTGATCGTGGCCATAGCTGTAGTTCTGATGAATGTGCGTCCGGGAAGGGAAAAGGAGGGCGGTATATGAATCGAATGACATCGGCAAAGAGTTGTTCTCTTGTTCTATGCTTTTTGCTTTGCTGCCTGGCCGCCCTTACCGGATGCGGACAGAGTGATGGTGGTGAGGTAGTTCTCCGGGTGGCAAATTCAGAGGAATATATTGATGAGGGCGGCTGGACTGAGGAGGAAGAGATTCTGCTGGAAGATGGCACCAGGATTATGGGCAGGAATTCCCTGATAGAAGATTTCGAGGAATGGTACAAGGAAAATTATGGTGAGACAGTCAGGGTGGAATACTCTACCTATGGCACAAATGAAGAATTATATAACCAGATGTCGCTGGGCAATACCTTTGATGTTGTGTGTCCCTCTGAGTACATGATTATGAAACTGATGGAGGAGGGGCGGCTTCAGGCATTTTCTGAGAAATTTTCTGACCATTCAGATGACAGGAATTATTATATCCATGGAATCTCCCCTTATATCAAATCTGTATTTCAGGAATTAAGATGGGATGGGCAGGAACTGAGCCGCTACGGTGCCGGCTATATGTGGGGGATTATGGGGATCGTATACAATCCGGATCAGGTACCGCGGGAGGCGGTGGCCCACTGGAGCATGCTTCTTGATGATGCCTATTATAAAAAGATCACCATGAAAGACAGTGTGAGGGATTCTTATTTTGTCGGGCTTGGGATCCTTCACGAAAAGGAACTTCTTCAGCCCGCCTTTCTGCAGAGCGGCAACTATCTGCAGACTATCTCAGAATGGCTGAATGATACGGGCCAGGAGACCGTGGACAAGGTGGAGGAGATCCTGACAGACATGAGGGAAAATGCTTATTCCCTGGAGACAGACAGCGGTAAGGCGGATCTGGTGACAGGTAAGGTAGTGGCGAATATGCAGTGGTCCGGAGATGCTGTCTATTCGCTGGACCAGGCAGAAGAGGATGGTGTGGAGCTTGCCTATGCCGTTCCGGAGGAATGCAGTAACCTCTGGTTTGATGGCTGGTGTATGATGAAAGACGGATTGGAAGAGGATAAACGGAAACAGCAGGCGGCCGAAGGCTGGATCAATTTTCTGTCGCGTCCGGATAATGTGATACGCAATATGTATTATATCGGTTATACATCTGTGATCTCCGGCGGGGACAGTGATCTGATCTATCAATATGCGGATTACTGTTATGGAGCGGAGGAGGACAGCGAAGATACGGCAGAATATTCGATGGAGTACTTTTTCGGGAAAGATCATGACCATATTCTGGTGACAGAACGGGAGCAGTTGGAACGGCAGTTGTATGCACAGTACCCAACAGAAGAAGTTCTGCGGCGCAGCGCTGTCATGAATTGCTTTTCAGAAGAGGCCAATAAGAGGATCGCCCAGATGTGGATCAATATACGGTGTTTTGACTGGGAAAGGAGCGTTGCCGGTGTACACACTGCTGATAATCGATGATGAAAAGATGCTGACGGATCTCCTGAAGCAGCATTTTACCGACCTGGGATATCTGGTCTACGCTGCCAATGATGGAGGCACAGCCATGTCCCTTCTTGGCAGGGAGCCAGATTTGATCCTGCTTGACATTATGATGGAAGATTTTGACGGATACGATTTTTGTGTGAAGATTCGTCCTTTGGTAAACTGCCCGATCCTTTTTCTGACAGCGCGGATCACAGAAGAGGATCGGATCAAGGGGCTGCAGATCGGTGGCGACGATTATATTACCAAACCTTTCAGCCTGGAAGAGCTGGCAGCGAGGGTTGAGGCGCATCTGCGCCGGGAGACCCGGTCAAATGCAAGAAATTCCCTGTTGGTGACAGGAAAACTGGTGCTTAATTTGTCTGAGAGGATAGCAATTTATGAGGACCGGGAGATCACCTTTTCCCGAAGACAGTTTGAGATCATCCGTTATTTGGCAGAGAATGCCAGACAGGTGTTTGACAAGGAGCAGATCTATGAGGCAGTCTGGGGGATCGATGGAGAGGGGGACAGCAATGCGGTGAAGGAGCATATCCGGAAGATCCGGGCAAAATTAAAAGAAACGACAGGGCAGGACTTTATAGAGACAGTCTGGGGGATGGGATATAAATGGAACGCATAAGAGAGAAATGGAGAAACCTTTCATTGAGAAAGGCATTTATATGTACAGTGCTGGTAATGGTATGCCTGACTGTGCTGCTATCGCTGGCTACCATATTGTTCTGTCTGTGGGGGAGAAGTTATCTGCTGCCAAATACCAATATTGCATATCTCACCATAGAGACAGAATACAGTAATGGCGATAAGGAAACCTGGGTGCTGCTGATCAATCTGGACACAGAGAACCAGAAGGTTCCTGTGAGAGCTGGTTCATCTGTAGAAAGCGGGGGGAAAAAGACTTATGAAGGTATAACAAACTATGGCGTCACCAAGGCAGAGAGCGGATATGATACACTCACGCCAAAGAGAAAGCTGGCATATCGGATCCTTGGAACCGGCATGGTGGTACTGCCGGCATTATATGCCATCTTTGGGATCCTGTTTTGTGCCATGTGGTTTTACCGGCACAAGCTGTCGGTGCCCATCGGTCAGTTGGAGTATGCGATTGGAAAGATCCAGCAGCAGGATTTGGAATTTGAACTGCAGCCGCCAGGGAAAGATGAACTGGGGAAAGTCTGTGTCTCCTTTGAGGAGATGCGGAAGACATTATACCGGAATAACAAGTCTCTCTGGAATATGCTAGAGGAGCGCAAACGCCTGCAGGCGTCTGTTGCCCATGATTTGAGAAATCCCATCACTATTATCCAGACTTATACAGAGTATCTGAAACTTAACCTTACCAATGGCAGCCTGACAAGAGGACGGATGGAGGAAATGGTGGATAATCTGCAGTTGACAGCGAAGAGACTGGAACAATATACGGATTCCATGCGGGACATCAGCAGACTGGAGGAAATGGAGATTTATCCGGTATTAGTGGATCTGGCAGAACTTATGCCAGATATGGAAGAAGAGCTGGGCCTGCTGGCAGAGAGGGAAGATAAAAGGCTGACGGTAAAGAAGTGGGCAGATGAGCTGCAGGGAATGGCAGACGTAGCAGTGCTCTACCGGATTTTGGAAAATCTGGTATCTAATGCTGCCCGCTATGCAGGAGAGAACATACAGATTGACCTTATGGCAGGCCAGAATGCTATTATAATACAGGTATCAGATGATGGCTCTGGTTTTCCAGGGAAGGTATTATCTGGAAAGAGCACTTATTTTACGACAGCAGGGGGAGAGGATGGACATATGGGAATGGGTCTTGCCATCTGCCGTATCCTCTGCCGCAAGCTGGGCGGAAAGCTGGAATTACGCAATAAAAGTGATGGCGGTGCGGAGGCAAAGATCTCTATTCCGGCAGCACAGTCAGAAAAACTTTAAAAACATGACAGTTTTCTGACTTTTAGCTGATAGAATCTCCTTGATGGATCTAAGGAACTGTAAAGTTATTTACTAACAGCTCTTTGGAAAAAGAAATGATCAAGGAGGTTTTTTTATCTTATGGGAAAGTTCGCTTTGTGTGGAGCAAGAATTGCCTATGGCAATTCTTGGAGCGTTGCGGTTTTCAGCCAACGCTTTTTTATGTGCAGATTTATATTTAACAGGAAAAAATTGATCGCTTCGATTCTTACTCTGTGTCTGTTCCTGTCGGGCTGTGGCGCAGGGAAAGAAGGACAGGAAAAAGCGTCAGGCCATGCCGGGCAGGAAAGCACCAGCTCGGTCCGGACAGACAGAAGTGCTTCCCAGGCAGGGGCAGAAGCCCCACAGAATGAAACAGGGACTTCACAGAAACAATCAGAGAACACAGCAGGGAAGGTGGGCAGCCTGCGGCTTCTGAATGACAGGCAGATGAGTTTCATGACCTCAGAGGGATATTATTATATTACAGGAAATTCTGTTGAATTAGGAAAAGATTTGCGGGGAAGGCACATCATGTATATGGATTTTGCCACAAAGAAGGAAGTATACCTGTGTAATGAGCCGGGCTGTAAGCATAAGGATAAAAATTGTACTTCGGTTCTGCCGGAAGAAGAGTTCGGGGACGACTGTATTCTATTCGTGCTGAATAATCGTCTTTGGCTTGTCAGCAAAGACCAGGATGATGAAAATACGATAGCATCGGATCTGTATTTTGATGAGAAGGAGGGTTTGCCGGAGAGACAGAAACTCCCCACTGTCATCTATTCCATGAACCGGGATGGATCCAGCCGAAAGAAAGAATATACCTTTGAACAGGATGTCACAGTGGATCAGGTTGTCTTGTGTGATGGGGAAAATATGTACCTGGCAGCGAAGAAGGTAAATGCCATATCAGAAAAGCAGGCCACCTGGCATACAGCGACGGAGCGGAAGCTGGTCCGGTTCAGGACGAGAGATTCTGTGATGGAGACAGTGTGCTCTCTGCAGCCAGATAATAAGATTCGATGGTATGTCGCCGGAGGCTGTGGTGACAGAGTGATCCTGCAGGGCACAAAATACAACCAAAATCTATCCTGGCAGGAAGAAATGGCGCTGGATAAGGAGGAATACTGGAAATACGCAAAGGATTCCAGTGAGGTTTATGCCAGCCTGGATCCGGCGGATGGCTCTATCAAAAAGATTTATTCTATAAAGAATGATCCGGATTCAGAGAATAGCACAGCTGTTCTGGGAAATTTTCTCTATGTGTCGAGGGAGAAAGAAGGAACGGTCCAGAAGGTGGATTTAAAGACAGGAAAAGCAAAGATGCTGGCCAGGCTGAAACAGAACTTCATTGAGGGGACGATGTCAGATAAGCTGCGCTGCCAGGCATGGGATCAGACAAAGCCGCATATTTACTTTGTGGATATCAATACGGGAGAGATCAGCCACTGCACCCTGGTAAACCAGTGCAATGGATGGGAACTGGAGATAAAGGGCGATACAGGGAGTCAGGTGCTGCTGGTTTATGATTATGATGCCAAAGAGGATAAGGAAGAGAAAGGGGCATGGGAGATTTCCCGGTATCAATATGGCCTGATAGACAAAAAGGATTTGTACAAGAGTATTGGTAACTTTCAGAAAATAGAGATGAAGGAGGAGGGTCAGTGATATGCTGGAGATATGTTCAGTGACGAAACGATATGGAAAGAAAGCTGCCCTGGATCAGGTTTCCCTTTCTCTGACAGAGGGAGTTTATGGATTGCTGGGACCGAACGGAGCAGGGAAATCTACAATGATGAATCTGCTGACATGCAATCTGTCAGCAGATGGAGGTGAGATTCTGTGGGAGGGAAAGGAGATCTCCTCCCTGGGGCGGCAGTACCGGAGGCTGATTGGGTATGCACCACAGCAGCAGGGGTTATATGATTCTTTCACCGGGCGCCGTTTCCTTGCTTATATGGCGGCGTTAAAGGGGATTAAGAAAACTGAGGTGAGCCAGGAGATCCAGCGGGTGCTTGCCAGTGTCAATATGCAGGAAGAGGCTGGCCGCCCCATCGGAGGGTATTCCGGCGGTATGAAACAGCGTATCCTCATTGCCCAGGCAATTCTGGGGAATCCAAAACTCATCGTGCTGGATGAACCCACTGCCGGGTTGGACCCAAAAGAGCGTGTGCGGATTCGGGAGAAGATCGCAGAGATCGCAAAGGGGAAGACCGTGTTATTTTCCACTCATGTGGTTTCGGATGTGGAGCGGATCGCTGACAGGATCATTTTGTTAAAGGAAGGACACATTGTCTCCTGTGATACAGTGGAACATCTGTGTGCGGAATACGGAGTGTCTGGACTGGAACAGATTTATATGCATAAATTCAGGGAGGCACAGAAGGATGAGATTAGTACGTTTTGAACTGGCAAAGATCTGGAGGAAAAAGCAGTTAATGATTCTTTTACTGGTAATCTTGTTTGTCAATACAGGATTACAGTGGTATGGCAACAGAGCTACGGAAAACAAGCCAGGCCTGCTATCTTATAAGAAAGCGGCTGAATTTCTGGCACCTATGGCAGAAAGGGAAAAAGAGGCATGGCTGCAGTCCAGGGCGGAAGATTTAGAGGGGCTGCGGGTGACAGAACAGATCGCTGCCTGGTCAGGCAGGGACGGGAATTCGTTAGAAGAGCTTTCGAGAGAGCATCAGGAAATCTTCAGGAAATGGGCTCCGGTTTATGAGAAGGGAGAATTCCTTCTCTTTACGGAATCCCTCGCTCAGGAGATTACCCTGACCAATGAATTATATCAGGAGGCAGAACCAGTCACGCACTATGGAGAGTATCTTCAGGAGATGCAGGAGAACCAGAAAGAACTCAGTGGGATCTCGATTTTTGCCGGTTCTGGTGCGGAAGCCTCAGAAGAGAGGGGAAAAACAGGATTTTCACAGAGAAATATCAGGAAGAGCAGGCAGGACTATCAGCGCAGGACAGGGGAGAATGTAAGGTGGACTCCTTCCAAGGGACCGGTATCCGCTATAGACAGTCCGGTGACGGGGATCCTGTTCTTCGTCGGAACTTTTCTTTTCGCTGTCTGGGGAATTATGGAAGAAAAGGAGAAGAAACTGTTTTTCATTACCAGGGGGACAGAACAGGGCATACTTCCCGATATTCTGGCGAGGATGGCAGCACTTGGCACCAGTTGTGTGCTCTTTGGTATCTTGTTGTATGGGAGTAATTGGTTGTTCTATGGTATTACTGCAGGATTCTGGGACCTGTCAGGAGATATACAGTCGGTATCGGAATATATGCAGAGCTGTTATACCATGACATTAGGGCAATTTATGGTGTACTCAGTGCTGACAAAAGCGATAGTGGCCTTTTGCTTCGGACTGCTGCTGCAGTTTGTTACGATACTGGGACATCGGAAAATACTGCCCTTTGTGGTGGGCACCGTCACATTGGTGGGAAATATCCTGTTGTACGAACTGCTTCCTGCTGTCGGTGGTATGAGCATACTCAAATACATGAATCTGATGGGGGTGTTTCACACAGAAAATCTTTATGGGGATTACCTGAATTTCGATATAGGAGGAATCCCGGCAGCCCGGACAGGCCTTTCTTTGCTGCTGATCCTGCTTTTTTTTGCCACAGGCTGTGTTTTGGTAGTCGCCGCATTTTGCAGGGGAAATAATTTTTTCCTTGTGGGAAAGTTTTCTGGGACAGAAAGCCTGCGTCTGACTAAAAGGGGGAGATTCCCCGGTGCCGGGCCTGCGCCTTTCAGGCAGGTCTTTTCTCGCCGGGGCCTGTTAGTACAACGAATATTAAGTAATTGGCAGTTTGACTTGCCTGTTTTTCCGATAGCACGACTCCCCAAGCCTCGACGTAGCCACCGCTACGCCTGCGTTTGTGAAGCCGCACTCTCAGAAAAACATTCTGCGTCAAACTATCCAAAACTTAATTTTCGTTGTACCAGCCTTTTCTGGCATGAATGGCATAAAGTCTTTATCACCAACCGTGCTTTTCTGGTCTTGCTGGGATGCCTGCTGCTGACGGGATGGTATCATGCATCCCAGAATCATAAGCTGTCTGTCCGGGAGCAGTATTACAAGGATCTGATGATGGATCTGGAGGGGGAGCTGACAGAGAAGAAGGAAGAGATCCTGTTCTCTGAGAAGGAACGTTATGACAATGCTTCCCGGCAGATCGAGCAGATCAATGAGATGGCAGCAGAGGGAAAGCTAAGTGAGGTTCAGGCGGCTGAGCAGAGGGACAGATGGAGTGCTGTAATGATATTTTATCCTGCCTTTCAGCGGGCATGGCAGCAGTATGAGCGTATACAGGAGAGTGGTGGTATTTTTATATATGATACAGGATATCTTTATCTATTCGGCGTATGGGGAGAGGGATATCAGATGGAACTTCTGGTGTTTGTCATTGGCATTCTGCTGATGTTCAGTAATTCTGCTGCCATGGAATACCAGAATAGGACAGATCTGCTGATCTGTTCCAGTATGCATGGGATGAAGAAAGTCATCTGGAAAAAAGCCTGGATATGTATACTGGCCGGGGGATTTCTGCCAGTGTGTATCCGGATCTTTCATGGAATCTGGCTGCAGAAGATATTCCCTATCCATCAATGGGGCAGCAGGATCCATTCCATCACAAGATATCAGAACCTGCCCGCTGATGTCCCCATCTGGGTCTTTACTGTGGCAGCGGTGGGAATACAGATCTTTATCTGCAGCCTGCTGGCACTCTGTGTGATGTTTTTGTCTTACTGGAGAAAGAACTTTATACAGACAGTCCTGGTGGGGGCTGTGATCTTCGTTGTCCCACTGGCTCTGTATGTACAGGGGATTGACTTTATGAGATATCTGACAGTGTATCCGGTTTATGCCATGTTGGGCTGAGATATGAATGCTTATATGGGGCTGTTAGTGGAACTTGCGGGGCGGTATGAGGTTACTTCCAACAGGGAGAGTGGGTTTGGAAGATATGACGTAATGCTGAGGCCGCTGCGGCAGGGGGAAGATGGAATTATATTGGAGTTTAAAGTGCATGACCCCAAAGAAGAATCCTCACTGGAGGAACCATACAGGCAGCACTGGATCAGATCGGGTAAGCAAGGCAGTTTTTAACTAATCCGCATATTCCACCCGCATAGAAATTATATCACTGCGGAAAGACACCCCGAAAAGTTTCGTGTATAAATGTTGGAAATAAGAAGGACTGACAGACAGGGAGCGGCACAGGTCCTCCAGGTTGTTTTCCATGCCGGGATTTGATTGAAACCGCAGCCGTATTTCCTGAAGTCTGGCATAATAGGGACTGTAGAAATGTTTTTCATGGTGGCAGCAGACAGCATCCCTGACATGATTCATCAGAATATGCATCAGCATATCTACATTTTCGTTTCCGAATTCTTTCGGAGCATAAGAAAATTCCCACAGAACCTGACGGATATAAAAAGCGACCCGCGAGGCATTTCCGAGAGTGATGGGTTTGTTCAGTATATCAGGAAAAAGCGATGGTCCTTCATTCGGCAGGCAGTCGAAATGCATCCAGTCGTCCATATAATAGTTTTCCAGGGCAGAATACTGATAGGGCAGATTTTTATCGATCAAAAGAAGCTGGCCGGGTTCTGTTTCAAAAGGATTATCCCCTACGATAAAACGGACCTTCGTATGGATAAATAAAAGCAGGTATTCAGGGATACCGGCCGGGCGGTTCATGGCAAAGGGGGCGGGGTGTTTTGCGTAACAGCCGCTACAGGTAATCTGGTACATAACATCCTCCATACTATTTTCCATAAGATAATGACAAGGCAGACTATAGTTTTTTTTCCCTGAAAATGATACAATGGTAAAAAACATGGGAAGGATGGTTATCATGGAGATACGATATAGTACATCACCGCAGGATGTGAAGCGGTATACAACGAAAGAACTGTGGGATGAATTTCTTATGGAGGATCTGTTTGAAGCAGATAAAGTAAATATGGTTTACAGCCATGTGGACCGTATGGTCACAGGGGCGGCAGAAGAAGGAGTGGTGATTATTAAAGATGAAAATAAAGTGGAACTGGGTATCCTGGAGGAATCCAACCACAGAACCATATGTAAGTATATTCTGCCGGAGCAGGTGGAGAGTTGCCAGCTTGTGATGGGGATAACCTCACTGCAGCTAGGGAGCATATGGAATACCATGCCCTGCCATACCCATACCCGGAGGATGGAAGTGTATTTATATTTCGGACTGGAGCCGGAAGACTATGTGATGCATTATATGGGGGAACCGCAGGAGACGCGGCATATTGTGATGAGAAATGAACAGGCAGTGCTGTTACCGAGCTGGTCTATCCATGCCGGGGCAGGAACAAAATCGTATACGTTTATCTGGGGAATGGCGGGAGAGAACCAGGCGTTTGACGATATGGACAATATCAGGAATTGGGAACTTATGTAGTTCAATGGCGTCAATCATGACAGGGAAGGAGAGGAAATGATGAATATTATGGATAAATTTTCACTGGAAGGAAAGATTGCATTTGTGACAGGGGCATGGCTGTTTATCAGGAGGCAGGATCGATGCCAGTGGCTATGTGTGTGATGTAACGGATGAAAAAGCTGTCAACGGGCTGATTGCACGGATAGAGGGGGAGATTGGAGGGATCGATATTCTGGTGAACAATGCCGGAATCATTAAGAGGATTCCCATGTGTGATATGACAGCAGAGCAGTTCCGCCAGGTGGTGGACGTAGATCTGAATGCTCCCTTTATCGTATCAAAGGCTGTGATTCCCACTATGATAAAGAAAGGCCATGGCAAGATCATCAATATCTGCTCCATGATGAGTGAGCTGGGAAGGGAGACAGTCTCTGCCTATGCGGCAGCGAAGGGCGGGCTGAAGATGCTGACAAGGAATATTGCTTCCGAGTACGGTGAATACAATATTCAGTGCAATGGTATCGGTCCGGGATATATTGCCATTCCTCAGACGGCGCCGCTCCGGGAACGGCAGGAGGATGGCTCAAGACATCCCTTTGACCAGTTTATCATTGCCAAAACACCGGCAGCAAGGTGGGGGCTGACGGAAGATCTTAAGGGTCCTGCCGTATTCCTGGCATCTGAGGCATCTGATTTTGTAAATGGACATATTCTTTATGTGGATGGCGGAATTCTGGCATATATCGGAAAACAGCCTTGAAAGGAGGAATCAGAATATGAATAAGACGATGGAGAAGATTGCAGCAACCGGGATCATCCCTGTTGTGACAGTGGACAGTCCAGAGCAGGGTGTCCGGATTATGGAGGCGTTAAGCGAGGGGGGGCTTTCGGCAGCAGAGGTCACATTCCGTACCGAAGCGGCAGCAGAGGCGATTCGTGCCATGAGAGAGGCATGCCCGGAGGCATTGCTTGGTGCAGGGACGGTGCTCACCATAGAGCAGGTGGATCAGGCATTGGCGGCAGGGGCGGCATTTATTGTGAGCCCGGGAATCACAAAAGAAGTGGTCGAATATTGCGTGGGAAAAGGAGTATCGGTCATTCCAGGCTGTATGACGCCCAGCGATATCCAGCTTGCCCTGTCCTGCGGTCTGGAGACCGTCAAGTTTTTCCCGGCGGAGGCAGCAGGCGGTCTGAAATTATTAAGGGCTATGTCAGCACCTTATCCCAATGTAAAATTTATGCCGACAGGTGGTATTTCCCTGCAGAATGTATCGGAGTATCTTACATTCTCCAAAGTGGTCTGCTGCGGGGGGAGCTGGATCACGGAGGCTGCGAAAAGGGGAGATTATAAAGAAGTGGCAAAGACTGCAAGAGAGGCTGCTGTACTTGTACAGAAAATAAGGTGTGGAGGATGAAGAAGGTTATTTTACTGGGAGAACCGCTGATGCGTCTCTCTCCGGAGGGAAACGCACGTTTTCTCCAGGCAGACAGGATGAATCGATATTTTGGCGGTGGGAGGCAAATGTGGCTGTGTGACTGTGTGACTGTCTGGGCTGGGAATGGACAGTTACTTTGTCAGCAGGGTACCCTCGCATGGCATCGGACAGTCTTTTATTCATACACTGCGTTCTTTTGGGGGAAATACTGAGCATGTCGCCAGGGGCGGCGAGCGGATGGGGATTTATTTTCTTGAGAATGGTGCCCCTGTCCGTCCCAGGCGGTCTATGACCGTGGCTATTCTTCCATGACAGAGGTAAAGATTGGGGAATTTGACTGGGAGGCTGTTTTTCAGGATGCATCACTATTACATATTTCGGGGATCACCTCCGTTATTTCAGAACAGGCAGCAGAAGTGGCGGAATATGCCATGAAAGAAGCGCAGGGACGGGGAATTGCCTGTTCTCTGGAACCTGAACTACCGGGCGCAGTGGAAGAGTGCAGAGATAGGCAGATATTTCAAAATGCTTCCGCCTGTGACTTTCTTTATATCTAAAATAATATCCCTTGGCTGATACCGGATTAGCGCCGTTGAGCTAGGACAAAATTTTCCACAAAAAGCATATTGAAAAACATTTTTGCATATGCCATAGGCAAAAAGAGATTACAAGTCCATTTGGACAGAGGAATAAAACCCCAAACCATATTGCTGTACAGTTTGGGGATTCTTCTTTTATAGTGGCAAAGAACCCACTAGGCTATTTTTGCTTTTATCATTTTTTTAGAAAAGATATCTCATCCAATGATATTATTATGTCAATGCTCTTTTCTAAATATATCAATTGCATGGCTTGTAATACCTACCAAATCTTTGCGTTCACAAGTGGCAAAATGATATTTCAAATATAAATTAAACGTGTCATCGTCCATTGCATTAATTGCTTCACGCATAAACAAAGCACAACCATCGGATATAATATAAGCAACAAAAATCACGCCCTTTAGCTTTGTAATACGAATTGCCTCCTGTAATGCCTGCCGTTTATCCTCCTTGCTATATAGATGATAAAGCGGACCTAACACTAAAGTAATTCCACTGCGTCAACAGCATACCCTTGACGTGCTATTGCATGAGAATACCGACCGGTCCCTGCACCTATTTCAATCATCTAGTTACCAGTCCTTATGTATTTCTCTATATAATGCATAGTAGTAAGGAACTCAACTGTTCCATGTTTTAATACCAGACGGTTGTCTTCGTCATAATTATTATGTTTTATATGTTATTTGGTCTGATAATGGGAATTAAAATCATTATAACTCTTTTTTCTTTCATAATAGGTTAATTCCCCATATCAATCAAATGAACCAAACACTCTGTAAATTTTTTGGGATTTTCCATGTGAATACCGTGACCACAATCAAAACGGATAATATGGAAATCTTTAACAAGTTCTGTAATCTTTTCTAAATCTTTTTCACTTAATGCTGCCATTAATATACCATCTTCATTGACTTCTGATCGGGCTTTCATAAATATTGTTTTACATTTAATGTTTTTTAATATATCTTCATGCCGTATTCCATTATGGAAACTATCATTAAAAAATGCTTCGCCAAACAGAGGGTCATAATTGTTCATACCCTGAAATGCGCTTAGTGCGGCTTTGGGCCAGAACATTACTTTCAAATTTTTACCGGGGTGCTTCCTTCTGTATTTTTCTGCCATAAATATCATTTTTTGCTGTACTTTTTCCCTTGACTGTTCGGGAAACAGATTCCACACATACTGGTTGCTGAAATAGTATAATACAAAATCTTTATGTACTGATTGGTTTATGAAATTATGGCAGATGGTAGATAAATCAACATAGTGAAAAGTATTTTTCCGCCTTTCGCCCTGTGAAGAAAAGAAAGGCGGATCTTCTAAAATCAGGCAACTGCATAGTTCCGTATGTGAAGCAATATAAGCTGCAATCAGACCTCCAGAAGAATGTCCTAAGAGATAGGCTTTCTTCCCGACAATATCTTCCATAAAACAAATAATTGCACGGCCTATGTCTTCAATGTTATATTGTTTTGCGTCATGCAGGCTTTCGCCATGTCCATAGCAATCTATAGAATAAATATGATATTTCTTAGATAAGTGTTTCCATACATTTTTGAAACTTGCAGCGTCAACGCCTTGCGCATGAATAAGTACTAATGGCTGCAATTCGTTTTTTATTTCATAATAATTAAGTTTTATACCTTGCTTCTGATAAAGATTTTTTTCTGCCATATTGATTTTCCTCCAAGTATATCCGTCTTCATTTTTCCTTAAAATTTATTTTCTTTTGGCATAATATTTCTCCTCTTATAAACTTAAAAGTTTCCTGTTCCAGTAGAAAATCCAATACCCCATAACAATATGCGTATTATGCCGCATATGAAAAGGTGCAATGGATAGTAAATATAAAACAATTTTCCAATTCCTTTAAATGTGCCGCGTTTTCCATTATATCGCCACAAAAGAGGAATTGTTAGACAAGTCCCTAACTGAATCAATGCGTATATCTTATCTATAAACAAGAAATATACAACAGCATACGCCATTGTCCATAACATCATATGTATCATTTGCTTTTTAAAATTTCCCCTGTTTGTACCAATGGCTAAGATTGCCATTGTTGCAATACAACTCCAATCAGACGGAAAAGTAATCAAGCAGATAATTATAGTAATAAAAATTTTCTGCCAAGACTTCCATGTTCTTTGGTCATATATGTATAGCAAAACCAATCCCCATGCCAGTGACCATACTACGCCAGTTTGATTCAATGCCGTTGTCTGAAAGGGAAGAAAAGGTATTCCAAAACAAAAATTGTATGCAAAATGAGAGATTGCTGCTAATAGAAACAACCTTGCGGCGTATTTCTTTATATCATGTGTGTAATGGTAGCCTTCTGCGATAAAGAACCACATAATAGGAGCTGTAAGCCTGCCTATGATGTGAAACAGAATTACAAACCATTCCGTAGAATAGCCGGGAAACAGTGTCCATGTTAAATGATCCAGTGTCATTGCTGTAATCGCTATTAGCTTTAGTTGATTAGAAGTGAATCCCCTTTCCTTATCTATATGCAGCATATTTAATTCTCCTTTGGATATTGTTCATTAATGTTTTCCAGTTTTCCAATACACCGTTCTGCCCATTCTATACAGTTTTTGATAAAGCTATAACCAAAGTCAACCGTGAACTGCCAGTACATTGTCTGATAGGATTCCTTATTATAACCATATTTATCTATGCTTTTAGGAGTATCTTCCATTTTTTTAATATACGCTTCGCAGTCTGTTTTAAATTTTCTTAACATATCAGTGCTTTGCGCAGGAGTCATATTCCCGCCAAAAAATACTTTCATAAGAAAAGAACTTTTAAACTGTGTGGCTTCTTCACCTGCTCCCTCGGCAAGCCAATTCATAAAGCCTTTTTTGCCTGTTTCCGTAATAGAAAATATTTTTTTATTCGGGCGGTCTGATTGTATCACTGTTTCACCGCAGATATACCCTTTCTTTTCCAGCTTCTTTAATTCAAGATAAATATGGCTGTTTTGGGCGTGCCAAAAAAACTGTAGAGAAGATTCAAATGCTTTCGCTATATCATATCCACTCATAGGCTTATAATTTAAAAATCCTAAAATTCCAAAAGATAAAGACATTTTTTGTGTTCCTCCTTTTAATGTAAAATTATAATAGTATAAAATTACACTAATGTCAAGGGATTTGTAAATTCCATTAAAATATTTAAACAAATGAGGAAATGTAAAAATACCAGGAAGTGACAATCCGTAGGCTGCCAGTAACCAATAGACAGGAAATGTTAGAAACAGGGTGATATAGGATATTGTTTTCCTGCCATAGACAGAGTACAATAATGCCAGAGTGCAGCGACAAACAAAAAACGGCAGGGAGGTTTCTATGAAGGAAGAGTAGATAATATGGGTACAGGACGCCATAGGCAGGATCAGGAAAAAGATGCCGGTGGTGGAACGGAGCAGGGACAGCGATTATCGACTGTATGAGGAACCTTCCGCTGCTATATTGGGCTTCTGAGACGGTGAAGGATCCGAGATTTACCCATATAGTGAGGAGACATGCCGATACCGTGATGCGGCATTTTATCCGGGAAGATGGATCAGTGATACATATCGGGGAATTTGATCCGCTGACAGGGGAATTCCTGCAGTCTGTGGGCGGACAGGGATATGGGCGCGGCAGTGCGTGGACGAGGGGACAGGCATGGGCGCTCTATGGATTTACCCTGAGCTATCTGCATACAAAAAAAGAAAAGTACCTTTATACTGCTGAGTGGGTAGCCGATTATGTGCTGTCAAAGATCCCACAAAACCGGCTGATTCCGGTGGATTTCTGCCAGCCGGAGAATGTTTTGTGGGAGGATTCCACCGCTGCGGCTATCTTTGCCTGTGGGCTCATCGAGCTTTCCAGGGTGGCAGACGAGGTGAAAAAAACGGGTTACTACAATATGGCATTGTAACTGCTGCGTACCCTGTGTGAGAAGCGTTGTAATTTTTCATCGGAGGTGGATTATCTGCTAGAGAAATGTACCGATGCTTATCATGATATAGAGCACGAATTTACGATTATTTACAGGGATTACTTTTTGATTGAGGCACTGTTCAAGCTGTCGGGAGAGGAATTATTTATCTGGTAGGAAGGAGAAGGTCAATGAAATTTGTACCAAAACATCTGGATTATGAAAAGCATTGGAAGGAGGCATACCAGGACAATACCGGTCTTCTGCTCTTTGGTGACGTGGGAACCGGGAAATCCTTTTTTGCCGACTGTATCGCCAATGCCCTGCTTGACCGTGATGTGCCGGTTCTGATGACAAATTTCCTGTCTATCCTGAACCGGCTGACCGGCGTGTTTGCCGAGGACAGGGCGGCCTTTATCGCCAGCCTGGACGATTACAGCCTGCTTGTCATTGACGATTTAGGCGTGGAAAGGAATACCGAGTATGCCATGGAGCAGATGTTTACCGTCATTGACAGCCGGTATCGGAGTAAGAAGCCGCTGATTGTCACGACAAACCTGAAACTGGAAGAAATCAAGAACCCGCCAGACCTTGCCCACGCAAGGATTTATGACCGCATACTGGAACGGTGTGCGCCGGTTCTCTTTTCTGGTAAGAATTTCCGGGAGGAAGGAGCCAGGGCGACCAAAGCGGCGGCGAAGGAGATTGTGAGGAAGGATAACAAAGTTTGATTGCATGAGAAGGAGAATTTATGAATAACGAGAAAATCACAGAGGACACTACCACCACAACACCGGCTAAGGACGCTCCCGCACTGGTGAACAAGATTGACCGGACTACCTACATTGTGAGGGTTCATTTCAGCAAGACGAGCATGGAAACCATGAGCGACAAAATCAAGCATATGCTGAAAAATGAGATACAGCAGATGTAAAAACGATAATAGAAACAGGCCGGGAATCAGAAATGCGCTGGCTCCCGGCTTGTAAAATCAGGAGGTTTATGGTAGTATGGA
>CANRWA010000051.1 GCA_947643415.1 uncultured Clostridia bacterium | reverse complement strand
AATGCAAGGATTGTGGCACTTTTTTATCTAATCAACTGTCAAAGATGAGATTATATAACACTTTTTCGACAATTTCCACTATTTTCTTTAGATTTGCACAAAATTGCACCACTTCAATATTCATATGCTCAATAAATCTTTTAAACTTCATCTGGTAATAATCCTGTAATCCTAATATTGCTGTATCTCCACGTCCATTTACTGTATTATTACAGAGGTTCTTTCCTCATGACATTACCTAGATACTTCACTATAGTGATTCCGTAAATCGGATGATGGTCTAATTGTTTTCATTCCTCTAGATAGCATCTTTTATTCATATTATATCTTAATATGCCTATGTAATCAATCTGTTCTTATCATATCTTCAGTCAAATCCCCTGTCTCTTGGGGCGAATAAACCTTTTGGATAAGTCATGAAAAAATGATACGAACAGAGAAAATAAATGAGGCAGAAATGTCATTCCCCAGAATTTCAATATTTACCATCAAATGCTTTACACTATCCTGATTGTTTGTTATTTTGGTATTACAAGAACTGATTGTATGATAGAAAGCAGGTGATTGTATGCCAAGTGGTGCAGATATTATAAAAGACTGCGTCACTGAATTTTCAAGACTGCAGAACTGGATGCTGTCAATTCAAGATATAGCACCAGATACTTATAATTCAATGCATGATAGGTATATTGAATTATAAGTGACACTTACAAGTTTAGGTGTTAATCTTACTGAAATTGACAAAATAAAAAAATAACCAAAAATAGGATTATTATTAAAGGCTTGACAAATCATAGCCTTTCTTTTTGGTACAAATCCTTATTCTACGACATAATATTCAGCACAAATTCCCCCGATTTCACCCTGCCTCATTCATCCTTGCCAGTTTCGCCGCCTGATCTGCCGCTGTGAGACTGTCAATAACCTCTGCCAGATCACCATTAATAATGGCATCCAGACGGTGCAGTGTCAGCTTGATCCTGTGATCCGTCACACGCCCCTGCGGATAATTATAAGTACGGATCTTCTCTGAGCGGTCCCCTGTCCCAATCTGGCTCCTTCTCTCTTCTGCCTCTGCATCATGTGCCCTCGCCCTCTCCAGTTCGTACAGGCGGGCACGGAGCACCTTCAATGCTTTATCCTTATTTTTCAACTGTGATTTTTCATCCTGGCAGGAAATAACGATGCCTGTAGGGATATGCGTCAAGCGGACAGCTGAATCCGTCGTATTGACACACTGACCGCCATTACCAGAAGCGCGGAATACATCAAACCTGCAGTCATTCATATCCAGTTCAACCTCAACTTCTTCCACCTCCGGCATGATCGCCACGGTCGCCGTGGAAGTATGGATACGCCCTCCAGATTCTGTGGCCGGAATACGCTGGACACGGTGGACACCACTCTCATACTTCAGTCTGGAATAGGCACCCGTCCCATTAATCATAAAAACAATTTCCTTAAATCCGCCAATCCCATTTTCATTGGAATTCATCGTATCAACCTTCCAGCGGTTGCTCTCGGCAAACTTGCAATACATGCGGTAGAGATCGGCTGCAAAAAGAGCCGCCTCATCGCCTCCTGCTCCAGCACGGATCTCCACAATAACATTTTTGTCATCATTGGGATCCTTTGGAAGAAGAAGAATCTTCAATTCCTGCTCAATTCCCTCTATGCTGCCCTTGCACTCATTCAGTTCTTCCTTGGCGAGTTCCCGCAGTTCTTCGTCTGTCTCCTCCTCCAATATGGCAAGGCTGTCTTCTATTCCCGCTTTCTTTTCTTTATATTCCTTATATTTAGCCACTACCGGTTCCAGGTCTGCCTGTTCCTTCATCAGCTTCTGATAACGGGCTGTATCATTCAAAACCTCTGGTTCACTGAGTTCCTTCAAAACTTCCTCATAACGGTATAATATATCTTCCAGCTTATCAAACATTACATTTCCTCCATTTTTATCTACACTTACTGCTCCATTCGCCTCTCACAACACGGTTCAGCCCTGCCAGATCCCTTTTTATCTCTATCCGTTGAAATCCTGCCTGCTCCATCAGCGCTGAGACATCTTCTGCCTGATCACATCCGATCTCAAAAACAAGCATTCCCCTCTCCCTCAGAAAGCTGCCGCTTTCCCGAATAATAGTTTTATAAAAAGACAGGCCATCCATCTCCCCATCCAGCGCTATCCGGGGTTCATGATCCCGTACCTCCGGCATCAGGGTTAAAATCTCTTTGGACGGAATATAGGGAGGGTTCGAAACAACGATATCAAATGTCCCACTGATACGGTCAAATAGATTACTCTGGACAGCGATTACCTGTGCTTTATTATCTAACGCATTCTTTCTGGCTATCTGCAGCGCTTCCTCTGAAAGATCGGATACCGTCACAGAATGGCAGTTCCCCAACACTGCAAGGCTAATGCCAATACAGCCAGAACCGGTACATAAGTCCAGTATATCTTTCCCAGCAGAATATGCCAGTACTTCTTCTACTAAAATCTCTGTATCCTGGCGCGGGATGAGTACATGTTCATCCACATAAAATACCAGCCCCATAAATTCTGTCTCATGGGTAATATACTCCAATGGTATCCTTGTCTTTCTGAGTGCCAGCATGTCCCTGTATTTTCGGCATTTTTCCTCTTCTGCCTCGCTATCCCACCGAAGAAAATACTCGCTGCGCTCCATGGCAAAACACCAGGAAAACAGGTACCATGCATTCAGCCCTGCCTCTGGTACGCCTGCCGCCAACAGCTCCTCTTCTCCCCTTTTCAGTACATCTCTCAAGATCATTTCGGTGCCTCAAAATAGCGGTCTAATGCGCTGAGTATCTCATCGTCTTCCTCTTCATTTTCATCCACTGCAAAAATCTCAATGCCTGACTCATCCGTGACAGCTGTTTCCTTTTCAGTAGAAATCTCTTCCACCAGCTCTTCCTCTTCTGCCACAAAGGCCTTCCAGTCAAATACTGCCTCTACAGAAGCAATCGCCACCTCTATCATCGGATCATCTGGTTCTGCTGTCGTCAGCCCCTGCAGCCACATACCCGGCTTGCTGAGAATATTGCTGACCACATTATCATGGCTTCCTGCATAACGGATAAATTCATAGGATACACCGGCGATAACCGGAATCAGTAAAATACGAAATGCCATCCTGAGCCACATATTCCGCACCACAATAAACATAAAAAACAAAATGCTGACAAACATAACGACCAGAAGAAAGCTTGTGCCACAGCGCTTGTGCCAGGTATTCTGTTTACGCACATTTTCCACAGTCAGATCATATCCGTTTTCGATACAGTTGATGGATTTGTGTTCTGCTCCATGATACATAAATACCCGTTTAATGTCTTCCATCCGGGAAATGAGTTTCACATATGCTACAAACAGGATCACGCGGATCACTCCCTCGATCAGACCACGGAGCTGTGGGGAACGGACGATCTTTCGCAGAGATTCACTGACAAGAAACGGCGCAATGACAAAGACTGCAATGGCAATGATAACAGCAAGTACCATCACAAATCCCATCACAAGGCTCTCCTTCTTTTCTTTTTTTTCTTTTGGATCTTTCGTACTGTCAGAGGTCTTTGCCTCCTCTTCCTCTTCAAACAATGAGGCAGAATAATTCAGCATTTTCATTCCTGTGCCCAGGGATTCTGCAAAGGCAACAATCCCACGGATAACAGGAAACCGTGCAATACGATACTGATCCCGGATATTCCTGCATGTTTCTCTCTTTATCTCAATCCCGCCATCTGCCTTCCGGACTGCCACTGCACACTCGTCCCTGTTCTTCATCATTACGCCTTCGATCACCGCCTGACCACCAATACCGGAGTATTTCATAAGTGTCCCTCCCATAATCTCAAAAAGGCAGAGCCACGCGGCTCTGCCCCTGTATCCAAGTAATTATTTCAAGCCATACTTGCGGTTGAACTTATCAATCGCACCACGAGCTGCCACAGACTTCTGCTGTCCTGTGTAGAATGGATGACATTTAGAACAAACTTCAACATGAATGTCCTCTTTTGTTGAACCTGTCACAAATTCATTGCCACAGTTACACACAACCTTTGCCTGATAATATTCCGGATGAATTCCCTCTCTCATGTCCTTTTCACCTCACTATTTATATTCTCCTTTTACGATAAAGGATAACTATCCTGCTCAAAAACTGCTTCTCGATTATACCATGGTATCCCTATGATTGCAAGTCTTTTTTCCTACAAATGCATTTTTTTCACAGTTTCTACAAATTCTTCATTATTTTTTGTCCGCTTAAACAGATTTAGAATCTGTTCCATCGCCTGGTCAGATTTCATGCCCCCCAACGCCTTGCGGATCTTGGTCACCGCTTCCTGCTCATTTACATTCAGAAGAAGATCCTCCCGCCTTGTGCTGGACTTCTGGATATCAATGGATGGGAAGATCCGCCTCTCCGACAGGCTTCGGTCGAGAACCAGTTCCATATTGCCGGTTCCCTTGAATTCTTCAAATACGACATCATCCATACGGCTGCCCGTATCCACCAGCGCCGTGGCAAGTATCGTCAGGCTGCCGCCTTCACGCATATTCCTGGCAGCGCCAAAAAATCGTTTTGGCATATGTAACGCAGCCGGGTCAAGACCGCCGGACAAAGTACGTCCACTTGGCGTCACCGTGAGATTATATGCCCTCGCCAGCCGGGTGATACTGTCCAGAAGGATAATAACATCCTCCCCGCTCTCCACCAGGCGTTTCGCCCGTTCGATCACCATCTCTGACACTCTCCTGTGATTATCCGGAAGCTCATCAAAGGTAGAGTAGATCACATCCACCCGCTCTCCCTCAATCGATTCTTTAATATCTGTGACTTCCTCCGGTCTTTCATCGATCAGTAGAATGATGAGATTCATCTTTGGGTAATTTCTGGTGACTGCCTTCGCCACCTGTTTCAGTAATGTTGTCTTTCCTGTCTTTGGCTGTGATACGATCATGCCACGCTGCCCTTTTCCGATGGGTGCGATAAGATCCAGCATACGCATGGAAACCCCTGCTCCCGGTGTTTCAAGATGAAGGCGGAAATCTGGGAATACCGGTGTGAGATCCTCAAATTTCTTCCTGTTATACAAATAACTGGGAGAACGCCCATTTACTTTCTTCATATACAAAAGCGCGCTGAATTTCTCACTGGTATTCCGCGTTCGGAGATTCCCCTCAATGATATCTCCTGTACGAAGCCCAAAACGGCGGATAAACTGCGGCGCCACATAAACATCATTCTCTCCTGGCAGGAAATTATCACACCGGATGAAACCATATCCTTCACTCATGATCTCCAGTATCCCATTTTTGGTTATGCCACTGTCCACCTCTTTGAGTTCCGTTGGGTGTACATCTGTGATCTGCCGGTCTTTCATAATAGATATCAGTCCATCTGTCCCATCATGATAACGCTGTTTCTGATTCGTATTGTTATTATAATAATTCGTATTCTGTGCGGTACGCTCTGGACGCTGTTCAGCCTGATACTCTGTCCTGTGCTGCTCTGGATGTTCTGTCTTTCTTTCTGCTTGTGCATTGCTGCTGTTTTCTGTTGTTTTTCTTGCAAAAGCCCGTCCGCGCCCCGCATAAGAGGCCCCCTTTGGACTAACCTTCTGATTTTCCCTTCTTGGTACCTCCCTCTTAGGATTTTCCTTTTTGACAGGCTCTCTGTTTGTCGGTTCCTTCTTAGGAGTCTCTTTCTTCACTGTTTCTTTTTTCTGTATATCCTTCTCTGGTACTGCCTTCACCTGTTTTCGTGCGGCCTGTGCTTTCTTTTCATCGCCCGCATCCTGCTGCAGCACTTCTGCGATCTTCGCCGCCAATTCAGGTTTCCTAAGCGCTGTAACCCCCTTCAGTCCTCTTTCTTTGGCAATTGCGCGCAACTCTGCCAGTGTCTTCTTCGTTAAATCCATATTTTGCTTCCTTTCTTTACCTCTTTCACCCGTTGTCAAACTAAATCGGCTGGAAAAAATCGAATGATTGAATCTAGAATCATAGCCCATATGAAATTGGGCATAAAATGAAATGAATATCAATACACCGATTATTATAACGGAAATATAGAAAGCAGTCAACCAGATTTTTGGAGATCACAGGGCAATCCCATTCTCCCGCATAAGCTCCCTTGCACTTTCCAGGGAATCTACTCCGGTACGGTTCTTGATGGGGGCAAATTCTTTCCTCCGTTCCACTTCAAACGACAGGCAGTTGTCCATCATGTGTATCATATCCAAAACCAACGTCTCAAACTTATACCCATTCGGCTCTTCCGGATTTATCAATTGCGCATGCTCATTTAAATATGGAATCTTCTTTTCCACAACATGGGTCGGCATATTCTCACCCATAATCCTGGTCAGAGTCCCTATATCGAAAAGATAGTTCAGGGTAACACCATAATTATAGAGAAGCTGACCCTTTTCATCCCTGGAGTTTCTAATCTCATCCGTCATCTCATAGTACTCCACAATAGAAGGTTTTCCGTCCTCCAGGCAAAGAACTCCTACCTTTTCACCTTGTTCTGCTTTTGCCACTACTTTAGAGCCACAGACACAGCCAGAATCAATGGCAGCCCCTACAAATACCGGATCTGCTATCTTCTGGAGCACATTGTCAACAGAAAAAACATTCAGCCACTCCACACCAAATTCCTGAAGTTTCTCAAGAAGCCCTGCCCTCACCAGTGATGAAAACCAGCCGCCATTTCCATTGGGTGATGTAGACAGTTTATATTTCTCCTCCATATAGATCTTTCCATCATAGCTTACCGAAGGAGCCATCTCCTGCACAAAGAAAAACACATAATCCTTATTGTATCCAAAATAATCATGTTCCGCAAAAAAAGCAGTAGTATCCTCATTATTCTTTTCACTGGTCATGACTAACAGTGGTATCCAGGCATCTGCCTTCTTTACCACTTCCATAAGGTTATTTACCAACTGTCCAAAAAGATATAATTCCCTGTTAATGCCTACATTCAGCATCCCTTTTGGCTTATCCATCCCAAGCCTTGTGCCCTGTCCGCCAGCGAGGAGGACTGCACCTACCTTACATGCCTGAATGGCCTCCAGACCTTTTTTCTCATATATGTCTTTCCTCTCCTGAATTTCCTCCTGTGTCAAAGCCCCCAGCGGCTCCAGTTTTCCCTTGGGGACTTCTGCCACTCCTTCCTTTATCAGTTCCAGCAAAGACAGATCTAGAGCCTCAATCTGTCCCAGCAGACTGTCTTTCTGCTTCTGCGGTAATTCCTCATAATATTGAAGCAGATGTTCCTGCCCCGCTGGAGCCAGCTTGTGCAGCGCCTCTTCGTATGTCATATGGATAACTCCTTTCAAACTTGTATATTTATCCTTATAATACTCAGTTTATGCAAAAAGTACAAGAGAAAAATATTGTCTTATGTAAATAAAGATGATAGAATGGAGATTAGCGTGACGGTTACCATGTACTAAGAATGGAGGATTTAAATGACAACACAAAGTGAAAAAGCTCTCAGATTACATGAAGAATGGAACGGAAAGATCGATACGACACCAAAATGCCAGGTGAAGTCAAGAGAAGACCTTGCTATTGCTTACACTCCCGGAGTGGCAGAGCCATGTAAGATCATAGCTGAAAATAAAGAAGAAGCCTATAAATATACAATCAAGTCAAATACCGTTGCCGTGGTATCCGATGGCAGTGCCGTACTTGGCCTGGGAAATATCGGTGCCGAAGCCGCCATGCCTGTCATGGAAGGAAAGGCCGTTTTATTTAAAGAATTTGGAGGTGTCAATGCTTTTCCCATCTGTCTTGACACACAGGATACAGAGGAGATCATACGAACTGTGGTGAATATAGCACCAGCATTCGGCGGCATTAATCTGGAAGATATCAGTGCACCGCGCTGTTTTGAGATTGAAGCCAGATTAAAAGAATTACTGGATATCCCGGTTTTCCATGATGACCAACATGGTACTGCAATCGTGGTCTTGTCTGGTATCATCAATGCATTAAAGGTAGTACACAAAGATAAGGAGAACTGCCAGGTCGTCATCAATGGGGCTGGCTCCGCCGGAATCGCCATAAGCAAACTGCTTCTCCGCTATGGTTTTATAGATGTGACATTGTGTGATATAACCGGTATCCTCAGCAACAAATCCCAGCATCTAAACTGGGCACAGAAAGAGATGATGGAAGTCACGAATCTAAAAGGACAGGAGGGAAGCCTTGCAGATGCCCTGAAGGGAGCAGATATCTTTATCGGTGTCTCCGCACCTGATATCGTGACAGAAGAAATGGTAGCGTCCATGAACCAGGATGCAATCCTCTTTGCCATGGCAAACCCTGTCCCGGAAATTATGCCTGACCTTGCCAAAAAGGCCGGTGCCAGAATCGTCGGCACCGGACGCTCGGATTTCCCTAATCAGGTCAATAATGTAGTGGCATTCCCCGGTATTTTTAAAGGTGCCCTGGAAGGGCGTGCCTCCCAGATCACGGAAGAGATGAAACTCGCTGCCGCCACTGCCATCGCTTCTCTTGTCCCGGAAGATGAACTAAATGAGGACAACATTATGCCAGAAGCATTTGATCCGAGGGTTGCCGATGCCGTCAGTGCTGCAGTAAAAAACTACATCCATGGCTGACCGTTGCCTGTGGGATGGAAAACCATACCATTCCCTTGATTATGAGATGAAACACCGCTTTGGGGAAAAAATCTACAAAGCAGCTTTGGAAACCGGAATGACCTGCCCCAATCGGGATGGCAAACTGGATACCCGTGGGTGTTCCTTCTGCAGCGGGGCAGGCTCTGGTGAATTTGCCAGTAAACACTCTTCTGTCACTGAACAGATCAACGCCGCGATCCGTTTTGTCTCCCGGCAGAAGCAGACAGGACGGCATTACATCGCTTACTTTCAATCCTTTACCAACACTTATGCACCAGCAGAAAGATTAGAATCTCTATACAGGGAGGCACTTGCTCATCCAGATATCGTTATGCTGTCTGTCGCCACACGGCCAGACTGCCTGCCAGAAAGTGTAGTCACATTGTTACGGGAGTGCAGCCAGATCAAACCTGTAATGGTGGAACTGGGGTTACAGAGCATCCATGAAAGAACTGCCCAGCACATCCGCCGAGGATATCCGACCATAGTCTATGATACCGCTGTAGAATCGCTTAAAAATGCTGGATTGGAAGTTGTCACCCATGTCATTGCCGGACTTCCCGGTGAAAGCAAAAATGATTTTCTACAGACCGTAGCTCATGCTGCAGAATGCGGTTCTGATGGGATCAAACTACAGCTTCTTCATGTGTTGAAAGGAACTGATCTGGCGCTTGAATATAGAAATGGGGAATTTGCAGCACTTACGATGGAAGAATATCTGGACTGGATCACTTCGGCGATCCAGATCCTTCCACAAAGGATGGTGATCCACCGTCTCACCGGAGATGGTCCAAAGGATCTTCTGATCGCTCCCCTCTGGAGCAGGAACAAACACCATGTCCTGAACTCGCTGCACAAAAAGATGAAAGAAGAACACATCTATCAGGGCCAGAAAGGAAGATAAGAATGCCAAATGAGTCAGTAAACATCTATAAGCTTATCGTATTATATATGCTAAACAGAGTGCGGACACCTCTGCCACAGGGAATCATCTTTGATTTCGTCATCAATCATGGTTATACAAACTACTTTACCATACTCAGTGCTTTCGGCGATCTTCTGCAGGGAGAACTGATCCGGGAAGATGCCACCTACCATCAATCCTATTATATGCTCACAGACACGGGAAGGGAAACCCTGGAGTCTTTTGGCTCTCTGCTGGCATTTGAGATAAAAGAAGAGATTGGTGAATACCTGAAAGAGAAAAAATATGAGATCATAGAGAAAAGTTCCCTTGTCAGCGATTACCAACGCACAAAGGAAGGGACCTATCTCGCTTCTTGTACGCTGCGCGAGGGGACTCACGTTCTGTTTCATCTCGAACTGGATGTTGCAACAGAGACAGATGCCATACATGTGTGTGATAACTGGAGAATACAAAGTGAAAAGCTGTACCAACAGGCAATGGTACAGCTCCTCAGTCCAATCAATCCCAAATAAGTTATTTTGACGACGGTGACGACCACAACTGATACTCCGTCTCACCATCCAGTGCCTCAAGGCGCCCCTCACGAAGCAGCCGCTGTATCGTCGGTAGATTGACACCTGTCTCTTTGGAAACTTCCATAGCGTTCCTGGGACCATGTTCCTCAAGATATTTCTTCACGATGCCAAAATCGGTCAAATGTTCCCAGCCACATTCCACACAGACAAATCTTCCGCTCCCTTTGTTCTGCATCCTGCCGGAACATTCTTCACAATACATGGTTGCCGGATCATCGACAAGCAGGTCAAATCCATCACTCATCATCCACACCTCCGTTCATATATCCTGATTTAGTTACCATATTTCTTTTCATAATTTTTGATACACTGCTCAATGACTGCCACTGCTTCCACCGGTCCATCAAATTCCTTCACAGCCGTTTCCTTTTTCTCCAGATCTTTGTAGATGCTGAAAAAATGCTGAATCTCTTCAAATATATGTTTCGGCAGCTGGGAAATATCCGTATAATAATTATACATAGGATCATTATATGGAATCGCAATGATCTTCTCATCATTTGCCCCATTATCCAGCATATACATAACACCTATCGGATAACAGCGGACAAGAGACAGAGGCTCAATATCCTCCGAACAGATCACCAATACATCCAGCGGATCCTTATCGTCACCCAACGTCCGCGGAATAAATCCATAATTTGCCGGATAATGGGTTGAGGTGTAGAGGATACGGTCCAGTATGATCAGGCCAGTCTCCTTATCCAGCTCATACTTTTTCTTGCTCCCTTTGGAAATCTCAATCGTTGCCACAAAATCCGTAGGAAAAATTCTCTCTTTGCTAATATCATGCCAGATATTCATATCTTCCTCCATTCTTTAGTCAGCCCACTCCAGTGGTCCCTAATTCAAGATATTTTAAATATGCGCCATATGTCATTGTCACTTTGCTCTCTCCCGTACCGACGGATATCATGACTTTCTCCAGATCACTGTCTGTGGCAGACTTTCCCGCATCAAATCCAGCAGGTAACGCATTCGTCTTAACAGCGGGGGATTTCGTTTCATTCCCTGTCGATCCACCACTTCCGGAATATTTATCCTTATCACTCACTGTTACTTTCCGGTCTGGAACAGTTACCCCCTCTGACATAAATTTACTGATGCGTTTCACATACGTCTGTGTCTCTTTATATGGCGGCACTCCGCCATACTTCTTCACAGTACCACTGCCAGCATTGTAAGCAGCGGCAGCCAGAGTGAAATTCCCATTGAATTTCTTTAAATGTGCCTTGAGAAGTTTCGCTGCTGCCATTATATTCTGTTCTGCGTCAAAAGGATCTGTCACACCAAATTCTTTACATTCATTCGGCATGATCTGCATAATGCCTTTTGCACCTGCTGACGACACACATTTTGTATCAAAGTCCGATTCTGCCTTTGCCACGGCTACAAGAAAATCATATGAAATATCATATTTCTCTGAAGCGCGTTTGAAGATATTCTTTAATGTCGTCTGCCCTGTCACTGCGCCATCTGACGAATCCGGTACCGCTGAGGCAGAACTACTCTTATCTGCTTCTGGCAGCGCATCCGCTTTCTTCTCCACTTCCTTTTTCAGCACTTTTTTAAAAGGAGTGATGGAAGATTGTGATTTATGTATTCGGTTAACAGACGATGCCGCCACCGATGTATTTGTCACATCCTGCACAACCAACATTGACATTTCCCTGCCCCTTTCTCATTTAAAACTTTTCCTCTAATATTATAGCGAAGTGCCTCCCATAAGTCAAGTCCCCAGACAGAGCATGGGAGCGGATCTTGTACTGTCTGCTGCCCTGGCTGAGGGGTAAAATGTAACACATCTCATGCTGTCTCATGCCGAAATCTCCTTACAAGAAAGACTACAAGTACAGCGCTGGCTGCCTCGAATAAGAGCATCATGATTCCTACAATAAACGAGTCTGATGGGAGCAGTCCCATCAGGTCCTCCACAAAATAAGAAACGGAATTAAATACCACATGCAGCAGACAGCTTCCCCATATCGTCTGTGTCTTTTCGTAAATATATGCCAGTATAATGCCAAATATTGCCGCATAGACCCCCTGAACCCAGTTGGCATGAAACAATCCGAAAAGCAGGGCAGATATGACAGCAGCCGGCCACACGGAAAAAGCACGCCGCAGCTTGCCATAGATCATCCCGCGAAACAGCATTTCCTCCGCCAGAGGCCCTAACAGCCCGACAATAAAGAACATTACCAGCGGGGTGATGGTATTAAGGTCAAAAGATTTTGACAGCTCCTCATATTGTTGAAAAACAGAAGGAAACATAATCTGAAAACCAGCCAGGATCAGGCTGATGGCAAATTGCCCAAAGAAAGCAATCCCCACGATGGACAGAACATTGGCCGGCCTGAATGCTTTGCGGTAATTGGGGCGGAACGGATATTTACTCTCCCTGAAATAATACCACAGCCCAAACCCGGTGAGCATGATAAGATCACATAACCCTGTCACTGCGATAGCTACCGAACCGCTTATCGACACAGATACAGAACCCGAATCAAAGGAGATCCCCATTCCCTGTTCAAAAAGCTGCATCATAACATCAGGGTCCTGTGTTAATCCTTCTGTCAGTGCGATCCCATAAACAACACCCATCATGATGAACGCCATGACAAACTGTAATGCCAGTCCGATGGCAGCATATAGTGCTACCCAGGCGAGTGCCTTCCCTTTATTTTTCATTTCTACCTCCTGCTGGTCATAATCATTATTATCTCTCGGATCAATAACATGATGCCAAGGTCAAAAGGTATAAATTGGGCTTGTGCTTGCACAAAAGCACAATTTTACCTGAGGACCGCCAAAACATGAGCATGTAGCGATTTTCACTGAAAATCAGCGGAATGCGAATGTTTTTAGCACGACGAGAATTGCGAAGCAATGTAGTCGTGCGTATGGCATCTGTTGGGGGCAAAATACCTTTTGACCCCAACATCATAACATTATTTTATCACTTTCCACCGTCATGGTCAATTTGCTATTGCTTATTTTAAAAGGAAATGATACTATGTTACTGTTCAATCCCTGATGGCCAGAAAAGAATTATTACAGACGATGCCAGCGGGAAGATGAACGGTAATGATAGATATGTTTACATCAGAACGGAGGGAAACTATGAAACTCTGGGGAGGACGATTTACAAAGGAAACAAATGAACTGGTGCATAATTTCAATGCTTCCATCTCTTATGACCAGAAATTTTATAAACAGGATATCCTCGGCAGCATCGCCCATGTTACCATGCTGGAAAAACAGGGAATCCTGACGGAACAGGAAAAAGAAGCCATCACCGACGGCCTGAAGGGAATTCTCGCAGACATCGAAAATGGTACTCTTGAGATCACTGGCGAACATGAAGATATCCACAGTTTTGTTGAGGCAAACCTCATCCAACGCATCGGAGAACCTGGCAAGAAACTTCATACAGGACGCAGCCGGAACGATCAGGTGGCACTGGATATGAAACTGTATACACGGGATGAAATCGTGACGGTCAATGATCTGCTGAAAGAGTTAATGATAGTGATCCACAGGATCATGTCAGAGAACCTGGATACTTACATGCCTGGTTTTACCCATCTGCAGAAAGCACAGCCAGTCAGTCTGGCTCATCATTTTGGCGCTTATTTTGAGATGTTCCGCCGCGACCGGAGCCGCCTCCGGGATATCTATGACCGCATGAATTACTGTCCGCTGGGAGCTGGCGCCCTGGCTGGAACGACGTATCCCCTTGACCGGGATTACAGTGCCTCACTGTTGAAATTCGATGGCCCGACATTGAACAGCATGGATTCTGTCTCTGACCGGGATTACCTGATCGAACTGCTCAGTGCCCTCTCTACCATTATGATGCACCTGAGCCGTTTCTGCGAAGAGATCATACTCTGGAATTCCAATGAGTACCACTTTGTAGAGATTGATGACTCCTATTCCACCGGTTCCAGCATTATGCCGCAGAAAAAGAATCCGGATATCGCCGAACTTGTCCGCGGCAAGACCGGACGCGTCTATGGCGCCCTAGTCTCCTTGCTCACGACAATGAAGGGAATTCCTCTTGCCTATAATAAAGATATGCAGGAGGATAAGGAACTGACCTTCGATGCCATAGATACGGTAAAAGGCTGCCTGGCGCTTTTTACTGGTATGATCGACACGATGAAATTCAATAAACCGGCTATGGAGTCCAGCGCTAAAAATGGTTTTACAAATGCCACAGATGCTGCCGATTACCTGGTGAACCGGGGTGTTCCTTTCCGTGATGCCCATGGGATTATCGGTCAGCTGGTCCTTCTCTGTATCGATAAGGAGATCTCACTGGATGAACTCCCTCTGGATGAATACAGGAAAATATCTTCTGTGTTTGACGAAGATGTATATGAAGCAATCTCCATGAAAACTTGTGTAGAGAAAAGAAATACCATTGGGGCACCTGGAGAGAAAGCAATGCAGCAGATCATCACTGCTAATGCCAGGTATCTTCAGGAATCATAAATTTCATATTTGTCCTTTTTCACTTTCTTTTTCCTGAGCCTGGCATGTATGAAATCACGGAACAGGGCATAACATACAGAGCAGAGCGGGATGAATACGAGGATTCCCAGAATACCAAACAGGCTTCCCCCGACACTGACTGCTACCAATACCCACATAGAGGGCAAACCGATAGATCCGCCAACTACACGCGGATAGATCAGATTGCCCTCTATCTGTTGTATCACAAGAAACAGGACAAGAAACCAGATGGCCTGAACCGGGTTTACCATGACGATCAGAAACATGCCGACAACACAGCCGATAAAGGCTCCTACAATAGGAATCAAGGCAGTCAGGGCAATGATCACGCCGATAAGCATGGCATATGGCATCCGGAAAATGCTCATTGCCACAACAAACATCGTTCCCAGAATGCATGCCTCCAGACATTGTCCGGATAAAAAGTTGGAGAATACCTGATTACTCAGTTTTCCTACAGAAACAACCTTATCTGCCTTAGTCTCAGGCAGAATGGCATACAAAATCTTTTTTGCCTGAACAGCCAGCTTTTCTTTCTGAAACAATACATAAACAGAGAACACAACGCCGATCAAAAATGAAACAATGCCGCTGACAACATTGCTGATCAGACTGAAACCAGAGGAAATAAGCCCTGTCGCCGCAGACTGCAGAATGTCTGTCGCCTTAGAAGAGATACTGGTGATATCCAACTCCGAGTTTTCGATAAATGCCGAGATGGAGGGCAAATTTTCTGAATTTTCCTGAAACCACTCCTGCAGGGCAGAAAATGCCACCGGAACCTGACCGGCAAGTATCCTGGCAGTCCTTACCAGTTCCGGGATAATGACCGTCATAGCAAGCGTCAAAATACCAAAAACTGCTATGAGTGTCAGAATATAAGACACCGTCCGCTTCATTTTCTGCATCTTCTGATTTTTCTGAAACAAGTGCTTCTCAATCTGTTTCATGGGGACATTGATGATAAAGGCAATGGAGCCCCCCAGAATAAATGGCAGAAACAGACTGAGCAGACTGCACAGAAGGCTCCACACAATATTCAGATGCATCATCGCGCAATAAAAAATAACAGCAAAGGCAACAATCTGTATAATATGTCTCTTTGTTTCCCGATCCATTCTGTATTCACCCCCTCAGTCCATGTGGTGTCTTGTGTCCATGGTCATCCACTGTCACAAAGACTACATTTCCTGTAAAATAGCTTTCCTGAGTCAGAAAGTCTCTTCCCAAAATCCCGATTTCTACACTTGTAGTCCCATATTTCTCCGTGGTATACAGAAATTCCAGAATCGTTCCTGCCAGAACCGGTTTCGTTGTCCTTACCTCCCGGATGGCTGCCAGCACAACATGGTCTGTCCTGCCCAGCACCTCCGTGATCCCGATCATGGCTGCTTCCGTAAGCCACTCTGATGTATACCCGGCATAGAGAGTCTGATGATGGTTCATAAACTCCGGCCGCACAAAACGTCTTGTTGCAATCTTCATATCATCCTCCATTCCGAAGCGTCAGCGAAGGAAGCACGAGCAAAAAGCAGCATAGCGAAGAATATGAAATATTCTTTTTTTGCTCTAGTGCATAACGAACCAAAGATTCGTATACTATTTGTGACGTTTCGGCACAAAATAGTGGTGTGAAAAATAAGCTATCGAGCTTATTTTTCACACTATCCTCCATTCCGAAGCGTCACAGTACCTCTTCCCATTCCTTCTCGCGAAAGCCTGTCAGCACCCGGTCTTCTGTTACCAGGATCGGACGTTTCACAAGCATGCCATCGTCAGCCAGCAATTCATACTGTTCTTCTTCGCTCATGCCAGGCAGCTTATCCTTCAATCCCATCTCCCGGTAAAGCATTCCGCTGGTGTTAAAAAATCTCTTAAGAGGCAGCCCACTCTTCTCATGCCACTGTTTCAACTCATCTATGGATGGATTCTCTTCTTTGATATTGCGGTCTGTATAGGCAGCCGCATGCTCATCCAGCCACTTCTTTGCCTTTTTACAGGTGGTACACTTTGGGTATTCTATGAATAATGGGTTTTTCATAATGTTTTCCTTTCTGTATTATTCTATTTTATGAAACATCAAAGTGCAATTTCTGCACTTATATACTGTAATTGATTATACTTCAACACATTCTATTTTTCAATGTAAAACTATATAAATGCAAGAAGATGCCAAAGCTATTAGATAGACTTTGACATCTCCTTATTATACTTTAAATTCGTATAATCAGTATACTTTAATATTATCTACTTTAGTAATTGACTGATACCGTCCACCACGTATATACATTCCCTTAAGTATACCTGTACCATTGATCTCAACCGCACCCTCAAAATAAGTTTTTGAATCATCGCTGATCTTCACTGTTGCTGCTTTTTTTGAAGTGTCAACTACAACCAGTACATGTACCCATTCTGCCGGAATATCCACTCGTTCTGAGCCATTTATAGACCAATTTGTGCTATTCGTAGCATCCATTTTCAGAATGTACCCGCTAGTAATCCCATCATTAATGCTATAACTGCAATCTGAACCAGTCAACGCAAATTCTGTTGTCTGATTATTGCCCGCTTTTAGGGACACATCAAATTCTACTGAATAAATACCCGTAGCCTTCTCTTCTACTCCAAATTCTGTATAAGCTCCCCTGGAATTAGCAGCCCCCGGTGCAAACTGCATATAGTTGCCATGAGTGGAATCACTTTCAATTGTAACACTTGTCTGTGCATTCGGTGAAGTCCATCCACTCTGTGCCGTTGTTGCACTGCTATAGTCATTCTGATAAATATAGCTGGATATCGTTGATGACATAACAACAACATCAAAGGTTTTCTTTATATCACCAATGGTTGCCGTAAGGGTCACTGTTACACTGCCCGAATCCGGCTGCGTCACCGTACCATCTGTATTGATCACCTGTGGGTTTGAAGATTCCCATGTAATGGCATTCCCCTCAATATCTGCCGGCAGATCAATATGATCTCCCCTGACTACAGAGCTGATCACAAGTTCCAGTGCCTGTACTGTTACACTAAATTTCTTTGTCTCCTGTGCTTCACCCTTCTTGATGACAGCGGTCAGTTCTACCGGGGTATCTGTAAGTGCTCTTTTGACTTTTGCTGTCTTTCCCTCAATCTTTATGGCAGCATTATTGGAAGTCCATGTTACTGTTGATCCAAAGAACCCTTCCATATCCAGTTCAAAGTCTGCCTTTGTTGTCTCTTTCACGGAGATCTTTGAAGCATCATAGGCAACAGCTTCTTCATCCGTTTTCACAACTTTACTTCCCCAGACGGACTTGATATTTCCATCGCCGACAGCAGTAAATACCATTGTCTTTGTCCTGTCTTTATCTTCTGTAGTCTGTTCTAATACGACGCCTTTATAAGTTTCCTCACCGATCTTAATCGTAATATAGTTATCTTTCAGTGTCCAGGTGCCCGTATAGCCTCTGCTTATCGTACCATCTGCATTCAGTTTCACAACAACAGAATCTGAATAATCATAATTTACGTTATCTGTCTTAGTGTATGATGTCCGATGGAGAACAAACTCATAATCTCCGGCAACTTCTTCTTTTGTATATGTCTTATCCATGCTCTCCCCATCATAAGCAAATGGTGCTGTTACCAGCCAGCCATCCTCATTCAGGAACAACTGATTTGATTTTGTGACAAAGCCTTCTGTTCCATTTGCCCATTTCTGATGATAGTGCAGGAACATTTTTCCATCCTCGCTGGTTCCTTTGTCTGCACAGAGGATTGCAGAGTTACCGCCGCATGAGGTGAAAGCAAAATCCATAAAGGAAAACTTATAATTATCCATTACTCTCAGACCAAGTTCAGCCCTTCCAAGTGAGGATGTCGCATTCTGTCCTGCTGTATCCACATATGGACCTTCCACATTTTCAGAGCGGTACATTCTCATATGATATCCGCCATAAGACTGCAGGCCACCTACTGATGTCCAGAGGAAATAATAATATCCTGTACTGGACTTCTCAGAAGGCACTTCCATAATAAACGGTCCTTCACCATTATTATTGGCCAGTTTAATTCCATAGTACGGATCTTTGTCACCAAGTTTAGCATCTGTTCCATTATCTACATAGGCTGCACTTTCCAGCCTGTCGCCTGTCGCAGGATCCAACTGGATCATCCGAATCCCACCAGCACAGGTAAAAGAACCATAAACCATCCAAAGCTTTCCGGTATGATCATAAAATACTGTAGCATCAATACAATCCGGATATGTTTTATCACTAGTAGCATAATATTTTTCCGGAATTTGTGACTTATCTTTTATATTCAGCACATCCATCAGGTTTGTTTTTTCCACATCTTCTTTCGTCATTGCCGAAGCTACGATCATTTTCTCATACTTATATGGACCCTCTGGTTTATCTGCCGAAGTGAGTACAATAGCACATTTGCCCTGTGCCGTGCCATCTGCGATGGTTACATACATATAGTATTTCACCATTTCCTCGCTGTAAATAATGGATGGCGCCCAAACACCTTCCGGATTCGCATTATTCGGCTTTACATAGTCATATACTTCTTTAAATTCCTGCTGATATGCTTTGGTAAACAGTTTATTATTTGCACCATATCCATCACCTGAATTTGAAACCAGTGCCCAGGACTTCATATCTTTCGAGTATCCTGCCAGACAGTGGGAGGCAACCGTATAATAGTATCCTGATATCGGATCCTGGAATACAGAAGGATCATGAAGTGCGATCGTGGAATAATTGACCGTCACCTTACAGGTTGCCTCAACTCCGCCCGATGTCTTTGCCTTAATATCTACCTGACCACCTTTTATGAGGCGCAGCTTTCCTTCTTTCGTGAATCCTGCCACGCTGGTATCAGATGATGTATACGTCACTTTTGTATCTGCGGTTGCATTGAGCAAGGTAGCCCCAAAATCAACCATATCCTTGTCTGGTGAGATCTCATATGCAGCAGTTTCCGGATAGATCAGTTGTTCTACCGTACTCTGCGGTTTCGGCTGCAATGGTTTCTTGTAAATGGCAAAGTCTTTCACTGTTCCAGATGTCACTGTTTTTCCCTGATTAATACACGTCGGTGCCACACCAAGAAGATATTGTTTCCAAGAACCCCTTACTGTTGCCAGATAAGCTGTTGTATTTGCCGGACATAATGCGCCCTGTGTAAAGGAGCCTCCAATCGAATAGCCCGTTTCTGCATTATAATATGCCTTCAGCTCTCCATCCAGATAAATGCGGATCTCCTTATCTGTGTAGGTTGTAACCAGTGTAAATTCTTTCCCGATAGGAATAAAATTATCTGTTGTATAGAACTGGGAACGCCAGTCCAGCTCAGTATAAAGCTGCCCACTTGGCGTCACAGCCTGAAATGCCATAGGATAATCACCCGTTCCATCACTTTTTGCCCCTGATGTATTCCACAGGAACGTATTTCCACTGCTGTTAAGTTTGTTGATAGTCATAGTCAGGGAAATCGTCATTCCATCATTGCTGTCTGCCATGGAATATTCATTTTTCTTATTCAATGTCATATCTGCCGGTTTGACAGCATCTGCAGCCGCATCCTCCAAAGATGGCAGATTGCTGATCGAAACAGGTGTAAGCTCTGCCTCGGCGCCAACCTCTGGTGTCGGTGTCGGCAATGGTGTTGCAGTTGGCTTCGGTCTTGGTGTCGGCTTTTGTGTTGGTGTCGGTTCTGCTGTCGGCTCAGAAGATGGTGTCACATCTGGTGATGCTGAAGTACCAGCCGTAGGAGCCGGCGTATTGGTACCACCAGAACCCTGTGAATTTCCAGTAACCGTAACTGCAAATGTCTTCTGCAGTACCTTGCCTTTGTTTCCCTTTACTTTCGACTTCACTGTGATCGTAGCATTACCGGCAGCAACAGCAGTTACCAGCCCCTTACTGTTGACAGTGGCGACCTTGCTGTCAGAAGAAGTATAGACAATGGTCTTACAGGTCGGTTTCCCACTCAGGGAAGCCTTGATCTGGGCTGTCTGTCCTGCCTGAAGCTTATCGGCTGATATGCTGGCAGTAATTCCAGCAGGTGCCACATATTTCTTCACCTTAATCTTAATGGTCTTGCTGAGATTCTTTCCTTTTTTGTTCTTTGCCACTGTGGTGACTTTGATCTTAGCTGTCCCCTTCTTTTTGGCAGTGACTTTACCTTTTGAATTTACTGTTGCCACTTTTTTCGAAAGTGATTTGTATTTCACTTTCTTTTTTGCCTTCGACGGGGTGATCTTTACCTTCAGCTTCGTCGTCTTGTATGGAGAATATTTCCCGACATACAATGTTTTTGATGCTGGTGTGACCGTCAGTTTCACAGGTTTGACAGCAGCTTCTGCCTGTGGCGCAGGTATCATAAAACCTGCGCCCAGAAGCGCCGCTGCTGTCAGAACTGCTAATGGTCTCTTAACCGCACCATAAGTAATTCCTTTTCTCATTTCTTGTCCTCCTTTGATAATTTCACTAACATCTACGCTTGTGAATAATTATACAAAAAGAAGGACCAAAAGTCAATCTGAGTTATGAAACCTGCACAATGTTTGTCGCTGCCTCATCTATTCCTCTACTACTCTTACCACCTTCGCGATACGCCGATAGTTCATATCACTGATTTTTACCACTTCTGTCCGCGCAGAAACATGGATCACCTTATCTTCTCCTGCATAGATGCCGCAGTGGGTGATCTTTGCATTACTCGTGCCATAAAAGATAATATCTCCCGGCTTCATATCCTTGATCTTCACTTCATTTCCCTGTTGTGCCTGTTCTTCCACAGTTCTGGGAAGTTTCATATCAAATTTCTCGAAAACTTTCATTACAAACCCGGAGCAGTCCACACCATATTCATCCTGCCAGCCCTTCTTTCCCTCACGAAGTTCTGGCATTTCTTCTGTTCCCTCAAAGGAGAAGGTCCAGGAATCCACAGCCGGCAGATCTGTCCCCCCATATACATATGGCACTCCCTGAAATGCTTTGGCATAGGACACGACCTGTTCTCCCAGTGAACCCTTTCCTTTTGTAAACCCCGTAATAGCAGTAACTGAGCTTTTTTCTTCTGAATCACTTGTTCCTGCCACCCGCTCTGGCTGTTCCTGTTTCTGTTTCTCTTCTTTGAACTCTGATACCGCATTTCCTGATGCTGTCTCATCCTTCTTTCCCTCTACAAGCTGGAATTCTTTTTCCTTACCATCAGCAGAGGACATGACATTCTGCGCCAGAATCAGCGACCCAATCACGGCAAACACCATAATTGCACCAGAGATCACACACAATTTCCATTTTTTCTTCATCTCTTACTATTCTCCTTTCTTTCCCGCGGCAACGGGCTGATTGTAACTGTTCAACTGTGCACCGTTAAGCTACATACATTACTGTAACGCCGGCTTTTTATGGAATCCTCAGAAGCTTGTAAAAGAGTTGTAATTTTTGTACCCTTCCCCTTCTCCGACTGAATATTCAATTTCCATCCATGGATATCTGCGATCTGACGACAGAGATACATTCCCAGTCCGGATCCTCCCATGGCCCTGCTCCTTGCCTTATCTTCCCGGTAAAATGGTTCGAATACATGCTTTTGGCATTCTTCTGTCATACCAATGCCATTATCCTCAATAATGGCCTTTTCCTCCGACAGTTTCATCCTTATCACTCCTCCCTCTTCACAGGCGTGATAGCTGTTGCGGATCAGATTGGTAAAAAATAGTTCTACCAATCCCTCATTTCCCACTATTTTTTCCCCTCTCACTTCTATCTGAACATCTATCTTCCTTTCCCGAAACTGGATCTCTGCCATTGCTGACATGGTTTCTCCCAATTTATCCAACAGGACCTCCTCCATCCTGACTTCCTCCTGCCGCAGCAGTATTACCTGCCGCAGGATCTCCGTGATCCCGATCACCCGGCCGGATTCCTGCAAAATATAATCCAGATACTGCAGGTTCTTATCCTCCGACAGCCTGGCACTGCGCAATAGCTGTGCATATCCCTGTATGGAAGTCAGGGGTGTCCTGAGTTCATGTGACAGCGCATCAATAAATTCCTGCTTTGTCTGTGCTTCCCGGTCCTTATCCTCCATATTGATCCGTACCTGCTCTGCCATCTGATTCATGTCCTCTGCCAGTTTCGCCAGCTCATCCTCTCCCTTTACCCTTACCTGATGCTGATAATCTCCCGCTGCAATCTTTGCGGCAGCCTCTGAAATATCAGAGACTGGCCGCAGAAAACGCCGCATAAGAAAATACAACAGGACAGCCATAACAATGGATGCGCTGATCTCCAAAATAATAAAAAAACTGAGCTGGCCTTTCCATATATTGAGCACATCTGTCACCCTGCCATAGATTACCAGATAGTAGTCCGTTCCTGTCAGATACCCAGAAGTGCAGGAATATTTTTCCTTCCCTCTTTTCAATATCTGTATCTGTCTCCTATCCTTTTTTAAGATCTTCCCTATCTCCTCTTCCATTAGAAAATCTGATTCCAGCCTCTCTTCTGTTGCTGAAAACGTACGCTGTGTCCCAAGCAGGGATTTTGCCCTGAGTTCATCTCCCCGCCAGAGCTCAAATGCCAATGTCTCCGTAGCATAGGCAGATACATAGGCTTGAAACAGCTCCCATTCCCCTCCGGCATCCTCCCCTGCCTCTGCCAGATCTTCCGTAAAAGGGACTGCTACATTGCCCCATTGTGAGATACAGGAGTTCTGCACCGATTCCACGCTCTTCCGATAGCCTCCCTGAAAAACTAAAATATTACATATATTCAATACGATTAGAAATAGTATCATCAACATCAAATACACTTTTTCCCAAAATTTCATATGATATCCTTCCCCCTTTATTCCTAGCTCAACGGCGCCAATGAGCTAGTCCCTTAATCCACCTCCAACCGGTATCCCAGCTTATAAACGGTCTTCAATTCTTTCTCAATTCCCAGTTTCTTCCGCAGGGAAGCCACATGGACATCAACTGTACGGGATTCCCCCTCATAGTCATATCCCCATACCCGCTCAATCAGCCGTTCCCTAGACAAAGCGATATTCCGGTTATGAATAAAATATTCTAACAGCTCATATTCCTTTAATGTAAGGGAAATCTCCCCTTCCCTGTTTTTTACAGAATGGGACTGCAGATCTACCTGGATTTCCCCCAATACAAACAGCTCCCTTTCCTGCCTGTTATTCCGCCGGAGAACAGCATTTACCCTGGCAATAAGTTCCAACATATCAAACGGTTTTACAATATAATCTTCTGCACCCATATTTAATCCCCGAACCTTATCATATACGCTGTCCTTTGCTGTCAGCATAATGACAGGCGTATCTCCAGAAGCCTTCAGCACATCATATCCTGAACAGCCAGGAAGCATGATATCCAGCAGCACAAGGTCAAAATCCTCCTCACCAAGACATCTCTTTGCCTCCTGCCCGTCATAAATCTGTCTGCATTCATGTCCTACAAGGACAAGATTTTCCCTGATCAGGTCATTGATCAGCGTTTCATCCTCTACGATCAGTATCTTTGACACAGGTCCACCCCCCCATCTCTCTCATTGCCGGTCAGTTTTATCCTCCTTCATAGTAATGTATACTTGTTATGAAGTTGTAAAATCCATTAATTCTGAAAGCCGGTTTGTTGGTGGCAGGCATACATGGTTCCTGCACACATAATACGTGGTCTTGCCGTTTAACAGCCGATACTGCCCAGTGGGCCGATAAAGTACTTTCACCTCCGCATAAAATGGCAGGTTGGACAATATCTCCTCCAGGCAGTCTCCCTCTGACAGCACTGCCGTGATCCTCTCTGGCGGATGACGGTGTATGAGCAATGCTATCAGGAACACGCTGCGTCCTGCAGGATACTCCTTCGCCTCTGCTGACAGGCAGGCAAGCTGCTGTTCGGCCAGCTCCCTAAACTCTTCCCTGTCTCCCATCTGTGCCAGCCGCACAAGACAGTATGCCATAACAGAATTTCCACTCGGCACCGCGCCATCATACGTTTCTTTTGGACGGGTGATCAGATCTCCATTTTCTGCTCCATACAGAAAATATCCGCCCCCTTCCCTGTCAAGAAACTGTTCAACTGCCTGTCGGCAGATCTGCTGTGCCCTGTCCAGATAGCCAGCCTTAGCTGTCACATCATGCAGGCTGATCAATGCCGCCGCATAAAAAGCATATTCATCCAAAAAACCTTTGACAGAACGCACCCCCTTTCGGCTGCTCACATAAAGGATATCTCCCTCTGCCAGATTTTTTTCTATAAACTGCTGTGCCTTTTCTGCCGCCAAAAGATATTGCTGATTTCCGGAAATCCGGTACAGGACCGTCAGTGCCCAGATCATTAATGAATTCCATGCGGTAAGGATCTTGTCGTCCAGATGAAGCCGGAACCGTGTCTTTCTGTACTCATAAAGCTGTCTCCTCTCTTTCTCATATTGGTCTCCTATCTCCCCGCCGCCTAACAGATTCGCTATATTTTTCCCTTCAAAATTCCCATGTTCCGTAATCCCAAACCCCCTGCAGAACTCCGCTCCCCTTTCCTTCCCCAAAACCCGACAGATCTCCTCATATTCCCAAAGATAGTAACTCCCCTCGACTCCCTCGCTGTCAGCATCCTGTGCAGAATAGAATCCTCCTTCCGGAGCAGTCATTTCCCTCAATATATATTCTGCAGTCTTCTCTGCTGTATCAAGAAACACAGGGTCTGCGGTTGCCTTGTATGCCACTGCATAGGCGAGGATCAGCAGTGCATTGTCATAGAGCATCTTCTCAAAATGGGGAACCAGATAAAACCGGTCTGTGGAATATCGGGAAAACCCAAATCCAATATGATCAAAGATCCCTCCCCGGCGCATCTGTTCCAGTGTTTTCCTTACCTGTCTGAGCGCCAGTGCTGCCTCTTCCCTGTCTGCCTCTGTCCTGGCATACAATATAAGAAATAACAAATTATGGGGGGTAGGAAATTTAGGCGCCGCACCAAAGCCACCGTACCTCTCATCGAACCCTGCAGCAAAAAGTTCCGCCGCCCTATGTGGAAGACCCTGGCTGATAACGCCTTCTTCTTTATGTCCTGGCTGCGAGATCTGTGACAGAATCTGCTCTGCCGATTCCAGCAGCCCTGCTTTATCTTCCTTCCACTGCCGGACAATGGCAAGCAGGAGTTCACGAAATCCGATCATACCAGCCCGCCTCTCAGGTGGAAAATAAGTGCCTGCATAAAATGGCTTCTGCTGTGCTGTCATAAAGATGCTCATGGGCCAGCCGCCGCTTCCGGTCAGTTCCTGGCAGACTGACATATAAACGCTGTCAATGTCCGGCCGTTCCTCCCTGTCCACTTTTATGGATACAAAATATTGATTTAAAATATCTGCCGTCTTCCTGTCCTCAAAACTCTCATGTGCCATCACATGACACCAGTGACAGGTACTGTAGCCAATACTCAAGAATATTGGCTTGTCCTCTGCCTCCGCTTTCCTAAATGCCTCCTCCCCCCAGGGAAACCAGTCCACTGGATTTTCTGCATGCTGCACAAGATATGGACTGCTCTGCTCCTTCAGCCGATTACTCATAAGGTTTCTCCTTTCCTATTGCTATCGCCCTGCTCCCATAGAAATGCCGGGCGGTTCCTGCGAAAAACCGTCCGGCAGTCTGTCATTATTATATACCTTTTCTGTAAAAATATGATCTCGGTGTTAAATATGGCCAATACATCAGATAAAATTCGTTCTCTGCACAGGTTCCCTCTCAGGAAACCCAATGCCCTGGTCTTTTCCAGCTCTGATGCATTTTATAAGCCAAGCCATATTATTCCCAAGAGTACGCATTGTCTGCATTCCCTCTGCATCTTTCTTTACCTCTTCCGCGTTGGTACCATGAACCTGGTTCCAGTATTGCGAAGACACAATTGGCATGCAGTTGATGGTAAAGTATTTATTTAACTGGTCAAATGCCGCCGAGGCACCACCCCGCCTGCAGCTAACAACAACCGCACCTGGTTTACCTGCCATTTCTTTTCCACCACTGTAGAATGCCCGGTCCATAAAAGAGGTAATGGCACCGGATGCCGCCGCATAATGCACGGGTGAACCAAATATATATCCGTCTGCCTCCCCCGCCTTTGCCACAAACTCATTTACCACATCCTTGCGGAAACATTCACCCTCTCTGGCACAGGCCCCGCAACCGATACAGCCAGCCACTTCGCCGACACCAACCCAGAAAATCTCTGTTTCTACACCATTTTTCTCAAGTGCATCTGCCGCCTCCCTAAGTGCTGTGTATGTACAGCCTTCCTTATGAGGACTTCCATTTACTAATAATACTTTCATTCCTTTACCCTCCATCTAAATTATTTCTTTTATAATATATTTCTTTTATTTCTTACCATTCATTAAAATTTTCATTTTTGTGGCAGCAAAGTCAAATACCCCGCAACAGAGCAACGGGACATGGCAAGGCACGTTCCGTGCCTTTGTTTCTCTAAAGGAACCTTTCGGTTCCTTGGCAAGGTTCGCCCCAAAGGGGCGGGGTATTTGACCCCCGCGGGCGCGCTCGGATGATGCAAGCTTGCTTGCACATCCTCACTTTGCCTTCGC
>CANRWA010000050.1 GCA_947643415.1 uncultured Clostridia bacterium | reverse complement strand
GGCACAGCCAGGATGTGGAGAATTATGACAGGGCCACTCAGCTGGAGAGTATCGGCTATAACATTCTTTCCATGCCGGCCCGCCAGTGGAACCGGATCAACCAGGCAGCCGCTTAATACAGCCAATAAAAAACAATTCAAATCTAAGGAGGAAAACAGTATGTATAACACTCAGAACAACGCTTTGGCAGAACAGGAAAAATTTATGCTCCCGGCAGCCATGCCGGAAGGAGAATTCACCCAGGAGGAACTGGCAGAGGACATGGACGGCCTGCAGATGAGCTTCCCCCGGATCAAGATTCCGGGCGGCGGTGCTCTGATGTTCGAGATCCCCTCCGATGATCCGGAAAATCCGGATTATGCCAAAACCCTGGAAGGGGTCATCCTCTTCAATCATCCCAACAACGCTTACTGGCCGGAGGGCAGCGAGTATGACGACAACTCCAATCCCCTGTGTTCTTCTGTGGACGCAAAGCAGGGCATCGGAGAGCCGGGCGGTTCCTGTGCGTCCTGCGCTTTAAACCAGTTCGGCTCCGCAGCAGAAGGGGCAGGCAAGGCATGCAAGAATATGCGTGTACTTTATCTGCTCCGCAGCGGCGAGTTCATGCCGTTACAGGTAACTCTGCCGCCCACCAGCTTAAAGCCCTTCCGTGAGTTCATGAACCAGTCTTTCATGCTCCGCCGCCGTGCAACCTATGGCAGCGTGGTACAGATCGCACTGAAAAAAATGAGCAACGGAAAGGATGATTACAGCGTTGCCACTTTCCGCCGGCTGTACGATTTCAGCGGCGAGGAACTGGCACAGATCAGGAATTACGCAGATGGCTTTAAGGCACAGATCCGTACGATGCTCCAGCAGCGTGCAGCCGTCAATGAAACGCAGCATGACGATGGCTGTGATTATGGTAACAGCAATGTGGAAGTCCTGCCGGCAGGCGGAGGCGGAAAATTTAACTACGGACAGCCCCTTGACGGAGAACGTGAAGCCCTGCCCGCATGATCGGATGTAACAGATATGGCCTGATGCCATATATAACGTATCAAAAGGATTCTCCCGGTTTACTTCCGGGGGAGTCCTTTTCGCATTTAAAGGAGGAAATTTCTATGAAATCTGAAATACCACTAACCCCGGAGCAACGTTTGTTTGCTGAAGAACACCATGATCTGGTCTATAAGTTTCTTCGGAAAAAGCAGTTATCCATAGATGAATTTTATGATGTTGTTATTTTTGCATATCTTCGGTCTGTCCGTTGTTTTTTGACAGAACCCAAATTAAAACAGTACTCGTTTACTACTATTTCATGGAAAATGATGAATGGAGCTGTATCTAATTATTACAGAGCCAAAAAAACCAAAAAGCACAATGCTTTAGTATTGAGCCTGCACGCCACCCCTTATGAAGGCAGCTATGCACTGGAAGAAACCATTCCCGCCCCCAACCCATATATGCGGCAGTTGGAGGAACAGCTTCTCCTACACGACCTGGCAAAACGGGTATCCAGGCAGCAGATGAACATCGTGCGCCTGAAATCCTGTGGTTACAATGACCGTGATATTGCCCGCCGTCAGGACACCACCATAGAGCATGTGCAGATGCTTCTCAAAGAGGTGCGCCGTGCGCTTCTGGATATATGCTATGGTTAATGCCGCTGCAACAAATCTAATACAGAAACAGAATGGAGGTCAGAAAGAATGAGAAAGAAAAAAGAAGAAAAAAAGAAAGTAATGCTCTGCGGCCAGCTGATCTGCCCTGTTACGATCGGAAAGCCTGCCGTCTTTGCAGCCGGGGGAAACCTCTACCGTACCTCCCGTGTTGTGGCGCTGCATAAGCAGACCATGGATGAGATTCATTTTGAGACCATGAACACCCATTACCATTTATCTATGAGCCCTTTTCCGCTGGCGGCCATAAGTCCGCTCCCTGTGAGACTGGCCGCATGTGCGTAAATGGACTTTGAGTAACTGTGGCGGCTGCCTGATGCCGGCCGCCTCCATGTTCCGGCCGTGACTTACCCATACCACGGCCTTTTCTTATTATTAAGACCACTCGCAGAAAGTGCGGCTGGTTATTCATAAAGTATGCGCACTGCATACAGATTGGAGATGCTATGAATATAAAAGAATTTACAGACAGAATGAAAACAGCACTTTCAGATGCCCTGAACAGGGAAGTCCAGATTGTAAGGCCGTTAAAAATCAATGGCATCCGCCCTTACGGGCTGGCTGTGAAAGAACCGGATTCCAATGTAAGTCCCACAATCTATCTGGAACCCTTTTTTGAAAGGTTCCTTGAAACAGACGACTGGGAACAGGCTGTGAAGGATGTTCTTGCATTTTATCAAAATGCCGCTTTTGCAGATTCCGTCGATATGGAATGGTTCAGGGATTTTGGCCGGATTCAAAAGAAACTGTATTACCGGCTCATCAACTATGAAGCAAACCGGGAACTGCTTGCGAAAATTCCCCATACCCGTTTTCTGGATCTTGCAAAGGTCTATTATGTAGACTGCAGGATTGCAGAAGACAAGCAGGGGAGTTTCCTTGTCCATTACAAACACATCAGGCTTTGGGGAATTGATGAGAATAAACTGAGAGAAACAGCAGAAGAAAGCACACCCGGACTTTATCCGGTGCATATCAAAAAGATGTCCACCGCTTTCACACCGGATACTCCCCCGGAAACACTTGAAGTACCAAAGGATTTTTTTATCCCCATGTACACCCTTTCCAATGCCGAAGCGGATAACGGGGCGGCCGCCCTATGCTATAAAGGCGTCCTGGATGATTTCGCCCGGAAAATTGAAGATGACCTGGTGATCCTGCCCAGTTCCGTTCACGAAACAGTCCTTCTGCCCATGCACAAAGATGGTGGTATTGACCGTCTCAAGGGTATAGTTTATGACATTAACCACACCATACTGGAACGGTCAGAATTTCTCTCTGACAATATATATATTTTCAACAGAGAGACCAAACAGCTTGCAATCGCTTAAATTTCAAGGGGCAGGAGGATAACATCCTGCCCTTCATCAAAAATAAAGGAGGTTCTTATGGATTTACTTACAAAATTTGAAACCATTGAAGTAAAAGCAGATGCCCGTATCTCCGAAGTGGACCGGAACTTCTGTGCGGCGCATCAGGCCGCCTATGAAAATGCCAGGACTTCCCTGGCGGAATTGGGATTTATCTGGAATGATATGCTGAACCAGCAGAGGGAACTGCTGACACCCACCGGCGCATCTTCAGAAACTTACCTTGTCACTTATGACGCTCTGAAGCTTTCTGATTATGCTATCCAGCAGCAGATTCACTTTTTGCATTCCCAGTTTATCTCCCAAATCGTTTCTTATTTCAGCAGGACATACCACTTTTCCATAAATACGAATGATATTACATACAGCCTTGTTCCCCAAAAACCAGCCGACCGATGGACGGACAATTATAAAGAACTGGTTGAAAAATATATGAAAGATATGGATGAACTGTCCCTTTCCTACACAGATGTTCTGGAACAGATCTTCCTTCAGACAGGCGGACGGGCCTTCTTTGAACAGGCGCTCCATGAGCTTAAGGAGAAATGCCACCAGGCAGCCTGGATTACCAGCAACGGAAAACCCCGGTTTGAACAGAAAAAAAGCACCATACAGTTCACCGGTTATGCCTGCAGTTTCCGAGACTGGTATGGCGGAGGCGTCTGGGAACTGTCAAGCGGAACAAAAGATATTTTACGGGGCATTGCCTATTTTGAAACAGGGATGTTTGGCTCCGTCCCCTGCAGCCTGTCAAGGATTCTCGGAAGATATGATTATCCTGACAGCCAGCATGAATTTCCCGACTGCGAAAAGCTGCAGTCCCTGCGGATGTTTAAAAACGGCAGGGTAGATATCAAGTTTGCCAGTGAAGCCCATGCTTCCCGGTTTATAGAGGATTATTTGAAAACCATATGTTAGCGAGGTGATACAAATGAAATATGCTTACCGGGGAGAATCCATCCCCCAGGACAAACGGAAAGCGCTGAATGAAAAAGTCCTGTACCTCATTGACAGCGGCCAGTGTGAGGAATGCTCCATCAGCCCGGAGGATATCTACAACGCCTATACCGGGGACGGCGGCCTTCACGGCCTGGAGCGGGAGGACTATGAAAATTACCATGCCTACAGCGAGGCAAAAAAAGAGATTGAGAACGGCCAGTTCTTCACACCGCCCCGCCTGTGCGAGTTTATAACGGCCAGCCTGAAGCTGTCGGAGCACAGCCTGGTGGCGGATCTTACCTGCGGCATGGGGAGTTTCTTCAACTTTATCCCCACAGAGGCAAACATCTACGGATGTGAGCTGGACGCAAAGGCCGTAAAGGCAGCAAGGTTCCTTTACCCGGAGGCCACGATTGAGTGTAAGGATATCCGCACCTGCCAGCCGGAGACACGGTTTGATTTTGTGGTTGGCAATCCGCCCTTCCATTTGAAGTGGTGGACAAAAAGCGGAAAGGAAATGCCCTCCCAGATGTACTACTGCCTGAAAGCGGCAGAGGTACTAAAGCCTTTGGGAATCCTTGCGCTGATCGTACCCCGGTCTTTTCTGGCGGATACCTTTACTGACAGCGGGCAGATCCGGGAAATGGAGAAACAGTTCAGCTTTCTGGGGCAGGTACTGCTTCCGGATAATGCATTCTCCCACCTGGGCGTCAGCCGTTTCCCTGTCAAGCTGCAGTTCTGGCAGAAAAAAACAACAGACCAGGGATGGAAACCGCACCCATACCGCACGGAGGCCGACTACTCCCTGCCGGAAGATTTTCAAATCCGGAAGGCGGCAGAATATACCTACCAGAAGATGCTGGCCTTTGCCAGGTCAGCGCTGGACAATAATCAGTCAAAGATTCTGCTGGAGCTTGCCAGATCACGCCACGCCTCCAATCATTTTAAATATCAGACACAAAAGCTTTTATACCATATCAGGACCCACCCACTTACCAGCCCGCTGTACGCCAGATGCTGCGAATACCTGCACCGCTTTTATACCCAGCAAAAGCCGGATGAAATGAGCTATGAGCAGTGGTGCAAAGTACAGCTTACGGAGAACAAGGTGCTCAGCTATCTCCGGCAGGCGTTAAAAAAGCAGAATCCCGTGCCGGAAACAGACATCATCCGCCTGGTGAAGCGCAAGGGGGAGTTTGCCTATAAAGGCTACAGCGCCGCAGCACGCAGACAGATCAAAGACAGCAGACGCCTGCCGGTGCCTGTCTACCGGGCGGTGCTGGAAAACACCCCGGAATCCTTTCCGGGTTATGAACGGCTGCTCCGCAGGAAACGGGCGGAATATGAAATCCAGAATATGCCCTACGCAGAAATGGACGAAGACCCGGCTATCGCCAGGTGGCTTAATGACTTCTCCCTGTGGGATTCCTCCAAATTTGAGGAGATCCGCCTGAATGAGATTCAGAGGCATGACATCAACCTTACCCTCCAGAAGCGCTATGCGCTGCTGCAGTGGGAACAGGGGAGCGGAAAGACACTGGCCGGCATTGCCACGGCGCTGTACCGGATGCAGAACCAGAATGTACACAGTACATGGGTCGTATCCTCCGCTATCTCCATCCGCAACAACTGGGATGTGGTGCTGGCGAATTATGATCTGCCCTGTGTATTTGTGAAACGGCTGGCAGACCTGGAACGCATCCGCCCCGGAGATTTTGTCCTGCTGACACTGAACAAAGTAAGCGCTTATAAAAAGCACATGAGAAGGCACATGAAGCGCCTTCATCAGAATATCCAGCTCATACTGGATGAAAGCGATGAAATTTCCAATCCCGGAAGCGCCCGAAGCCAGGCGGTGCTTACCTGTTTCCGCCGCTGCCGGATGAAGCTGCTCACCACGGGCACCAGCACCAGGAACAATATTTCGGAGTTTGCCCCGCAGCTGGAGCTGCTCTACAACAATTCCGTCAACATGATTTCCTGGAACCGGTATATCTATCACCATGACAAAAAGGCAGACTCGGACGAAGAACCGGACTGTGACAGCAATCCATACTTCGGCCAGCCAATCCCTGCCTACAAGAAAGGCTATTCCCTGTTCGCTGCCTCCCACCTTCCGGAAAAGGTGACGGTATTCGGCATGGAGAAGCGCACCCAGGACATCTACAATGGGGACATTCTCAGCGATATTTTAGGAAAAACCGTCATCACGAGAACCTTTGAAGAGGTTTCCTGCAAGGATATCAAAAAAATCCATCAGGTACTGCTCCGCTTTCCCCCGGAAGAAATGGAAGTCTATCAGAAGGCAATCCATGAATTCTATAAAATGCGGGATCATTATTTTTCTTCCACAGGCAATTCCCGGAAAGATTCCATGATGCGCCTGGTCCAGCAGATCGTCCTTCTCCTGCGCATCGGCGCCGCGCCGGATACGGTGCAGGAATACACGGGGGATACCCCGGTCAAGGTCATGGCCGCCGTTGAGATGGCCGCCGAATGGGAGAATGAGATTGTTGCCATCGGTGTGCGGCACGTTGCCGTACTGGAATCTTATGAAAAAGCGCTGCGGGAATATCTGCCGGACCGCCCCCTGTTCGTGGTGACCGGCTCCAATACCAGCTTTGCCAAAAGACGGGCGCTTCGGCAGACTCTGCAGGACAGCGGCAACGGGATACTTCTCTGCACCCAGCAGAGCCTTCCCTCCAGCGTCAATTTCGATTATGTCAACAAAGTCGTCATACCGGAACTGCATTACAACAACTCCGGCATGAGCCAGTTCTATTTCCGGTTTATCCGGTATACCTCAACGGAACAGAAAGACATTTATTTCCTCACCTACGCCGGAAGCATCGAATCCAACCTGATGCAGATGGTGCTGGCAAAGGAAAAGCTGAACCTGTTCATGAAAGGACAGGACGTGGACCTGGATGAGATTTATGACAGGTTTGATGTGGACTATGACCTGCTCTCCCTCCTGATGCGTCAGGAACGGGACGAAAACGGCACGCTCCGGATCCGATGGGGCGAACAGAAGATTGCATGACAACCGGAAAAATATATCATTCTGCCCCGGATACAGGGGCAGACAGTGAAAGGAGGAACACGGATGAATTTTCACGAAACAAAGATGGGGACAGTTTTCTTTAACTGCCAGTTACCGGAGCTGGTTAAAGCGCTCCGGGAGATTGCCGATGCCTTAAAAAAGCCTGCCCCGGCAGCCCTCCGGCTGGCCGTTACAGGCGAGCCGGAATTTTTACATAACCTTTTCTACGGGAACTATGAGCCGGATATTTACGGATGTGCCACAGCGCCCTCAGAACTGGACCGGAATGTAAAAGAAGCGGAAAAAGCCCTGCTCCCCACGCTGGGAGAATCCAGACCGCTTTTTGAACAGTACCAGGGAGCAGTTTCCGAAAGAAACAGCGCCATAGCAGAACAGTCCTATTGCTGCGGATACCGCACCGCAGTCCAGATGATTGTCAGCGGGCTTGCCGCACCGCAGCAGCAGACGGGAGGTGTGCCGGATGAACAGCCATGAAGGAATCCCATCCCCCAACATGCCGGAACTTCCCAGAGAACTCTATGAGCCTGTATTTGCACACACTATAGAGATAGAAGAATATCTGAAACAGGAACTCACACTCTCCTATGTGGATCTGGACGGCTCCCATGAGCTGCAGACCTGCTGCGGCGACATTCTGAAAACCATTAACGCCCTCATGGACTATACCCGCATGCTGGATCTGGTATGTGAACAGTGGAAGCTGACCGGCTTTCACAGGGCCACATACGAATACCAGGCGGGAAAGCTACGGGAGATTGCGGAGAAATTTCAGACAGCCATCGGCTACGATTACGCCGCCGCTGTAGAAAAATGCCGGAAGAAACAGGCAAAAAAGCAGCGCACGGATGATGTGGGAGAAGACGCCCTGGCGCTCACTGTCCGTAAGTGGCAGAAAACAGCAGAGGCGCAAGCGGAAGATACGAAAGCAGAACACCAAAAACCCCCGGCAGCGGAAAGCAGCGCCCTATTCCCGATAGAAGACAGCCTGCCGCCCTGGGAAGATGATTTTTCATGAAGATTTTAGTTTACAGGAGGTATCCATATGACAAGCAGCGAATTAAGAAAAACACTGGAAGGACATCTCGACATTTTAAAACGAAACCTTGCCGTGGCGTCTCTGGAGATATTAAAAACCAGATACAAAAAGCCCTTTGACGAACTGCGGCACAATATCAGCACCACGGCCACCGCTTATGTCAGACAGATCACACTGGAAAACATCCGCATCCGTGCGGACTTTATGGACGAAGCACAGCCGCTGATTCAGAACACGATTGACCAGTCCGGCATCCTGAAGCAAATCTCCCAGGCCGCCTTTAAACGACAGGATATCGAGGAGATTGACCAGCTTGCGCTGACACTCAAAGAACAGATTCACCGGGCGCTTATCCCTTTTTATGATAAGCACATCTGCCTGTACCTGGATGACGAGTGCTTTGGGAAGCCTCCCAAAGCGCCCAAGTTTTACAACGAAGCAAGCGGCTGTATGTGGAAAAACAACGCCTGGACACCTGCGGAGGTGGAAAAAGGAGTAATCCTTCTCCCGGCGCAGGAGATGCCCAGAACAGCGGCATGACAGAAATAAGCAAAAAAATAATGCAGACACAGCGAAAGGAGACACTATGAAAACATTTGATTTAAAGAAATATGGAACCGTATATAAGATTCAGTTAAACGTCACCTCTTATGTGGAAGGCAACCTTGCCATCACAATGGCTTCCTGGGAGGGAGAAGAGGCGGAACCCTGGAATGTTCTGACTGTCAACCTGAATTCCGTCCGCCCCCAAAACTGTGCATTTATTGACACCAATAGCAATGGCGAAGATATCCTTGCATGGATTGTCCGGCACGGCCTGGCAGTCCCTACCGGCACCTATGGCCGCAGCGGTTTCTGCCGCTATCCGGAATACCGGTTCCGCCCGGAGGCTCTTCAGGAGATTGACCCGGATGGATATGCTTCCTATCTCCATGACTGGAAAGAGAGGTATGGCACATGAAAATCAAGCTGTACCCAAAAAGTATGCTGGAAAAGCTGTGGAATACAGATAAAAAATGGTTTTCTGATGGTATCGGCCAGAAACCGGTCTGCCTGCGCTGCGGAAATCCTTTGGATGACCGGCTGGCAGTCAATTCTCTGAGCCGTCACGCCAAAATCTATGTCTGCCCACAATGCGGCACGGATGAGGCCATGCGTGATTATGGGGAAACTGTTATGCCCTTTGAACAGTGGTACGGGGTAACCAGCAGCCGGATTGATAAGCTGCAGGAAAGTAAAAATCCCGTTCTTACCACTTCCTGTTCCTTTATGGATATTTTTCAGAATCAGAATGATTCTGACCAGCACAAGATTGGAAGGCCCGACTGTGAGGCTGCCTATTCCCGTTCAGACTATGACGGTTACAGATGGTGGACCATCTGGTTTCCCTACAGAAAGGAACCGACACCTGAGAATCTGAGCAAAGAGATTGACCGGTTTCAGGATGCCCTCTTTTGTATGCCGGAGTTCCAGACACTGGATACCATGCGGAAACTGTGTATCTTTGCGGAACCCGTAGGCAATTCCGAGTTTAACCTGTATTCGGAGACATCCCATTTCCATATCTGGATCCGGATGCTCACGCAGCCGCGGAATTATAACCTTTACGTTCATTATTATGAGAAATAGCTGTTTTCAGACAGGGTATGTTTCAATGATCTTTATAGAAAAGCGCCGGGCGATATGCTCCGGCGCTTTTCCCTTTCCTGCTGCCTGTCCACTCTGCAGCAGCTCTGTCTCATATGTTACATTCTGAACCGGGCGATACATTTCAAAAGTATGATGCAAAGCTCCTGATAAAGGTCTTCATCAAATCTGCCGTTTATAATGGCGTTTCTCACCAAAAGCGGCTTGTACATCTCCAAAAGGTCCATGACTGCGGCCTCCCTGCCGGCTTTCGCCTGTAAAAGCGTTTCCTTAAAATTCATTTTTCCTCACCTCAATCTTTCTTTTCATCTTCTGCACCGTCCGGTAGTACACCGCAGACACGCCTTTATATCCCAGCCCCATTTCCTCTGCCAGCGTCTCAAAGCTCTTTCCGTCTAAGATTCTCGCAAAAAATATGTACCGCTCCCGCTCGCTAAGTTCTTTCAGCGCCAGAAGGAGCGCACTGTCCTCCAGCTGCATGAACACCGGAAGCCCCAGAAACATATCCTGTTCGATGCTGCATTCCGGCATAAACGGGAAGTCTTCGGTCAGGGTCTCAATCTGCCGGCATCTGTCCTGCTGCTGCAGGTAATCATTCCTGCGGCGCTGGACTGCTGTTGTCAGATAGGCCGTAAACTGGTTCTGTATGATCTCTGTTTCACTTTTTCCGCTGTTTCTCTGCCACATGGCATTTCCTCCTTGAATTTCAGAATTTTGGCTGCAAAATTCTGAAACTGGAGGTGAGCGGCAGCGGATAATGTCTCTTTTGTGAAAAACCAGATCTGCCTGTACAAATCTTTCTAATATAATAGAAAAAGAACCATTACCCTGTTTGTTTTCCGGATAACTGCCCTTTTCCCATAAATTTATGTCTTCCTCTAAAAAGTAGTGTGCAGGACTACCATGCAGGGCACAGAACGCCCACTGGTATGCCATGATTTTTTTAACGAAATTCCCCTGCCGATGCCCGGCTTAAGACCATTCCCCAATGTCTGCCATGCGTCCTCTCCCATGGCACAAAAAAGACACCCAAATAAGACTCTGATGAACCATGTTTTTTTTGTTCACCAGATGTCTGGGTGTTTAGTAGGTTATCACTCTACTTTTTAGAGTGTTTATACCATTTTTACTTTTATAAAGTGTGGCACTACACTACTTATAGGAGGTGACCACAATGTCTTTATCTATCAATGATGCCAAGGTCTTCGGTGCTGCGCTGAAGAAAGCCAGAAAGAAAAAACATCTGACGCAGGCACAGTGTGCGGAATTACTGGAACATTCCCTATCCTTCCAAAAGGATCTGGAACGTTGCCGCTGTTCACCCAGCATCGAAAATTTCTACCATATCTGCAGATTACTGGATATTTCTGCGGATGATTGTATTTTCCAGGATCACCATGACAGAACCGGCTCTACATACCAGGAGCTGTTAAGGCTGCTCCCACTTTGCGATGAAAAAGCTTTATCTGTCCTTGTATCCACAGCTACTGCACTCATTAGAGCAGACTCCATTCCTGAACTTGAGCGCTTGTCTGTAACTGTCTGCAGTAACGAAAAATAATATTCCGAAAAATAAAGAAGCCAGCGCTCAGATTTTGCTATCTGTTCCGCTGGCTTCTTTATGATTGCATGGAGATATTGCCCATGCCTGTTCTTATGTGATGAAACAAGTTTCAGCTGAATAATCTACAAATATCTATGTTCCTCTACCAGGACGGATTCGATTCCCCTTAATCCATACAGGGAATTATCTCCCTGCCTCTTGTATCATGGTGTATCCACATTTTACTATGGGTCTCGTTTCCGCAAATAAGACATAATAACCATTCTTCGGATTTCACCAACTGCCTTCACACTTTTGAATCCTTTCCATTAGACATCAGATGACCCGAACAGAAATCATTTATTCCTTTGGCGCGGCATACTTACTCCGCACCGCCTCCGGCAGTTCTTCATACTGCACTTCGTCCCAAGAAGTCACACCGCGCACCGGCACGACTTCCTGGGAAATGAACACGCCGTCCTGCAATTCTTTCGATGTTCCAAATGTAATCTCTTTTTCCTTCCCGTTCTCATCATAAGAGGTGAGCGTATAGGAATACGGGAGGTTTCCCTTGAAATTGACCACACCACCCTTTGAGTCGTTTTCCTCGATTTTGCTGTTGTCAATCTGTGTATAATAGATGGTGGCTTTGCTGCCATCAAACAATGAGGGAACCGTAAACGCAACGGCGGCAATCAAAAGTACTATGACCGCTGCAAGGATGGCAAACACTGTTTTTTTCTTAGATTTCATACTCATATCCTCCATTACCAACCCTTTTTCAAGGGCGTTTTTGTTTTTTTCCTGGCAGACCACTGCCTATCTGTGCCGGACTTCATGGTCAGGAGAATGACCGCCGTCAACGCAATCATCAGAGCCATACTTCCGCAGCACAGCGGAGTATTCCAGGTGACATCATAACTTCGATATCCAATCATTCCCAGGCTGGCCGTTATGGGATAAAGATTGGACAATTTTACACTGCCGGCTGCGAACATCCCGCCATAGCCGTAAACAAAGGCAATAATGACGCCGGTCATATTGCCTCCCGAAATACAGGCGGAAACCGCAATGATGGGCAGAACGGCGATATAAAGGCACAGACAGTTGAAGCTCATCTGTACTGCCGTCTGTACCACTGCGGGAACAGTAAGCCCCGGAAATCCCGCAATCAGATTGCCGAGAACGGTCAGCGCCGCGCAGGCCAGCCCGAACAGGGCGGAAACCAGTCCGCCGACCACCAGCTTGCCACACAGCAGAGCGCGGTAGGAAACGGGAATCGTCACAATGTTTTTCAGCGTATCATCCTTTTCCTCCCTGGCAATCATATAGCCAGTAATCAGGGTGATACATACAGGAAAGATAGTTGTAGCATTATTTTTGATAACCTGCTCCGCCAGAAAGGAAAAGGTCCACACAGAGCCATCCTGAGCCGTGGAGCTGAACAGGGCCAGCAAGACGGACAGCGCCATCAAAAGAACACCGGCCCACAGGACATGATAGCGTTTCAGTTTCCAAAGCTCGGTTTTAATCATCCGAAACATTTCTATTCCCCCCTTCTCTTATACAGGCGGTCGATGAGCAGTACCGACAAAATCGCCATAATACTCAAGGTGGTTGCAGTCTGAAAGGTAGAGGGAATGAGGTGCGCTAATTCCGTCAGGTTCATGGAAATGCCATGGTTCGCCATATTACCAGCAAACCATAGATTTGTCAGTGGAATGGGGAACAGCAGGCAGAGCTCTTTAGGGAGTATACTATACAGGCCCTCCAGCGTCAGGCTCAAAACACTGTAAAATACACACAGAAGGATGGAGAAAATATAGGTCCTGCTGAAAAAGACCACAAGAACCACCAAAGGCAGGGTTCCGGCTGTGATAAAGATTCCCAACATAACAGATGCCAGCAGCTTGTAAGCAAGACCTCCCACCTCCGCCACCACACTGCCGCACAAAATCGTGGCGAATGTGGAGGCGAGGGAAAACAGGATACCCATGAGGAACAGCACAATAATTTTTGTCAAAACCATCTGTGTGCTTGTCACCGGGATGGTCCGCAGACTTTTGAAGGTGTCATTGTCCCGCTCCATAAAGAACAGCATGGTTGCCAGAACGCCAATGACGCAGGGCAGGAGAAGTAGCACGCCATACCCCATGATAAAGCTGAACAGCGCATCAAAAATCTCGGCTTTCGTGTCATAGCGCCCCATAATGCGGGGCGTCATCGCTACGGCCGTCACAGGAAGGGGAAACAGAAACGCTGCCAGCACCACCAGAAGCACAAACCGCTTCCGCTTCAGTTTCCAAAACTCACACTGGATCAGTTTAAGCAATCCCAACACCTCCTGTCACCTTCTTGAAGTAGTCCTCCAGAGTGTCCTCGCACAGATGGGCCTCGGAAACAGTAATATCATGTTCCACGAAACAGCGGATCATCTCCGGCATGGGGAGGGAGGTGTCCATCAGGAACAGCGTGTGTTTATCTTCAATCTGATAGTCCTGCGCCTTGAACTGACGGGCCAGCAAACTGGATGCCCTATTCGCATCAGAAAGGATAAATCGGATGTATTTGCCGTTCCTGCTCTCCAGCTCTGCAAGGCTTTCTTCCTCCAGCAGTTTCCCCTTGTCAATAATCCCGATATCATCCGCCAGCAGCGCAATCTCGGAGAGGATATGGCTGGAGATCAGGATAGTCTTGCCCTGGGCGTCGCACAGCTCCCGGATAAAGGAACGTACCTCCGCAATGCCAATGGGGTCCAGACCATTGATGGGTTCATCCAAAATTAACAGCTCCGGGTTGTGCATGATGGCCAGGGCAATGGCAAGCCGCTGTTTCATACCAAGAGAATACTGGGCATAGAGCTTTTTGTCCCGATAGGGCAGACCAACCAGCTCCAAGGCGTTTTGGATTGCGTTATGCTGTTTCACATCCCGAAGCACCGCAAAGATTTTCAGGTTTTCCGTTCCGGTCAGGTTTGGATAAAATCCCGGCGACTCGATCAGGCTGCCCACACGGGGCAGAATTTCCCTGGCTGCGGTGCGGATGTCCTCACCGAAAATGTGCAGTTCGCCGGAACTGGGGGCCGTCAGGCCCAGGAGCATTTTCATGGTGGTGGTTTTCCCAGCTCCGTTGCGGCCCAGCAGGCCGTAAATCCGCCCCCGCCGGACGTGAATGTTCAAGTCGGAAACGCTTTTCTGGCTTCCATAGAGTTTTGTCAGTCCAGCCGTCTCAATAATACAGTCATTCATTGGCAATACCTCCTTGTCGTTTGTGACATTATCATAGCACCTTCTCCTTGAGAGAACCTTGCGGCAAACTTGAATTTACCTTGAGATTGGAACGCTGTCCTATGCAGGATATGAAAAAAGAGGTATAATACACCCAGTCGGAACTGTTGGGAGGTGTGCTGCGTGAAAGACAAACCGATTCTTGTTGTGGACGATGAGCTTGATCTGCTGGCTATGGTCCGATCGATTTTTGAGCGGGCGGGATTTACACAGATCATAACCGCTTCCTCCGGGGAAGCGGCTTTGGATGAATTTTTTAAGAAAAAGCCTGCAATGGCAATCCTGGATGTGATGATGCCGGACATGGACGGGTTTGAGTTGCTGCGGGATATCCGTCAGATCAGCGGGATTCCCGTCCTGATGCTGACCGCTAAAGGAGAAGCCGAGGACAGGTGCCGAGGACTGGAACTGGGGGCAGACGATTATCTGGTCAAGCCTTTTCTGCCCAAGGAGCTTCTTCTGCGGGTCAACGCAATTTTGAAACGGGCATATCCCGACGGCAATCGGACGGTAATTCTTGCTGCATCCACAGTGGATTTAGACCGTGCGGAGGTCCGCCGGGGCGAAACGGTTTTCTCTCTGACCGGAAAGGAGTACGCAATTTTTCTGAAGCTGGCGGAGAATGCCGGGCGTGTCGTCACCATTGGCGCTCTATGTCAGGCCGTCTGCGGAGAAATCTGGACAGGATATGAAAATACGCTCATGTCCCATATCCGTCACTTGCGGGAGAAGATCGAAGATACTCCATCAGTGCCAGTCTCTCTCCTGACCATCAAGGGCCTGGGCTACAAACTCGTGGTAAAGGGGTGATCATTTTGAATCCGATACAAAGGTTTTTCCGGAAATATTTCCTTTCTACAATCGCAGCTCTGGCGCTGTTCCTGTTGATGAACCTTGCGCTTGCGGTCGCAATCCGGGTGATTGCTGACTGCCGTACTTCTGCCCCCGACTTGTCGGTATCTGCTCTCTCCGCTATGGTGTCAGAGGTGAGTGGTGTGATTGAGGCGGAACCGGATTTGTCCCGCATACTGTCCAAAAACCACGCCTGGGCCATGCTGTTGAGCGACGATGGCGCGGTTATCTGGGAAGAACAGATGCCGAATGATCTGCCCCGCTCTTATACAGCCGCTCAGATTGCCCAATTCAGCAGATGGTACTTGCAGGAATATCCAGTATTTGTCTGGCAACATCCAGCCGGACTGTTTGTATTGGCCTATCCCGTAAATAGTCTGCAACGATACAACTTTGCTATGGAAACCGGCGATGTTTGGGCTATGGTCATCACAGTGTTTGGCATATTTCTTGTCAGTATCTTACTGATGCTGTTTTTACTGTGGCGCAACACGCGCAGGGTAGAACAGGCGGTAAAGCCCATTCTGACAGGTATCATCGCAATGTCCCAGGGTAAGCCGGTTCAATTAGAGGAACACGGCGAGCTTACGGACATCAATGCGGAATTGAACTGGGCCAGTGAACAGCTCCACAAAAAAGACACGGCCCGCGCCGATTGGATCAGTGGAATTTCCCACGATATACGCACCCCGTTGTCGGTCATGCTGGGCTACGCCGGGGAAATCGAGGACAACGACGCACTTCCGTCTGATGTTCAGAAACAGGCTGGTTTAATTCGTAAACATGGGGAAAAGCTGCGGCAGTTAATTATTGACTTGAATCTTGTGTCAAGACTGGAATATGCTATGCAGCCATTGCAAAAAACCTCTGTCAGTCCGGTTGAGTTATCCAGGCAAGTCATCAGTGATTATATGAATAACGATCTGGACGAGCAGTATGTGATTGACCTTTATGCAGGGGATGGTGCTGAATCAATTCTAATTGAGGGTGACAACACTTTGCTTACCCGTATGCTGGAAAACTTAATTGGTAATAGCATTGCCCACAATCCGGATGGATGTCATATTTGTGTTTCGGTTGAATTGACTGACAGAATGTGTAAACTTATGGTTCAGGACTCTGGCAAAGGCATGGACGAGACTGCTTTACGGATGTTAAACGCAGCAGAGTGTGTTAGCTTCACACAAAGCAATGGTAGCGGGATTCCTCATGGAAATGGCTTGAAAATCGCAAGACAGATTGTTTCTGCCCACAAGGGAACGATCAAATTTTTCGAAACAGAACCTCATGGGGTAACTGTTGTTGTGAAGCTTCCAACAATGAAGTAGGGCGGCAGAGGAGCAAGAATCTTCTCTAGTGGGTATGGAGATTACTCCCCATACCCCTAATCAAAACCGTGCGTGCTATTTAACATATAAGGCTTTTCACCTTACATTCATTGCTCATTGATAGTTTCAGTAATTGCCATATTGCGTATACGCTTTGCCGGAGTATAAATTGATATAATACAAGAAAAAACAACCAGTAAAAGTACAAGGGCAATAGTAGTAAAGGGAATATTCCATGAGCCGCCAAAATGGGTAATAACAACCTTTGTGTAAATCAGATAGTGAAGCAGCAGTCCAAGTATAATTCCGACAGTCGTACCGCAGACAGCGTATGTGGCTGCTTCAGCAGTTATCATTTTTGTAACCTGTCTGCTTCCCATACCAACAGCACGCATAGCCCCATACTGTTTAATTCTTGCTGACACACCCATTGAAACACTGTTCATAATGTTCAAAATGGTTATTAAGGAAATGATAGCAAGGAAACTGTATGCCGCAATTCGGAACACCCAGTAGGAACCATTGATCTCATCATCTTCCTCTCTGTTGTCTGCAATTACATTTCCTTCTGACAGTCCATAAATTTTGTTTACCGCTGCATCAGATACATCTTTTTCTAATACAATGCCTACCATAGCATAGCCTTGTTCGCCTATCAGACGTGTGCAGGTTTCTTCCGAACATACCACAACGGTCGAACCGCTGATGCTTCCCACACCCTCAGACATAACACACGCAACTTCAAGTTCTTCGGAACCTATTTTTATTTTATCTCCCACATCCAGTCCTGTATGGTCACTGTAGACTGCCATGACATATTGAGAATTTCCATACACTTTTGCTATATTTCCGCTTACAACGGATTTCCTGAAGTTGTCCATCATGGTATCTCCATAGGAAAATAAATCAACCGTTGACATATTCCCGTTAATTTCTGCGGGATAGCTCATGCTATACATCATGCCAAAAACAGACTCTACCCCCGATATTCCGGAAATTTCTTCTGATATGCTTTTATCTATGGAATTAGACTCATCCTGACTGGTAACCGTAATGTCCGGAGTTAAATCACTCACTGATGGAAGCAGCCTGTGAACAATATCAAGACAAGCGGAAAAAGTCAAAAAAAGCATAATTGTAAGGGCAAAGGAACCTGTCATAAGGACTAAGTTTTTCTTAACTCCTGTTGCATGGTGGACACCAAGGGAAGTTTCCACTTTGAAAAGCCTTGTATTTGCCGCATGGACGATTTTTTTGTTTGTTTCTGCGTTGCCGGATATTGCTGCTATGGGCGAAACTTTTGCTGCCTGTTTAGCCGGGGATTGTGCTGCAATAAACACGGTAATGATACCTATGGCTACCCCACAGAGGATACCACTTATACTTACTGAAAATAGTGGCATATCTACCCATTCGCCTTTTACGATAAATTTTAGTATCAGACACGATACCCAACAAATTACCGTTCCTAACGCACAACCAATAGGAATTGCTGTTTTACACCAATTCAGTGCTTCAAGCCTTACAAAACGTACAATCTGTTGTTTACTTGCACCAATGCAACGCATCATTCCGAAAAATTTTGTCCGTTGGGCAACATTACTGTTCATGCAGCTTGAAATCATAAAGATTCCTGCAATTAGTATAATGACAAAACAAGCTATCACCAAAGGGTAGAGTTCATTTACGCTTTCATTGCTGCTCGCCCCTAACAGGCTCAAAACGGGCGTGTTTTCACTAATATTTTCAGAAGTGAGCGAATATTGCTCTTTTATACTGGCAATCGTTTTTTTCAAACCGTTCTCACTTTGAAACCGAATATAAAATTGAGATGTAGGTTCTATGCCATTCAAATTTCTCACTTCATCAAACGCAGCTTTGCACATATACATACAGGTTCCGTCAATAATGTCGTTAAATTCCTCATCATCTTCATAAAATCCTGATATTGTATAAGTAAAATCGCCTGCGAGCGTATTAAGAGTAATATCATCGCCTATCTGGACTTTGAAAAGCTCCTTTGCGTCTGCACTAATGGCAATTTCCTTTTCATTTTGTGGGTAGGAGCCTTCCAACGGATAATTCATCATATCTGTGACGTAGGCTTCTTCGACGCCATACAGCACAACATTTTTTCCGTTGATATAATAGTTGCAATCTGCATTTTCATTTATTACATCATACCATGAGGAGTATGCCACATCAGAATTATCTATAATCTGTTCGGCTTTATCCTCTGGCATATTTTGAAGAACAATATGCCAATCTCCGTGATTACTCCGCATTGCTGTTATCTGTCCGTTTGTCCACATCTCCAGCAAAGAAAAGATTGCAGTTACAAGGAATACAGCAAGAATAATGCAAATGCGTGTCATGCGGCTTTGCCGCCTGTGAACCTTTGCGGAAATCGGGATAAGGCTTAAATAGCTTTTCATTCGCGGCACCTCCCTAAATCGGTCAGCACACCGTCTGATACCTGTAAAATTCGGTCTGCGCTCTGTGCAATGTTCCTGTTATGAGTAATCATAATAATGGTTTGCTCATACTTCCTTGACGCTTCTTTTAACAGGGCAATGACTTCGCTGCTGTTCTGCGTGTCAAGGTTTCCTGTTGGCTCGTCGGCAAGGATTAACGACGGGCGCGTGATAAGGGCGCGTCCGATTGCCACACGCTGCTGCTGTCCGCCAGATAACTGGCTCGGCAAATGGTTACGGCGTTCTTTCAGATTAAGAACAGTAAGCAGTTCTTCCAGATATTTTTTGTCCGGCTTCTGATAGTCAAGCAGCACCGGGAAAATAATATTTTGCTCAACGGTAAGCTCCGGCACAAGATTGAACGCCTGAAAAATAAATCCGATATTCCTCCGGCGGAAAACGGTAAGTTTGCGGTCGTTCATGGAAAAAATATCCTTGCCGCCAATCGTTACCTTTCCAGATGTAGGCGTATCAAGTGCGCCTATCATATTGAGCAGCGTACTTTTTCCGGAGCCGGATTCTCCAACGATAGCCACATACTCGCCTTTTGGAACGGAAAAGCTCACTTTTTTCAAAGCGTGTACGGCAGTTTCGCCGCTTCCATATGTTTTACAGATATTGTTGACTTCCAATAAGTTCATGTGTAAACACCTCTTTCTGTTTTGATAGCCCCACTATAACAGAAAAATCCTACACCAATATTACAATCAGCCTACAATTTTGTAGGAATCAGGAAATTCATTGTGAAAGAGGTTCCGCTGCCTAATGTACTGTCTGCTTCAATCGTTCCATTATGGGCTTCCACAATCGCATTTGCTAATGACAGTCCAAGCCCGATACCCTGCGTGTCTTTAGAAAAACGGCTGCGGTAAAACCGCTTGAAAATATGGTGCAAGTCCTCCGGGTGTATGCCGCTGCCGTTATCCTTTACGGTAATCTGAACAATAGAAGTGAACGCCCGCCACTCAATACGGATCATACCGCCATTTTCAGTGTGGTCAAGGGCGTTCTTTACAAGGTTGCTGATTGCTTCGATTATCCAGTTGCGGTCACATAAAAGTGAGATTTCTTCATTGCCTGATAAGCAGATTTCTTTTCCCTCCTGTTCGGCACGAAACAGGAAATGCTTTTTTACATTCTCTGCAAGCTCGGACACATTTTCTAATGACTTTTCTAACACAATCGTACCCGCGTCCAGCTTCGTAATTTTCAAAAGGCTCTGTACCAGGGTTTCGATACGGTCAAGCTCCTGCTCGGAAAGCTGGCTAAATTCCTGTATTGTCGGAAGTTCCTGTTCTTTTGCTTCGCCCTGTATAATGCCATTGTAAATATTGAGGGCGGCAAGCGGTGTCTTTAGCTGATGTGAAATATCCGATATGGTACCTCGTAAAAATTTTTTTGAACTTTTTTCATTCTCGGCATGAGCGTTCAGGATTGCAACCAAAGAATTAACTTCATGGAACAGCCTGTATAGCTCGCCCTCGTCGTTACACTCAATGGTAATGTCTTTGTTGCCGGAAATATATTCTGTAATCTGCGATATGGCATTTTCCATGATTTTATGCTGTTCCCTAAAATACCCGTAACAAAGCAGCAATATGACAGATCCCATACATACGCCGCAGATTATGACGTAATATGCCGCATTTCTACCCGCAAAAGCCGCTAATAATACTGAAAGTAACGTAAAAAACACGATAGAGAAAACCATACTGGCAAAAAGGATTTTGATTTTTCTGTTTGCAAATATTTTCATCATATCCCCGGTTCCTCCGTATTCCATTTGTAGCCCATACCGCGAACAGTAACAATCCTTTTGGGTTCTCCCGGATTGTCCTCAATTTTTGTACGAAGCCTGCGGATATAAACAGTAAGAGAATTATTGTCTATATAATTTTCGCTGCAATCCCATAGTTTTCCTAAAATCTGTTCCGGGGAAAGTATCTGGTCGGGGTTTTCCATGAACAGGCATAACAATTTATATTCACTCGCCGTCAAATCAAGCAGTTTCCCCCGTTTATAAACCTCTCCTTTTAGAAGTCTTATGCTTATATCGTTGGAGTTCAGTTCTGTAACAGCGGTATTGAAATTCTCGCTCCTGCGGAGCAATGCGTTAATCCTTGACATAAATATTGCCAGCTTGAAAGGCTTTGTAATATAATCATCGCCCCCAATATCAAGCCCCATAATAATATCTGTTTCTTCATCAGCAGCAGTAAGAAATATGACAGGCACTTTTGAAGTCAGGCGTATCTTTCTGCAAAAATCAAAGCCGGAACCATCGGGAAGCGATACATCCAGAATGACTAAATCATATTTATCATTTACCCATAACGTATCAGCTTCCAGTGTGGTACGGGCAACGTCTATTTCATATCCCTCTTTTTTTACGGCAAAAGACAGACCGCCTATTAAACTTAAATCATCTTCCAATAAAAATAATCGTTTCATTTGCTGTGTCTCTTTCCCCTATGAATTTGCCATAACAACTGCCTTTAGTTTCTGTACGCTTTCCTCCGCCCCGCAGGAGCGAATCATGTCCGAGATTTCTCGATAAGCCTCCTTTGCACTCTCCGCCTCCGAGGGAATATAGACCCACTGACTCATAAAGCTGTGGGCATAATTGCAATGGATATTGCTGGTGTAAATCTGCACAACGGGGTCCTCCACCTTACAGCCAGTCTGCTGGGCGCAGTCTGAACGGAAGGAAAAATAATTCTGACCGTCTTTTACATAAATAATGTTAATTTTTAGGTCCTCTTTTGCAATATTCATTCTTTCACTGATTCCGGCCTCCTGATTGTAGGCGTTTTCCGCTTCGACCTTTTCAAAGTAAAAGCGATCCCGATGTGCTTCGACAATATCATCTTCCATATCCCGATATTTTTCCGGCACCAGGAGATTCAGCGTCAGATCGTCATAAACAAACTGTCCCGTCAAATCACTGCCGTCTGCGGTTTCGATTGGGTTATGCACAAAGTAGTTCCTGCTCACGCGAATACAGCGTCCGTTAGGGTCGATTTCCTCCGCAAACTGCATCCCATTCATGGTATAGAGCGGCGTACTCGCATCATCCATAGCCTGATAGTTGTAGAAGTCCGCAACGAAGGCCCCCGCTTTGTCCTCCAGTTCGGCAAGAAGATGGGCGCTGCGGGCCGCGATCTCCAGATATTGCACAGGGTCGTCCTCGCCGGTGTACTGTACCTGGGTCGTATAGATATGGCTCTGCTCCTGTGCCGTCCCCTCGTTGGCAGCCGATGCGGGCGTTTCTTCTTTTCCGCCACAGGCGGTCAGACCTGCAAGACAGGCCAACGCCAGGATTCCACATAAAAACTGTTTCATAAAAACTCCTCCGTTCGTTTTATTCTATCTTAAAAAGTAAATAGACTGACATTCGGAAACCGGAGGCAACCTGCCTCCGGCTTCCAGACGAGCATTCAGTTTTGATGCAGCCGCTCGATGATACTGACCTTTGCAATCTGCCGGTACATAAGCGCCGGTATTGCAGCCGTTAAAAGGAGCAGGAAGGGATAAACCGCCAGCATGGGCCACATGACAAATTGGTAGGTGAAAAACCAAATCCCACTGGAAATGCCCCTTACGATTACCACCGAGAACAAAGCCCCCAGGACGGCGGATGTGATGATTGTTCCCGCCGCATAGTACAGCCCCTCAAAGGAGAGCATACGCTTTAACTGCTTTCCGGTCATGCCAATGCTTTGCAGCATGGCAAATTCCTTTTTGCGGGTGATGACACTGGTCAGAACGGAGTTGACAAAGTTTGTAATCCCAATGATCCCGATGATGATGCTCAACGCCCCGCCGATGGTGATAATCAGGGAGGTCAGGCCCTCAAAGGAGCTGACATAGGTCGATTTGGACTCAAAGTCCATACTGGGTTCCACGCTGTCGATATAGCTTTTCAAAAACTCCTCCATAGCTGGTTCTGTCCCCGGCTTCACGTTGAAGGGGAAGTTGACCAGGTGTGGCTGGTCGCAGAGGGGCAGATAAATTTCCGTAGGGAGATAGAGTCTTGAAGCGCCGGTATTGCGGGTAGTAGTGGTGTTTTCGTTTTTTCGGACCTTTGCCATAATGGTAAATTCATAGCTCTCCCCAATGGTATCGGAGAGGCCGTCCTTTCGGATATGGTTCAGCTGGATGGTATCTCCAACATGGATATTCGGATTGTCGATCACCGTTCCATCATCTGTACATTCCACGCTCAACAGGATATACTTGCCTGTTTTCAGCTGTTCCAGGTCGATGGTTCCCTCTACCGCCTCCATCGTGTTCAGAACAAAATCATCTGCGCCGTATATGTCCACAAAAGGATTTCCGTTCTCGTCTTTATTGTAGTTTGTAAATGCGGCGTGGTCGGTAGAAAAGTTTTCTTCCAAAAGGCGGGAGGTATAGAGCCTGCCGCCGTCGTCAAAGTTTTCATTCTGCCGGACGGCCTGGATAAAGCTCTCCGTCAGATCGCCTTCGCTCTTTTCAAACTGGTACTGGAAATAGTCCGCAGTGGAAATCACAAAGTCAACATTCAAAAATTTCTCGATATACTTGTCAATATCAAATCCACCGGACAGGGTAAATACCGTATTGAACAGAACAATGCTTAATGTCATGGACACGATGACCAGCACGGTTCGTTTGCGGTTGCGGCCCAGGTTAGCCAGAGCCATGAAGTGGAGCTTCGCGCCGTGGGTGGACTTCTTGTCCGTGACCTTGCGGCTTCCGAATGCTGCCGCGTCGTTTTCCGTGTAGCGGATGGCCTCAATGGCCGAAACCGTTCCGGCGATTTTGGCCGGCTTGCGGACGCTGATAAAAACGGTCAGCAGGGCAAAGGCGGCGGAGCCAATGAAGATCAGCGGATTGACCGTCACACTAATCCCGGCGTCGGCAGTATAGGTTGTGCCATTCATCAGGAACGGCACCAGGGCACGCCCAATCACAAAGCCAATCAGTAGTCCAATGGGGATGCTGACAGCACAGAGCCGGATGGCCTGCCGGTTAATCAGCCGCTGGATCTGGCGTTGTGTTGTACCCAGGGTCTTGAGCTGCCCATAGGATTGAATATCCTGAATGACGGAAATCTGAAAAATGTTGTAGATAATCAGATAGCCCGTTATGATAATCAACAGAACGCCCACGATGCCGGAAATCAGCATGGCAGGGTTTTCTGATAATGCGCCGCTCTGGTAAGCGGGACTGATGCCCGCAATGATATAACCGCTGTCCCCCGGACTGCCGCCCATAGTGTCGCAGGTATAGCCAGCTTCGGAAAGAAGCTGATGCAGACGGCTTTCCACATCGCCGCTGCCCTGAAACATGATGTAGGCGGTCACAACACCGGAATAGTCGTTGTCCACGGGGTAGGTATAGGTCAGAATGTCTGAATGAGCGTCAAGAAAGGCTTTTGATATGATCAGCCGCCCGATGTTGCTCAAACTGTCGGTTTCCCAAAAGCCACAGAGAGTAAAATCTGTGGTATACACAATGCCCTTGACCTCATAGGTCAGCGAAACCGTTTCCCCAACCTGCGCCGGAACGCCCAGAGCCTCCAGCGTTTTTGTGTCTGCGATAATCTCATTTTCCGCGACCGGCCGACGGCCTGTTGTGGGGGTATAGCGGGCAAACTCCAGGGCGGTATCATCCATATACCACAGGTCAGACCGCCAGCGTTCCAGGCCCGGATTTTTCAGCCGGTAGGAAACTGCCTTTGCATAAGCGATGCGTTCGATCAGGGGACTGCCTGCCACATTGTTGTAAACCTCGTCGCTGATATAGGTCAGAGCCGCCTGACCATCGCCGCCTGCCTTGCGGATGTTCTGGTCGTGAACCGTGTCCAGCAGGCCGGAACCCAGGGTGAAAATCGTGGTAAACAGGATTGTCGTCAGAATGATTGCGATAACCGCAATGATGTTCCGGCTTTTGCTGGCCTTGTAGTAGCGGCCGGAGAGCCTTTTCATGACTGCGCTGTTGTTGTTTCCGAATAAAATATCGTTCATGTCTGCGCCCTCCTTACTGGGAAATCCTGCCGTCCTCGATGCGGATAATGCGGTCGGCAAGCTGGGCGATCTCGTTGTTGTGGGTAATCATCACCAATGTCTGGCGGAACTTGCTGCTGGTGACTTTCAGAAGCCCCATCACATCGGCGCTGGTCCGGCTGTCCAGATTGCCGGTTGGCTCGTCCGCCAGGACGATGGCAGGCTTGGAAACCAGGGCGCGGGCGATGGCCACACGCTGCTGCTGCCCGCCGGAAAGATTATTCGGCATACTGTTTAGCTTGTTCTCCAGAGCCAGCAGGCGCACCACCTCGTCCATGAACTTCTGATCGACCGTATCGCCGTCCAGCTCCACGGGCAGGACGATGTTTTCATAGACGTTCAGAACGGGGACAAGGTTGTAATTCTGGAAGATAAAGCCGATGTTGCGGCGGCGGAAAATGGTGAGCTGTTCATCCTTCAGGCCGGCCAGCTCTTTGTCTTTCACCTTGACGCTGCCGGAAGTAGGCACATCCAGCCCGCCCATCATGTTCAGCAGTGTGGACTTGCCGCTGCCGGAGGTCCCCACGATGGCGGCAAACTCCCCCTGTTCAATGGAGAGAGTCACGCCGTCCAGCGCCTTTGTAACATTCGGCTCTGTGCCGTAGTGTTTTTTTAGATCGGTTGTTTGCAAAATGCTCATGATAAACACCATCCTTTCTGTGATGCCGTTATCCTAACAGCCAATCCTCACAGAAATGTCACAGATGGCTGGGTTTTTCGCCTTGAAATGTTACAATACTGTAATAGTTCAAGGCAGCCGTTTGATTGAGGGTTCTTTCTTAAATGTAAGAAAAGCGCAGACAAGGGCATATCCGGTCACAGCAATCAAAGAAGCCTCCACACCAAATCCGCCTCCCGTCAGCCATATATTGTCCGAAGGAATGATAATGGAACAGATCGGATTGCCATACGCTCCCTCTGCGGTGGTGATGTGTAGTATGTCTGTGACCATAACAAAATTCCATACAGCGTGCATAAGCGCCCCATTGCTGATGGAATTTCCTTTATAAGCAGCAAGCGAAAACATAACACCGACCAGCGTACCGCTTATCACTAAAAGCAAAACACCTGCAATCGTAAAGTATTCCATAGACGGAATATGTGCCAAACCAAAAAGGAGCGATGGCGCCAGTATAGCAGCGTATTGATTCCATCTTCGCTCAAGCAGCGTCATGATGAAACCGCGAAACAGCATTTCCTCCAGCACACCGGCTTTTAAAGCGGTAATCATAGAAGCGATTATGATAAAGACGCTTTCACTGGGCGCAGGCATATGTGTTTCTGCTTTACCAATGGCCAGAAAAACAATGACAACAAAGGCAGGCAAGAGAGTGGATAAAAGAATGCCCCAGCCTTGGATGTTCCATGTAATTTTGAAATCACTCATCTTCAAATGCAGAGCTTTGTTTGTGTAAAGCCAAAAGAGAAACGCGGTAACAAAAGTACAGCCCAGCATTCTCAATATGACATAGAAACTTGCATTTTGGAATTTGACAAGTGAAAAAAGCTGGTCGAAAACGATGCTGTTCACCAAATCTCCAGCCAAAAACAATAGAAAATAGGTAACTATGCGTACGAGCGTTTTAGCTGTTGAAAAGGAAGAAGATTGCGGTTCCATCAAATAACCTCCTTGGTTTGAATAAGTTGCTGATACTATAACCGCTAATTGTCACAGTCTACAGGATTTTCTGTCTTACGATGCAAACTATATTTCTTGACAATTTATCATTACGAATGTTCCGCCAAATATTTCAGAAACTCCTCTGTTTTTGACCAGTACAAAATCCCCCAGTTCTCAAAATCCCATTCCTCCATATAGTCGTTACATTCAAAATCAATATAATACAGCAATCCGTTCTGCACCACAAAATTTGTAGGAAAATAATCAATATTTGTATTCGCAGGATAGAGCAGCATGCACATAGCCTTTACTTGTTCCATGTATTCATTTTTCATACAATCAGATTTTACAAGTTCAAATATGGTGCTGCCATCAATATATTCTTTTAAAATTCTTTCATTTTCTATGTCCGCATCTATCATTTCGGGAACTCTGATACCAATTTTTTTCAATCTGTCATAATCATTTATCTCTGCCTGAAGCTTATTCCCAAACTGATAATAACTGCATGGTTCGTGGTGTATTTGCTTTAAGACATACTGCCGCTCTCCATCGCTTGCCAAATAGGAATAACCGCCTTTACCTTTTCCCAAAAGCCTGATAATCTTATATTCTTTTCCATTGACAGGTAAGGTATCAGGCATAATTGTGTCAATCATCTCTATACCTCCAAATAGAGATTTACCGTTTCCATTTATCCAGCTTATACCCCTTCTGCTCCAATCTGGCCCGGAACGCCTCCAAAAAGTCCAGGAAGCGTTCCTTTTCTTCTGGCTGATGGATGTTCTTGGGGCCATACATGGTTTTGCTGCTGGTGCCGCCAATGTCCAGCAGTTCCCCAAACCTGCCGTAGTCCTTTCTGTATTCCAGACAGGCTTTGCGGATCTTGGGATCGTAAGACACGTTGACAATGCTGTCCATATCGAGGAACACCGCCTCCGAGTGGTTCTCCAGCGCACTGTCCACCTGGATCAGCACAATGCAAAAATCACTTCGCCGGTAGCCCATAACATAGAAACAGAACGTGGTAGTATTAGTATCAAAGACAAATCCTTCCTCAAATTTGGAAGAATACATACAGGCGTAGAGAACTTCGTAGCTGTCGCCATCCTTCACAGTTTCGTTAAAAATCTCCCGCAGCCGTTTTTTCTTCGCCGCGCAGTCTGCCGGATCGTACTCCGGCGCTTTCGGTTTT
>CANRWA010000049.1 GCA_947643415.1 uncultured Clostridia bacterium | reverse complement strand
TACCTATATGGAATGGACGAAATCCGCGACCGTATAGATACTATTTTGGTGAAAGACGACAAATTCTCTTATTCAGCCCCGATAGATACTATCACCTCAGCTTTTCTTCTCATCAGGAACCAGACTGAATACCCAATATTCCTTGATAAAGGAAACAAAATCAAGATTAAAGGGAATATTAGTAACCCTGAAGTCCTGACAATTGAAGGAAACATATATAATGAAGAGTTTACAGCCTTTCAGAAGGAACTGGATGCCCTCGGTAGTCCATCCGAACAAGCCATGGAAGAAAAGGCGGAAGAGTTCATACAAACGCATCATTCGTCATTTGTCAGCCTCTACCTGCTAGATAAATACTTTGTCCAAAAGGAATCTCCTGATTTTAATAAGATAAAGAAGCTGATTGAAGTCATGACAGGTATATTACAAGATAAACTTTATATTGAACGGCTGAATGAAAGCATATCACAAGCCGAGAAAACGGAAATCGGCAAATATGCGCCGTTCTTCAGCCTGCCCAATACAAAAGGAATAAAGATCACCCGTTCATCCGAAGATTTCAAGAAGAAAAATCTGCTAATCAACTTTTGGGCTTCCTGGAGTGACAGCATCTCCAATCATCGCAGTAACAGCGAACTGAAAGCCCTCTATAAACAGTACAAAAAGAATAAGCATATAGCTATGCTTGGTATCTCTTTCGATATGGACAAAGAGCAGTGGAAAGATGCCATCAAACGCGATACGCTGGACTGGGAACAAGTATGCGACTTCGGCGGACTTAATTCCGAAATTGCCAAACAATATTCCATCAAACAAATACCCGCCAACATTCTTTTGTCAGCAGACGGTAAGATTCTCGCCAAGAATCTCACAGGAGAAGAATTGAAAAAGAAAATCGAGGAAGTCGTTTCCGCAGCGGAAGAAAAAGAAAAGCAAAACAATAAAAAGAAAAAATAACCAGTAACCAAACGTGTTAATAAAAGTATTCGGAGCGGCTGTTCAAGGTATTGATGCAACACTCATCACAATCGAAGTAAACAGCTCGCGCGGCTGTATGTTCTATCTCGTCGGCCTTCCGGATTCTGCGGTCAAAGAAAGCCATCAGCGTATCATTTCCGCACTTCAAGTCAATGGTTACAAAATGCCGACCAGTAACCTGGTAGTCAACATGGCGCCGGCAGATATCCGCAAAGAAGGGTCAGCCTACGACTTACCACTAGCCATCGGTCTGCTGGGTGCGAATGAAACCATCTCCGCTGAAAAATTCCCCCGCTACCTGTTAATGGGCGAACTAAGTCTCGATGGAAGCATACAACCCATCAAAGGGGCACTCCCTATTGCCATCAAAGCCCGTGAAGATGGATTTGAAGGATTAATCATCCCGCAACAAAATGCGCGGGAAGCTGCTGTCGTCAATCAGTTGAAAGTTTATGGTGTCAGCAATATCAAAGAAGTCATTGAATTTTTCAATAACGAACGGGAATTAGAACCGACCATCGTCAATACACGGGAAGAATTCTACACCCGACAAAGCAACTTTGAATTTGATTTCGCTGATGTAAAAGGGCAGGAGAATGTAAAAAGGGCATTGGAAGTGGCCGCAGCCGGCGGACATAATATAATTATGGTGGGTGCCCCGGGAAGCGGGAAATCAATGATGGCCAAACGATTACCATCTATCCTTCCCCCACTCTCTCTGGGAGAAAGCCTTGAAACGACCAAAATACACTCGGTAGCCGGAAAATTGAACCGGAACTCTTCGCTAATAACCCAACGTCCGTTCCAATCTCCCCACCACACCATCTCACAATCTGCAATGGTGGGCGGTGGCAGCTTTCCCCAACCGGGAGAGATAAGCCTGGCTCATAACGGGATTTTATTTCTAGACGAACTCCCAGAGTTTTCGAAAAATGTACTTGAAGTACTACGTCAACCACTGGAAGACAGACGAATAACCATCTCACGTGTAAAAAGTAGCGTAGACTATCCTGCCAGTTTCACATTAGTGGCATCTATGAACCCTTGCCCCTGCGGCTACTACAATCATCCGACCAAAGCATGCGTTTGCAGCCCCGGACAGGTACAAAAATACTTGAATAAGATTTCAGGCCCTTTGCTCGACAGGATTGATATTCAGATTGAGATTATTCCTGTTCCTTTTGATAAGATTTCCGACCAACGAAAAGGAGAGTCCAGCGCATCCATCCGTGAACGGGTCATTAAAGCCCGCCAGATACAAGAAAAACGCTATGCCGGATTCCCCGGAACCTATTGCAATGCACAAATGAACAGCAAGTTATTATCATTATACGCCCGACCGGATGACAAAGGCCTCGCCTTACTGAAGAACGCGATGGAACGGCTCAACCTCTCCGCCCGTGCATATGACCGGATATTGAAAGTAGCAAGGACTATCGCAGATTTAGAGGAAAGCGAACAAATACTTCCCTCACATTTGGCAGAAGCTATCAGCTACCGGAATCTCGACAGGGAGAACTGGGCAGGATAAAGGGACGCCTTTCGCGCCATCTTGTAAAAGTATGCTACTGCATCATTTGTACGCTATAATTACCTTAAGTTCAGAAGATTCCGTATAAGAAAAGTCTTTCTTGCAAAAATACTTACAGCTTAATGCACAAATACATACTGCATTTATAATAAACTTTTGAGCAGTTTATTATAAACGGTATCCAAGTTTATTATAAACTCTCAAATTGCAAATTCGGTTTTTAATGTTCATTTTTTATAACAGAAAAGGCTGCGAATTCCATAGAATCCGCAGCCTTCAGCCTATATCAGATGCCCTACCTCTTAACGAAAGCCAAGAAGAGAGAGCCATATTGTCACTATATTATACTATTTTCATATTCATTTTTATCTATTTTTTCATTTATTATCCGACAGAAAACCATTTTCATGAACTACAAAGATACAACATTAAAACGCATTTGTCAAGCCCCTGACAAATTCCGGCCGGAAAAAATAATAGAAGCACCTTTCCCCGCCGGGAAAGATGCTCACACAAACAAAACAAACAATAGTTACTATCTTCACAGACGGTATATTACAAAGCATTCCATAAGGATAAACTTCATAATTTCAACAGACGCTTTTACATCTTATATATAGCGGGTTTATTTAATGTATCCCATCTCATTCCACCCATTTATAATTTATTTGATAACCGTTATTACTGCACGGCTCACCCGCGGATCATCATAGTACATATTATCCACACCTCCCTCATAAGTTACTTTCAGTTGTGAAGCCGGTACTCCGAACTCTTTGACCAAACAATCGTAGACAGCCTCCGCACGAGCTTTGCTCAACCGTTGATTAAACTCCTTAGTGCCCGTACCCTTATCACAATAACCGATAATCGTGTAGACTGCATCCTTATTCTCTTTCATTAATTTAGCCTGGAAACCGAGATTCACACGCGCTTCGTTGCTCAGGAAACTTTTTGAAATCTTGAAAGTCACCAGATAAGGAGCTGCGAGAATATTCGTTTCCACCACCCTCTCCGGCGCTTTGTTGGAAGCTTCGACCAACTCGTCTTTCAAACGGCTGTTTTCCTCATTCATAGCGTTCAACTGTTCACGCATAAGACGCAACTCTTCATCACTAAAAGTAATTGTCTTGACAGTACTGTGTCCCCAGGTTCGCCGCGGAAATTTATAGGTCACCCCCAATGTCACGGACAATAAGCCTTCCTCTTTACGCTCCCCTCTTTCTCCGTCAAATTCATCCTTGGTTGCGGTACCGCGTACATCCAGATTCAAGTCAAACGCCGAGCTCAGGCGGAACGTATTAACCAACCCCAGACTGGCATTGAAGTTACGTGCACGCGGAGTTTCCCATGTAACGATCCAGCCTACGCCAATATAAGGAGACACAGACCATAGGCGTTTCTCATTATAACCACAAAGCATATTGGACATATTGAACATCACATCTCCGTGAATGTTCATAAAGTCAAACTTCTGTTCTTCCAGCCGCTGCGACGCATCATACACCTTTCCAGTGGAATGACTTCCATTTTGAGTGGCTCCTTTGATAGTCAACCCGCTATACATCACACGTACACCAATGCCCGGCGTAAACCATTTTCCGAAAGCAACATCCAATGCCGGACTCCAACGGTCACCAAAAGACATCTGCTTGTTATGGTCGCCGAAATACATCAGCGCACCTCCGCCTACGCTTACAAACCAGTTACTCCAGAACCGGTTTGTTTCCACCTTATATTTATCGGGATTTTCGACAATGGTCGTTGTAGTTGCAGTAGATCTTGATAAGTCTTCCTGTGCGCAAATATTCAAACCCAGCACCCAAAAGAAAGAACACATTACAATTACTCTTCTCATAAACTATTTCCTTTTACTATATTTTCCAATATCACCAAATTACAATTGCAAAGTACGAGCTTTTTTTCCATTTTATCGCTAGCATAAAATCCGATAACACTCTCACTTTATACGCTCTCCTTCTTTCTTTTTCCAAAAAACCAGTTCTTTTTCTTCTCATCATTCCCATAGCTGTAGCCATAGCCGTAACCATAGCCATAACCGTATCCGTAACCTCTCCTTCCCTGCTTCGTACCGTTGAGTACCACGGCCATATTATTCAGTTTATGTTCCTGATACAAACGTTCCAGTTCAGGCAACTGGCGTTTATCCAACTTTCCGGCACGTACAATAAACAGGGTCACGTCAGAAATACGGTTACTGATAGAAACATCCGCCACCATCCCAACCGGTACCCCATCCACAATTATATAGTCATATCTTTCCCGAAGATGTCCGATCAGTTCATCCAGCCTGCCACTTAACAGCAACTCCGCTGGATTAGGAGCAATCACCCCTACGGGGATCAAATCGATTCTCTCGCCAAACCCGTCTTTCATGATGATATCGTCCATGCTTATGGATTTGTTGGATAGATAATGTGCCATCCCCTTGATACCATTGCCTCTGGCTTTAGCAATCAAACTCAGTGTAGCTTTCCTCAAATCCAAGTCTATCAGGATAACTTTCTTGTCGGCTTGCACCAGGCTGGCAGAGAGGTTGACAGACACAAAAGTCTTACCTGCCGATACATTAAAAGAGGTCAATGTCACCACCTTCTGCCCCGGCGACTGCGATGCCACAAATCCCAGATTAGTACGCAGAATACGGAACGACTCCGACAACGCATCTTGCCCGCGGGCACGTACCATGATGTCATTTATCTCCGTAACCTTCTCCGCACTTTTAGGAATCTCCGCCAGAAAAGGGGCGCTAACCACAGCCTCCATATCCTTGCGATTGCGCACACGCGTATCCACAATCAATATCAACAGCAGAATGACAGTAGGAATGAGTATTCCCATCCCGCCTCCCAACAGCAACTTCTTATACTTATTGGGATAAAAGGGAGCATTACTTCCGGAAGCAGAGTCGATAATCCGCGCGTTATTATCCACCATAGACTGGTTGAGCGCATTCTCCTCCCGTTTATTCAACAAAAACAAATACAGTGACTCCTTTACCTTCTGTTGCCGTTCAACGGAAAGCATCTCACGCTGCTTGCCCGGTACATCCCGTACTTTCCGGCGTGCCAGCCTTTCCTGACCGGATATTTCCGTCCGTTTCAATTTCAGACTGGTCACCTTATTATTTATCGACCTGTTGATATTCTGCCGCATAGTTTCAACGGAACGTGTCAATTCCTGCACTACCGGATGGTTGCCCCCGCTTCCGCTCCTCAATCGGTTACGCCTCAGCAATGCCTCGTTATAACGGGCAATCTGCCCTTCTATGACAGCATCGGTCAACCCGATATCTCCGGGAATCAGCTCGTCTTCCTTCGCGGCATCCTGAAGATACTGCTTGATAAAGGAAACCAGTTGCAACTGTGTATCCAGTTCTTTCAGTGACGATTCATACTTCCGCCCGTCCGACACATACATGCTTGCCGCCGTATTAATATCCCCCCAGTCACTCTCCTTTCTCATCACCTCAATATCCGTCTCCACACTTCCTAATTCATCTTCAATGATTTCAATCCGTTCCCTGATAAATTGTGCCGCATTGACAGCAATCCGGTTCTTGTCCTCAATAGCTTCTTCATTGTAGACAGTAATCAGCATATTCAGCACATCACCCGCACGTAACGGCGAGAAATCATCCATCATGATATTCAGAAGGGCTACATCCCCGTTCACCTGCTTGATTGACAAGTTAGAGAGGAAAAAATAGACCATCTTCTCACGCGCCTGTTTGCTCACCTTGACCGGTTTGCCCCAACAGGAAGAATCATAATTCTCCGTAGCAGATACGACCAGTCTGCCCAATGCAGTTTCTACCGTATCATTTATATTCACCGTTTTCCTGCTTTCCGCGCCACGCGAGAAATCCGAGAGTTCGACCTGCCGTTCATTTTTCGGCGTGACGAGCAAGGATAATTCAGCTTCCGGCTCCGATACAAGGAAATGTACCCGGACGGGAGCAGCCATATACAGTTCTTTCTGACGCAAGCCGTCACGCACCGCATAACTGACGTCCGCATTCAAACGGCTGATTACCTTGCGCATCAATGCTTTCGACTGGAATTGCAGCCGCTCGGTCGCCATATTGACCTGCCCCATGTAGTCACCGCTACGGATCAGCCGTATGGCAGAAGGAGTATTGGCGGGAGTCTTGATCATCACCGTCGCCGAACGGCTGTACACAAACGGTGTCCTGCTATAGTCATACCAGAAATATCCGCCGCATATCAATATGGAAAGAACATACCATTTCCAATAGGAAAGCAGATACATTAAAATATCGACCAGATTTATCGACTTATCTTCTTCGGCAAGTATTTTCTTAACTTGTTTTTCCATGTTCATCCATCGTTAGTTATTTCGTCAATAATATGCCCAGTGAAACAGTGGAAGAAATAATACTCAGGAGCAATGTATAAAAGCCCAATGTACGCCGTTCCTTCACGGTAGCCTCGGCAAACTTCGGCTGCACGTAGACAATATCATTCTGCCGCAGGTAATAGCAGGGAGAGTAGAACACATCCACCGAACGGACATCATGCAGGTACATGTTCCGTTCATTATTTTCTTCCCTGATTACCGCCACCCTGTCCATCGTCGCATTCGCCGACAAGCCGCCGGCACGGTTGATGGCTTCCAGCAAAGTGATCCGGCTGTCCTCCACCTGCAACACGGTCGGGCTTCCTACAGCCCCCATTACAGTAATCTTGAAATTCAGGATATCCACAAACACCAACGGGTCACTAATCAGGTTTTCGCTGATTAACCGTTCCCTTATCATATCCCCCACCTCTTTGCGGGTCAAATCCACCACTTTCATCTTTCCGAGAATCGGAAGTTCGATATATCCATTCAAATCCACCCGATACCCTTTCTCCTGCTTCGGAGCATTGGTAGCGGCGACTTCCCCTTCATCCGTCACCTGAAAACCTCCTCCGGTAGAAATATTGAAAGGTGCCGCCAACTCCGGATTGCGGGAGTTCACTACAATACCAAGCCGGTCATCCCGCTGAATTTTCATATCCACCTGAGCGTTCATCGGATAAGAAATATCCTCTCTCATATTTTCCAGATACACCATCTTCTTCGTATTCACACAAGACGTCAGTATCAATACGAGGAAGAACAATCCTGCACATGCATTTTTTTTCATACTCTTCTTATTATTTTATTTTCTGATAAAGGTTCAAACATCGTTCTATCATTAATTCTTTGGTAAACATCGTTTCATATCGTTGGCGGGCCCCTTCGGACAACCGGCCGTACAAACTGTCATCAGCCAGAAGTGTAGTTATCGCCTGAGCCAATGATTCCGGGTCTTCCGGTTCCACATTTATGCCCGACAAGAGATCCGCGTTCACCCAACTCACCCCTGATTCGGGGATTTCCGTAGCAATTACCGGCTTCCTGCAGGACATGGCTTCTATCTGCACGATACCAAATGCCTCTGTCTTCCGGACAGAACTCAGACAAAGCACATCACAAGCGCCGAAATAACCGGACAGTTCCTCATCCCCTACAAAACCTATCAATTTCACCTTATCCACGATTCCCAACTTCTCGATCAATGCCTGCAAATATGTCCGAAGCGGGCCTTTGCCGCCTATCAGCACGATGCAATCATCATTCAGCCGGCGGGCGGCGCGTATCAGATATTCATATCCTTTATATTCTACCAGACGTCCTAAAGAGAAGATAATCCTCTTTCCGGCATATTTCCGCCTGATTTCCCTCACCAGTTCCGGGGTGGGTTTCACCTCGTCCACTCCGATAGGGATACTACAAACTTTATGTTGCACTTTCCGCAAAAAGGGAGATTCCTCCACATACACCGATGTCGTCCCGACAATCGCATCAGCTCTCCGAAGCAGCCAGTCCTGCAAGGGGCGATAGCACCTCAGCAGCATCTTCTGTTTCAATATGTCACTGTGCCAGTGAAGCACAACCCGTCCTTTATACCCGGACAGGAACAAAGCAAGGCACGCCATCGGATCAGGATGATGAATATGGATCACATCATACTCTTCGTGTATCTTGCGCAACCGGAATATCATGGCAGGAGACAGCATGGTCGCCGCCACTTTCTTCCATGTGGGCACGCACAATATCCGGGCGTATTCATTCAGCCTGATATCTCCGGGCAACTGCCCTTCCGCCGACGCACACAGCATATCGCAATAGACATTTTTCTGTGACAACCCCGTCATGATATCAAACATCACTTTCTCTATACCGCCACGAATAGGGTAGAATTTACCAATTTGTAGAATTTTCATTATGATATAAAAGACCTTTCCAATAAAATATCAAACATATCTTCCCAGGAACAGGCAGCCGGTTCCTGTTTCCCAAAGTCCGGTACGGGATTCAAAAAAGAGAAATCCCCTTCCAGTAGTTTCCGCATCTGCCCTTTCAATATTCCCGGAGCTGACAGGCTGAAGAAAGCGACAGCCTTCCCTCCTGCGGCAGTCTCATGCGCGTAAGGTAAATCAGCCAGCAGCATCGGTTTGCCATTCACCATAAATTCGGAAATGGGCAAGCCCCATGTTTCTATTTTCGAAGGAAATACCAGACAATCCGCCGCGTTATAGTAACCGAAGAGTTTTTCCTTGCTCATAAATCCCGCAAAGTCGATGGAATCCACTTCTCCGTACTTCTTGTACAACCATTGCGCATAGCTGTTTTCCTTTCCACTCACAGTCAGCACAACCTTGAACTTACCCGCCCCCGTTTCCCGCTCCAACAGACTGGCGGCCGCACACAACAGTTCGAAGTTCTTATGGCAATCAGGGGTAGAAGCATAAAAAAATGTAAAGCAAGGGAGTCGGATATTCCCGGCAACGACCTGTATATCCTTGCGTTCGGGGGGAGATACTATAAACTTCTCTTTTTTTACTCCCAACATCCGGCTGAATCCTGTCCGTAACCATTCTTGCTGAACAATCAAATAGTCATTCCGGCGGACGTTGATCCGGTAAGCAAAACGGGTGAACAAAGCGAATAACACGATCTTATAGTCAAACCGGAAATCCCTCCAGGAAGATTTGTAAAAAGGGAATGAAGTCTGGCAATAGACCGCCCGATGTTCCGCTATCACTGCGGGGGTTGTGTCGTGAAGGGACAACCAAAGATATACAGGAGCCAATTTCTTTGAAATCCGGCGCATCGTTACATATTCACACCACAGCCTACGTCCCCATCCTTTAATGATGTCCGCCATCTCGATATACTCTATCCCCGGATAGTCCGCCAGTTCCCGTTTATGCACCAGCGCAACCACACGATATTCACCGCTATCCGCTAAAGTAGAAAGATAACACAAGCAATCCCTGAGAATGGCCAGCGTACCTCCTTTGCGCAAACTCACCGCCGAAACCACGATTGTTCTTCTTCCCCTATGCATTTCCGGAAACCAGTTCATAAAACAAATCGTTCCAATGCCTCATAATCCGTTCTTCCGAAAAAGCCTTGGAACGGGCGAATGCACGCATCCCCATCCGTTTTCTCAATTCCTCTTCTTCCATCAATCTCAGAATCCGGTCGGCTAATGTCAGAAGGCTTCCTTCCGGCACCAAAAAGCCATTTTCTCCATCCGTGATTATATCTTTAGGGCCGCATTTGCAAGCAAAAGAGACTATCGGCAATCCGAAAGACTGCGCTTCCAGCAGTACCATAGGCAGACCTTCATAGCGGGAAGACATTACCAGTATGGAAGCTTGTTCATATTCTTTCTCTATATGGCCGGTAGATGGTTTCAAACGTACACAATGATTGAGCTTATTTTCATCAATCTGCCGTTGCAGGCGTTCCTCCCATTCACCGCCGCCGATAATATCCAACTTCCATTCCGGCTGAAAATAATGGACTATAGCCCAGGCGTCAATCAGGTAATCAAATCCTTTCTGATAACTATATCTGCCGACAGCAATCACTCTTTTATTATCCAATAGCGCCGGCCGGGCTACAGGAAATGTGAGCGCATTCGGAATAACCGCAATATCAGGCCAATCCCCCCAATAGGATTTGTCCTCATGTGTCAGTACAACAAAGCGGTCATACTTCTTCACTGTATTCCCATCCCTCCGGCTTCTCCATCGGTCTACGATTTTCCAAAGCCCCCTACGCCCGTATTGCATACGTTTGTAACGTGAAAAATGAATTTCAAGCACTTTACGGCTGCCATCTTTTATCTTCCATAAAAAAGAAGCGTCATTGCAGAACATGGAAACGGTAATATCAGGCTTTATTTGTTTCAGAGTGGTTGTCAGGCGTCTTTTATGTTTCCATTGTTTCAGCGGATAACGGATAACTTTATTCAAGAGTGATTTTCCATTATTTGTTTCGTAATTAATTCCCAAATCATGGCATCGTATGCGTTCATCCAGTTTAAAAAAAGGTGATTGCCCACGCTGTTCCGTAGTGATGATAACTACCTCATGACCACGACCGGACAGATAATTGGCTTTATTTGCCAATACCCGTTCCATTCCTCCGGAGTTATAGGTTCCGGCTATACAATAAGCTATTTTCATTCAAGTAATGGTTCGGAATCCTGTTCTTCTTTCCAGTCCAGACAATAAAACAATGCGTAAATGAGAAAAAGGTCGGTTGCTACTTTCAACCAGATAACAAAGCTCAAGGCCAGCATACAAACAGACAATAAACGAAATGACGGAAATTTACGGGAGAATACCCGGGCATTGTAAACAAAGAACAGGGCAAAAACACTGAAACCTGTTAATCCGCAATACAATATAAAGCGGCAATAACCAATATCCGTGCTATACACCCAACCGTCAAACAAGCCTGTGCCGATTATCCAACCTTTGAAATTCTCCGGCCAAATCCACATGACAGCTTTCAGTTTATCAGTAGAGTCCGTTTGCCATTGACCTTTTTCCACCCATTTGAAAAAACCTTCGAAAGCAAACCGTATGCTCTGATAAAATCCATCGTCGTTCTGATACAGATAGATGCCCGCGACCACAAATAAAACCAGCAAACTTCCGAAAACAGAATAGAACTTGATAGTATCGGCCGGTATGACCAGACGATAAAATCCGGTTGAATACATGATATAGGCCAATCCCATTACCATTCCGACAGTAGTAGTCCGCGAAATCATATTTCCCAGAATCGAGATAAGAAAAAAGGAAACCAGATAAACAGCTATTCTCTTCCGACTTTGCCAGACAACAGGGTCTTCACACAACAAATAGGCTATCAGAAGCAATACAACGGAAAACCGTACACCGGCAGGATCCAATGAAGCTCCGATACCGTACCACCGGTTTATCTCATTAAAGAAGGACTGCCCCTGTACAATGTAAGTATCTACCAGCATCTTGAATGCAGGAATACGATCTATCAATTGAGACAATATGCACTGCGCCACACATACAAATGACAAATAGCCTATCAACAAACGCAATGTCACTTTTCCATGGCACAAGCGAATCGCGGCACATACTGTATAAGCTCCTCCCAACCATGTAAAAAATGAGAAGAAATAAGTCACGTAAGCATAATCATCGGTATTATTCTGGTCAATAGCCACCAAGCATATGAAGGAGAAAATAAAAACAATTCCGACGGCTCCCATTAGTTCCTTCGAGATAGTGACTCCATGCTTGCGGCATCCTTGATAAACAACCAACAGGATACTGATAACTGCCAGCACCACTTTGGTATTTACAACAGGAAAAAAAGAAAATTTGAACGGAAAATAATATCCGCTCACAATCATTGATATAAACAACATAGCTAACAAACGTACCATTCTCTATCTGTCTGCCGCACTATTTATAAATAACCCCATAGACCAATTTGAATACAAACCGATAGTATAACTTCAACAGGAAATCGTATCTTTTTACAGCCACCAGTTGAAGCAACCGCGTCCTCAACGGAAGGCGTTTATTCTTCATCACATATCCATTCGCTTCAGGAAACCACTCCGTCCATTGCCTGTAACGGGATTCATCATCTGTTATCAAAAGCGGGAGTTTTATATTCAACTTCAAGAGAGGAATAAATTCCGACAGCAAACCAGCATAGGAAGAAGCGGAAATAAACCGTTCCGCCTCCTGCACATTGTTTGTCACCTGCCGGATATGTTCCGCCGAATAAGTCTTGGTCAATGAACCTGAATTACTCTGCCCGTAATGATAGAAAGCCCGGTTGATGATTGCCACCCTCTTCGCACATGCAAACAGTTTCATCATCACCATCATGTCCTCACCCATATTCATCCCTTCTATAAACCGGATATTATTCTCTACATAAAGAGAACGGCGAACCAGAAAAAGCCATAAATTCCAACGCATCACTCCGCACATCATTTGCCGCAATGCCTCATCGGGAGTTACAAAGAGAGGCTGTTTCATATATCGTTCATCCGACTTGAATGTCAGAAACCATTCATGCCCGACAATATCCAGTTCTTTCTCCTGCGCTTCCTTCAGCAGGCATTCCAATGTATCCGGTTCAATGAAATCATCCGCATCGACATAATATACATATTCTCCCGTCGCATACTCCAAACCGGTATTTCGCGCGGCCGCAACTCCACGGTTCCGTTCATGGCGCAATACCTTGACTACAAAATCTCCGGTGGAATATTGTTCCGCATAGGACATCAATATATCCAAGCTTCTGTCCGTACTGGAATCATCTATAAACAGAAGTTCAAAACGCTGAATAGTCTGCCTGTTCAAAGAATCCAGACACCCCCCCAAAGTTGCCGACGCATTATATACGGGAATAATCACCGAGACAGTCATGCTCTCCATATTCATTTGACGTTCTTCAGAACCTGTGTTTTCGCCCGTCCGCCAACCATCAGGGCAAGCATATCGGGAGCCATCTTATTCAACACAAAATAAAGTCCCAGACAAACTCCTAAAGTAATGAAAGGTATCAGTATATAACTTATCATCAGCCCGCTACCGGAGTCGGCCAGAGAGGTACGGGAAAAGAAACCCTTTGTCCAATTGATGATATACACTTCGTGGGCTGCATATATAAAGAATACCGTACCGGACAACTTCATAAACACACCTGTCCAAAATCTTCTGGTCATTAACCAATTTGTCAGATTGAAAGCTGTCATTATGCCTGACAGCACATATATCCTGACAATATACGCGTGTCCCTCTCTTCCATTGCTGACGATAGCCCAACATAAAAACAAGAAAGCTGTTACCGCCACCGTGTACCGATACCTTGAACAGAACTCCAATATCCTCTTTTTATAAATGCCCATATAGGCTCCTGCGCCGAAAAACATAAAAGCAGACATGCTCAGTCCTGCCACATTCGACTCCCACGCAGACAAATACAGGATAGTCAAAACAAGCAAACCATACGCCTTCAGATATTTAAAGAAAACATAAAATAAAGGTGAAAGTACGGACATACAAATCAAGTCCCGTAAAAACCACAAAGGATAATTGACAGGAGTCTGCCAGAACAGCACATGCCATGCAGTATTCCTGAACTTCAGCAAATCCTCACCCGGTTCCATCGAGAAAAGATAAATCAGAGCATAATTCTTTATGTACATGGCCAATATCATTATCACATTCCATAGTAAATAGGGAACCATAAGACTCATTATCCTCTTTTTCAACTGACCGTAGTAAAAGCCGGAGCTCCATTCTTCCATCTTGCGGAAAAAGAAAAAGCCTGAAAATAAAAAGAACAAGGGGTTGCGTATCCTCGACAGATTATGCGATATTCCTTCTGAAAACAAGTGATATATGTTCATTCCGGAGAGGTTCATCTCTATGGGTATTGATTTCTCGGGAAGCACATGGGCAAAAAGCAATAATACCATCAAAGGGAATCTCATAGCCGCAATCACCTCTGATTGCCTTTTTTCAGGATCTTCAATCATCATCGTATCTCGTTCAAGATTAAATCGACCACTTTCAGATGGCGGGAATTGAACTTCCGGGCAAACAACGCATCCGAATGAATGAGATATTCAAAATCCGTTTCTTGCCAGTCATTCAGTTTGTTATCTTTCCAACCAATCGCACGCAAGCAACCATGTCCTTCATTCTCCGTATCATAAAGGCGGTCACGAAAAGATGAGTTCCAGCAAATTGTCTGCACAAATATCTCATCCGCACAAAAGGTATGCCTGTACATCCGCCCGACCACTTCTTTCTGCTGAAGCAAATAACCGACACAATCAACTGTAAGGCTTACCCATTGAGTGCCTTTCTTAAAATTGGTTCCTCTGTTGCGATAGATGCCGGCCATCTGCTGTAACCGGATAAAGACCGCACGCAATGCTCTCTTTCCTGTCGCTACAACGCCACCTGTGTCCTTAAAATCTTTCGGAAACAAATGCCATCTCCGCACTTTGCGGTTTATCTCTTTTGTAATATCTCCCTGATAATAACCGACGAACTCCTTTCCTGCGTTAGCTTCAAAAAAACGATGGATATAATCCTGTGATTTAAGAGGCATATCAACACCGGAAAGCAGATGAAAGTAACTGTAACCGCCATGCTTATACGCTGCTTCAAACAATGCATATTCAGCATTCACGACACTGGCATCTCCCCAACGGACATCTATGCGTCCGGTCAAAATACAAAGTCCCGCATGTATTAATTGACAAGGCGGATATTCTTGCAGTTTCCGGTCAAAATGGATATAAATATCATTACGGACATCATCGAGTGCCTGAAGCAGCCGCGACAAGACCTCAAATTCATTATGTGCAATGATTAAATAGGCGTGTTTCATCCTTCAGGCTTTATATGAAGTGCCAACTTATTTACAATATCCATGTCCATACGGCTGAATTTACGGGCAAACAAACAATCTGAGTCAAGCAGGACATCATAGTCCTCCAAGCTATAGGTGCGAGGCCCTGTCGCTCCGAAGTCACACTTCAAGAGCTTGTCATAATACAATATATTATCTTTCAGATGCGAACTGCCTATCTCTGAAGGAATAAAGAATTCATCACCACACAATGTAAAACGGTACTTCCGCAAAACTTTCTTTTTAATTTGCAGCAGATAGGCGACACAATGGCCGGTCACACTCACCCAATTAGCGGCATTGGCATAAAACGTCCTTCTATTCCGGTAAATATGCAACTCCTTCTGAATGCGGATACAAATTCTCCATAAAAGCTGATTCAGCCGCCTCACCCGATAATCCTTATGCATGAAATTCTTCATAAAGAAATTATATCTACGCATCTTTAAATCTGTCTGATAGTCGTTATTGGGTACATATGCCAACACTTCCTTATCTTTCAGCTTCTCAAACAAACGGTGAATATAGTCTTGTGATTTCAGCGGCAGATGGACACCGGAAAGCAGATGATAATAACTGTATCCGCCATGCCTGTAAGCAGTTTCAAACAAAACATATTCCGCCTTGATTTGAGAGATATGCCCCCACCGTATATCTATCCTTTCTTCCAATATATATAAGCCTGCATACCGGATTATAAAGGCCGGCAGACTCTTCAGTTTCCTGTCAAAGTGGATATAAATATCATTCCGGACATCATCAAGCGACTGAACCAGTTTCTCCAGAACTTCAAACTCATGGTGAGCGATAATTAAATAGGCATGTTTCATTACGCCTTCTTCCGGTTTACCCCAAGTACCACTTTCAAACGATAGAGCGCCTCATCGTCGAAATACGCCATTTTGTGTATATTACTCAAGACGAATGTTTCTTCAAATGAAAGACTATCATAGTTTCCGTTGATTTTAGTTTGCAGAATGTGCGGAATACAGTCATTCACTATCGCACAATTCTTATCAGAAAGGCGGTTTGCCATCAACTCATGAAACAAAATCTGAAAACAGAAATAATCAGAAAGGGAGTCTTCCGTCTTCCAAAAATACAACAGCAAATCATATAGAGCCGAAATGACGACATTACCCCTTTGCGCGAAAATGACACTGCTCAGCATCCGTACCTTAAAGGCGGGATCCCAACCGAAATAATAAGCATAAACATTTTCCCAATAGCTCTTGTCCCTTTCTTCGTCAGAACGTTGGAACATAAAGAAATCAGCATTCTTATATTCTTCCGGGAAAGGGCCTGTCAGCAAAACGGTGGCATCCAGCCACACACCGCCATACGTCGCCAATAAAGCCAGACGCAACAAATCGGAAAAGAAAGTACGGGTAAATTGCCGGTTATTCCGTTTTTCCAATACGAAATCCGGCAAATCCAGATAATCGGACAGGGTTGTGTCCGTAAGTCGGATCACCTGATAATCCTGTTTATATTTATCAACCGACTCAAAACAGAGCCGGATTATCTCCGGCAATTCATCTCCATCAAGCCCCTGCCCCCAATACTGCCAGATAATCTTCTGAGTTCCCAAATTCTTTTCAGGCTTCAACGGATACTTTTCTATTTCCCCATGATAATAAGCTTCAATGAGAGGAAACCAGAAATCCGCCACTTTCCGGTGCTGTTTCAAAATCATCTTTTTACGCCTTGTATTCCAATATTTTGCGGGAACAAGCCGCTTTGCCCATCGCTTCATTCTCATTTTTCCCTATAATGCATATTTCAATTTACGATACAGTCTCCGTAGCCCGTCCAACACAAAATACACGCAAGGTATTCCGTTTAGTTTGGCCAACAAGCATATTTTCTTATTCATCTTCCATTCTTTTTTTATCTCCCCCGGCAAACGGTCATAGTATTGCCACCATAACCGGAACTCTACCGTAAAATAATTCCAGGGCTTTGCTCCTGTATAATGCACTGTACCATGGCGCCGGACTTCTTCCCAGTCCTGTTCAGTATATTTCTGTAAAAAGGACTTCTTATATTGGGGCAGATAAAAAGTGCGGATAGAATTATGATAAGGAGCCAGACCGATTATCCTTCCCTTACACAACCGATTAAGTACGTCCTGATCCGGAAACTCCAGATAGTCTGCCTTTGAAGCTTCCAAGAATTTATCGACCATCTTGTCCCGACGCATCTGTTTCAGGTTCATTATCAGGAAACCGGAATTAATATATTCCATCGGATCACAGCCTATTGCCTTAAAACGTTCCATCTGGAACTCTAAAGGGGCTTCAAAAACAGCAGCTAAATAATTTCTTCCCAATTCGACTGAATGGTATAGTCCAACCAAATCATTACGGACTATCACATCGCAATCAATATATATCACTTTATCGTATTCCGGAAGCAAGTCCGGCAACAATAGCCGATAAGATGCCGCTTCCGTGTACTTGGCATCAACATAGATATCTTGCAAACGGCCTTGAAGGTTCACAAAAGAGTAGCGCGCACACTGCCCGCCTATTACTTGTATCTTTTGCCTTAACCGTTCCGGCAGTTCCCCGCCAAGCAGGCATATGACATGAAGCTGTCCGTCCGGTCGCATGTTTTCAAAGATTGAATACAGACAAGTGGCCGCAGGGATAAAATAATCAGGGGTAAAAGCAATTACCAACGGAACAGGAGTATGGTTCATTTGATGTATATTTACTTCCATAAGTGCATACGATTATTTACAATACATTTAGCAAGAAACAATAACAAGCGGTACTTACGGGTGCCTGCCTTCAGCCTGTTTACTATATCGCAGAGTTCATCAGGCTCTATATATCCCCGATGACGGAATTCATTCAATACATACCTTTTTTCTGCATCAGATTTCTCATGGCAGGAAGAAATGCCGTCACATCCATAATAACAGATGGTCAGTTCCACTCTCTTGTAGCTCCGGTGATTCACCACCATCTCGTAAAATAACTGTTCATAATCACCCACTATTGCCAATGATTCGTTATATGGACGAGCCTTAAGCAAGCTTGTACGGATAAATAAAGACTGGTGGCAGACGGAAAAACGTCTCAGGAAAAATTGCATATCCACTATTTGCGGAGCTTTCCATTGCGCAACCCCATCCGCATACTTCAAGCACGCATTGCCACACACAAAGTCCGTATCCAACGAATGAAGGACTTTCCGCAAAGTATCTTTTTCATAGAAAGTATCTCCCGAATTAAGAAAAAGACAGTAACTCCCTTTCGCAATGGAAACTCCTTTATTCATTGCATTGTACACGCCTTTATCTTTCTCGCTCACCCAATAATCTATATATTCCGCATATTCCTGAATAACCGGCACACTGTTATCGGTACTTCCGCCATCAATCACAATATACTCCGCTTCTCCGTCCAGATTCCTTTTATTGTCAATGACAGACTTGACGGTGGACTCCAGCATTGCACCGTTATTATAATTGATTGTAATAATCGAGACTTGCATTATTGCTTTTCTAAAATACGGGCAGGAACCCCAACCACAGTTACGCCCTGTTGCAATACCGATTTCAGGACAACAGCCCCTGCGCCAATCTTCACTCCGTCCGCTATGATTATCCCCCCTAAAATCTGCGCATTCTGTCCAATATCCACATTGTCGCCAATAACAGGAGAGTCATCGGGAAAAGTTCCTTTACTTCCGATGCAACAAGTACCATGTATGGTACAATTCTTTCCGATACGGGATTTCGGATTCACAATGATGGAACCGTAATGATATATTTTCAGACCTGCATCGAAACAACCCGCACTTATGAAAAAACCAAGGCGAACACCCAGAATGTTCTTTTTTCTGAAATAATAATATTTCAGCAGCCTGTTCTTTTTATAAGCAGTATAGAATTCTTCCTTACGAAGGGCTTTCATATACTTTCTAATCCAATATTGCTCGGTCTTTAAAAGCCAGTCCAACAGCCATCCTTTTGATAGTGGTGGAAAATAATCCATCCGATCCGAATCAAGATATTCCTTTAATGTCATCATTCCACCTTTTTTCATTTAATCCTTATCATAGTTACATATATCGTTTCCACTGTCTGACATAAAGTGCTAATAAGCGGTACGCATCATGTAATACCAACCAGTTGAACAACCGCATTCTCTTTCCTTTCCGAAGATAGCTTTTATCATAAAAGATATCCTTAATTAAAGGATTGGCACAAGACTTTCTCAATGCTTCTTCAATGTTACAAAAGTCTTCCTTTGCCAGATGTATTATATACCTATGATAAAAATAGGCAGTAGCACTAAGCCGGGTACACGTTAAATCCACAGAGTATTTTTTCTCAAGATTAGCATAAGCGGTCAACAAACTGTTTAGTATACATTCCAAATGTTCATAAGAAATCGCTTTTTGAGACAAATGCTCTCCTGTATGATGTACGTAAATATACCCGTCATAAGAGGAAGTTCTCACCGAATGGATATACAATAAATATTGGCTCACCCATAACGTGTCCTCGCCCGAATATAAAAAAGTATTGAAAAACAAACGGTTTGTCCTCTGAATGGTCGATTTATATAATCGACCGAAAGGCACTGTAAACTCCGGATATATATATTTTGACAAGCACCGGTGGATTTGCACCTTTCCTTCAAACATCTCATCTCCAAACAAATAGCCATTTCCTGACGGCTCGGCTACACAAGAACATTGCACCAGATCACAATCTTTGTATTTCATCAATTCTTCCAGATATTCCCTCTGCACATAATCATCCGAATCTATAAAGATAAAATAGGAACCATTATGCCTTTCAAGTCCCAGATTCCTGGCAGCACTGACCCCCAAATTCTCCTGATGAAAGACTCTTATCCGATCGTCACTCTGTGCATAATCGTCACAAATTTGCCCCGAGGCATCTTTACTACCATCATTGATAAGAAGAAGTTCAAAGTCTTTATACGACTGCGACAGAATACTATCTATACACTTCCCCAGATATTGCGCCGAGTTATATACAGGTACAATGACAGATACGAATGCATTATTTTCCATGTAATTCAGTTTTATACAGTGTAAAAAACATCTTTTTTAATGACCTTTGCCGGAACACCCGCCACAATCGTATGCGCCGGAACATCTCTAGTGACGACAGCACCTGCCGCAACAATAGCTCCTTCTCCAATAGTCACCCCCTTCAATATAATGGCGGCCATACCGATCCATACATTATTTTTTATAACAATAGGAGCAGACATGCTATTCCCATCTATAATCTGATGATTATCCGAATCCCGAATAATTACATTCTCGGAAATAATGACATTATTCCCGATTTCAATATGATTGAAACAATGCAACTTTGAATGGAAATTGATATATCCTGAGCCTATGACAAGTTTAGCATTCGGTAGCACAACTATAGTAGACCCGATTATATCAAAAGCCCCTTTTACAATCAATTCCGAATCAGCATGAAGAATGAGCCGCCCTTTCTCTTGAGAAGGAATCTTTCCTACCCATACCTTACCGACCATCAGTTTACCCCGGGAAGTTATATAATATCTGCATCCCTTCTCACGATACAAAATCCCATGTCTGGTAACATATATGCCCGGATGAATATACTCCTGATATCTCCTGTATATGCCGGCTATCAAGTTGAATATCACTTCCCGCTCCCTCCTGACACCTTGTTTATTTTGTGTTTATAAAAGTCTGACAACACATGCTTCATCAGTAAATATATATCATCCTGCCTTATCTTTAACAGAAACAGATAGACAGACAAACTCATCAATCCGCCCAGTATTATCTGCATACCGGCAGGCAAAAAGGTATACCTCAGCAAATAGGCAGGAATATTGGCCAGAAGCGCCAGAACCAAATAAGGAAAAAAATCGGTCAGTTGTTCCCAATACCCCAGATGAAACAATTTTCCGGTATAATAGGTGTTAATAAAAATAGCAATCTGTGTATATATCACCATAGCCCAACACATTGCCATAATTCCCCACGAAGCACTAAGCAGAAGCATAGTAATGGAAATTATTTTTTTCACTATTTCCAATTTTAAGAATAAATCTGATCGTCCCTTAATCTGTAAAAGGGACAAATTGATTGTATTCACAAAAGAAAACATGGAGGAAAAACATAAAAGCATCATAATAGGAACACACGGCAACCATTTATCCGTAAGTAGAAAAACAACCAATGGTTTGGCCAGTGATACCAAAAGAACCATTCCGCCAAATATAAAAACTGCACAAATCTTTATATATTTCCGATAAATTCCGATTAACCGCTCATCTTCATTTTGCAATCTTGCCAGAACAGGAAAAAATACCTGTTGCAATACTCCTGTTATATTATCACTCGGAAAATTCACATAGCTTTGAGCCCTCGTATAATATCCCAGGGATGAAGAAGAATAAAACCTTCCGATAATCAAAGGAGACAACTGCGCATACATGGTATTGAGCCAACCGGACAACATCAATTTACTGCCATAACCAAACAACTCCTTAAAAGAACCCATCGAGAATACCCGTAATGGTTTCCAACAGGAAATCCACCAGAGGTATCCACAGTTCACTAAAGACGACACAATCCCCTGGCACACCAACGCCCAAATTCCATAACCATTATACGCAAGGAACAGCCCCATGCCACCTGAAAGGATAGTAGCCAAAATATTGCCGACAGCAATGTCTTTAAATCTCAATTGAAAATATAAGATATTACTGTGTACCGAGCACAAAGCCCCTATCGGTATTGTCAGACAAGCAATTCTGGCTACATCCGTCAATAAGGGCTGTTTATAAAAGTCCGCTATAAAAGGAGCGCTGCAAAACAGAATGACATATACCAACAAACCCGTTCCCAAATTATAATAAAAAACAGTGGAACAATCAATATCCGTACGATTCAGTTTACGTATCAAAGCGGAACTGAATCCGCAATCGATAAATGAACCCGCAAACGCGGTAAACACTCCAAGCATTCCCAACATACCATAGTCCGAAGGCAAAAGTAAACGTGCCAGAATAAGCCCCAAAGTAAAACTGATCCCTTGTGAAGAGAAACGTCCTATCGAAGCCCATTTCACGCCGGAAAATCCCAGTGTACGAATATCTTTATCCGTTTCCGTCTTTTTCTGCATAATGCCCTGTTCCTAAAATGGCATGGATTATATTGTCTGCAGCCGACTGCTGGTTGGGAGACACTAAATAGGAATCAAAAAAAGACTTCCTTTTTTCCAACAGATAGTCATCCCCTTCCAAAACAATCTTCTTGATGAAATTCCGGATATCCTGAACATCCGTTCCTTTATAATGCAGGTCATAGGCTTCCTTTGCAAAAGAGTTCATCATTCCGGTATGTTCTTTCCCATTAATGAGGTACATCACCGGGTTCAACGTATGGTGATATTCGACAGTAAAAGAACCGCAATCGTGAATCATGGCATCCGAAGTCATGAACAGGTCAACATATTCGCCTGTCTCCAACTGCGTGTTTGGCAGATTCTTCCATTCCGAATAGTACCAATCGGTTTTCTCTTTTCCCCATAAAGAATGCTCATATAATTGACTTTTCAACAAAGGGTGGGGCTTGAAAGCCATTTGAAAAGGTAATCGGGTTGTCTTTATAAAATTCAACAACTCTTCTGCTATAGATAAAAAAGTAGAATAGCTCAAGCATCCACCATCAGATATTGAAAAATGGGGAGCCCAGATAATCCGCTTATACCTCCTGTCAGTCATTTTCCACCTGTCTTCATGATTACCATTTAAAAACATGTCCGTAACAGGCAATCCGGTCACTATTATATTAGAAGCCGCTTCCGGATATTTTTTCTTCAGTTCTGCAAATGCAGTTCCATTCTCATAATAGTTCTGCCATACAAGCTTAAAGAAATCATTTTTATTGGCCCATTCCGCCAACAGACTATGAAAAGCATAATTCGTATAGCAGAACAGCGCAGCCATATTCTTATTGTATAGAAAACTTTCCGGATAATAAGTGTAAGGCTTCTGATAAAATATAATATCCGGCTGCAGGTTTTTACGGATACTGACCAACTTGCCGTCTTTATAAGGATAACTGCAAACATATCCTTTCTTACAAAAGAAATCAAAACATGAATCTACTTCTTCTTTCAACAGACTTTCCTCCTTCTGTTCATCCGGTAAGACAAGAATTGACGGTGTAAATCCGGGATGCGCCAACATCGCTCTATACAGACTATCGTTTTTCCATGTCGCACTTTCTGCTACAGCAAACAGGACTTTTATATTTTCCTTCCGCCTGATTCTACGGATCTTATATCCCATGGTATGCAAATAGAAGAATTGGGAACATACCCGTCTGCATGAACATAACAGCTTATAAATCTTCCTCATCTTATCCTCAAGCCCCAATCAAAGTGTCAAGTGTATGCGAAATCCCTTCTTCCAATTTCCATTGAGGATACCACCCCAGCCCGTTTATTTTTTCAGTATCAAAAACTGCCCGCAATATGACATGGGAAGAGTCCACCGATGACTCTGGTATATCAAAGACTATATCCTGTCCACCCTTCAAAGCAATCATCTCAGCCAATTCACAGATACTGACTTCCGACTGCCCATCAGCAACATTATAGGCATTTCCGTTTTCCCCTTTTAACAATACATAAAGAAGAGCGAAAGCACAATCCACCACATAGCACCAGGAACGCTTTTGTATCCCCGAACTTTTCAGGCAGATTTTTTCCTTGGCCAATACATTCCGTATGAATTGTGCATAGACACGATCATCCTTGGGGGTAAAGAAAGGACCATACACGTGACAAGGACGCGCAATTGAAGTCTCTATCCGATATTGGGACGCATAAGAAATACACAATGTCTCGGCAGCCCGTTTCGAAGACGGGTAACATGCCCTCAAAGAAAGCCAGTCGAAAGTACCACTGTCTTCTTCACGGAAAGCAGCAGTTGTCCCTTCTCCATAAACTTCGCCGGAAGACACATACAGAAACTTTTTCAGGCTATGCCTTATCCCATAAGAGAACAAATGATCGACTCCCAGGATATTGGCCTTGACAACTCCCACCGGATCATTCCTAAATGCATCCGGAGCCGCATGACTCGCCGCATGAATGATATAATGAAAATCAACATCAAACGGCATCGGTGTCACTACATCATATGGCAGAATAGTGAAAGCGGCTGCATTCTCATACTGCACAAAACAATTTTGTGCATAAGCCAAATCACGTACACCCGCATAAAGATGGAAACCTTTATCTGGTAACTGCATCAGTACATCCACCAACGCCCTTCCTATCAACCCCGTAGCTCCCACAATCAATATATTCGCCTTATCTAAAGTTTTCCATGGTAAACACAGGTCTTTTACCCTCCTGATGTCATCATAATAAGTAATCATTTCAGCCATTCCTCCTTCGATGTCTGCATCAAGACTTTAAATATCTCCAAATCTTCAGTAGTGGTAATCTTAATGTTCCGTTCTTCGCCCGGAACTATATGCATTTCATATCCTCCCAATTCCGCCAAAAGTGTACATGAAGAGACTGAATTCAAGATTCCTTTTTGCCGTGCCTCTTCATGGGCATTTATTATATTGGCAAACCGGAATGTCTGGGGAGTCTGTGTCCTGATCAACTTGTCACGGGGAATGCTCGTAGTTGAATAAAACCCATCATCACTTTCAAGAATTGCCTCCCTGCACTGGATGCCGGTTATAGCATATCCGTATTGCTTACATATGGCAATATTGGAGGATATAACACCTTGGGATACCAAAGGGCGTACAGCATCGTGAATCAAAACCAAAGCATCTCTGTCTACGCCATTCTCTTTTAAACCGCATATACCATTGTATATTGATTCCTGTCCATTACCGCCACCAGGAAATATCCAACGTAATTTGGTTACATTATACTGACAGGCATACGAACGCAAAACCGTTTCCCATCCACCCAGACAAACAACTGCGATGGACACAATATCCGGATGTTTTTGGAAAGCCAACATTGTATGTACAATGACGGGACAATTACTCACATGTATAAATTGCTTGGGAATGTCCTGTCCCATCCGATTACCGGAACCACCCGCTATAATTAATGCTATATTCATTTCTCTGAAATTTGTTTTATTAGACACAAAAACATACTATTTCCTTTTATCAATTGCTAAAATCGTCTATTCGGTTCAACCCAATTCATGGACTTTTTAATAAGTACTTTCATTTTTGTCCATATTTCGATCAATAACCACAAACGATGAGCTGCCATCCAACCTAGCAATTTATATCTCAATTTTGTGCTCGGGCATCTGAAAATATAAGAATTAGTCTCCGGGAAAGTTTTAGCCCACAATTTAAAATCATTCACATCAAAAGAAAATAAATACAAACGCTTCGATAACAATTTATACAGCAACATATCCTCCTCCGTTATCCAGCCAGAATATGATCGGGACAAATATTTCACCGCATCAACCAAGCTTGTGATATGATCACACTGCCGCTTGCCAACATCTTTTCTAGAAGTCAAGGAACTATTGTTATCAGCATTGTAATGGTAAAGAGCATAAGGAATATATTTAATCACTGAAGAAAGCTGCAAGATCTTCACAACCACATTCATATCCTCTGCCATGTTTACGTTATCAAGAAATCTAATTCCAGAGTCCACAAATAACCTCCTTTTTATCAATTTATTCCATAGAGGCGCCATCATATCTTCTCTCATGATAGCGTCTAATAAGATTTCCGTGTGTTCTTCTGTTTTCTGTTTACATATTTTTTCAACAGGGGAATTAATATAATAATCACACCAAACAATATCCGCATCAGCCTGTTTAGCCATAAGATAAAGGATTTCAAACATATTCTTTTCGACCCAATCGTCTGAATCAACCCATCCTATATATTCTCCTTGAGCATAAAGCAGACCCGTATTACGTGTTGACGCAACACCCTTATTACAAGAATGAGAGATAACTTTCACTTGCTCTTTCCTGGCCGGATACTCATCCATTATTTCATTTAAAATATCAAGACTTTTATCAGAAGTACAATCATTGACAAAAATATATTCTATATCTTCCAGACTTTGTTCAAATAAAGAACGAACACAGGATTCAATATAAGCTTCTGCATTATAGACAGGTATCAAAACGGATACTTTAAAAGCTACGGACATGGCTATAATTATACAATATGAAATTATAATAATTTCATATTAGGCAACTTTAATATTTTTGAAAACAGGGTTTTACAAGTCGTTATCATACCAAATTCACGCCAAAGTATATGAACTATTCGTACAACAAGTATGGGATTTTTTAAAAATAAAATACGACTAAATGTGTCTTGTCTAAATTGAGTTAGAAAATACAGCGCATTCTCTCGTGAAGGATCTGCATCATAAATAGCTATCCTCGCAACAAAACTTTGCACATTCTTACCATTATCATCCAAGCCTGTCCAAACGCCTTTTCCTGTAATGCGATATACTCCCATAACATCTGCCATCAGGAATCCTTTTCCATTCTTCAAGAGTGTATAGAATAAAAGGACATCTGTAAAACAATCATATTTCTTGCATAACTCCACATCTAAAGCAGAATTTAAAAATAATGCAGTAAGTGGTTGGGTTACCCACTCTATATTACTCACAAAATAATTTAAATCAAATGTTTTCTCCTCTCTTACTGTAGAATAATAGGGAAGTACAGAACCGAATTCATTAGTCATCTGAAAAAATTCCCTATAATAATGCGTGCATAGCACATAATTTGGATGACTTTCCATGAAATCATACTGTTTTTGCAATTTCAATGGATCAGTCCAATAATCATCTCCCTCACAAAATGCTATATACTTACCTTTAGCCCGAGGAAAATTATAAACCAAATTTATTTCTATCCCTTTTGAATATTGGTTCTCAGTCTGATATATGGGCTTTATCATATCTGGATACTTTTTTTCGTACTCTCGAATTATATCTTGTGTGCCATCTGTAGAAGCATCATCATGAATAAGCATTTCTATCGGGAAATTTGTAGTCTGCATTATAAATCCATCCAGACACTGACGGATATATGGCACATGATTGAAAGAACAGCAGACTATACTAACTAACGGATGAATATTTTCCATACGATAAAGATATGTTGTTCAAACGTTTATTTTATATATTTCTTTTTTCATCAGATGTTTAACCCCTCTGTCTTCGAATTCATAGAAACCAAATTTTTCATATAAATGAATGCCACGTTCATTGTCCTTTCTTACTTCCAGGTATACTTCATTAATATGAGCAGGAAGATGTAACATTAAGTAACTTAAAATTTGTCTTGATATTCCACATCCCCAACAGTCCGGATGTACACAAATATATGGAATGTATATAAAATGCTTTTCCACATTATGATAAATGACCATAAGGGCTATAATATTGGATTCTGACTTCGAATAATACATAAAGCCCTGCCGGAACATTTTTAATATCCATTTATTCAAGTCTGGCATTGTGTGCAAAGAGGGTACAAACCAATCCGCAGAATCCATTATAAAATCTCTAAATTCAATGTATGATAAAGGTTCAGTGCAAACAACTATATCCATATTTATAACTAAATCAATGTATTATTAAATAAGAATCCAGTAAATGATTCACTTCTTCTTTTGTATTATTCATTAATACATCTATTATAGACAGATGAGAAATAAATTCTTCTGTATATAATTGAGAATATGGGGAAATAACCGTATCTATAAAATTTAATGTAATACCATACGTAGCAAATTCTTCTTTATCATATAAACTC
>CANRWA010000048.1 GCA_947643415.1 uncultured Clostridia bacterium | reverse complement strand
CATTTTTTATTTTGGGATCATATCATCTGTCTGAAAAAATGGGGAAACTCAAAAAAAAAAATGTATCTCGCAATTAAAATCTGTATATGCTATAATGCCGTTAAACTATCCAAAGCTTAATTTCCGTTGTACTAAACTATAAAATCATGAGATGTCTGGTTGGACGCGAGCAATAGAAAACCTAAATACAAAAGTCTCCTGTTGAACGGGAAAATCTGGCTGCTAGTTGCCATGCCAAATTTCTTATGCCTATACTATACTTAAAAAATCAAGAATATAACATTTTTTCTAACAGATCCTCAAATCCTTTTATTCGATATCTATCCAACTGTCGATTATCTTCATTCCACACAGCAGGAAAACAGTACACTGTAATTTTATCCTTCAGTGCCAAAATATTCTCAGCTTTATCATCAATCAAAATATCAATATTATTTTCCAAGCATACATTATATTTATCAATCGCACTGTTATTTTCAGAACAATAATAAATCTCATCATAATAAAAATGATTCTTTTCAAGCCACATCTTTAACATCCAACGAAAGATCTTCCCTGTTACCCCATTTTCAGTCGTATGGGCTCGTCCGGTGACAATAAATATCTTATGTCCTTTTTCATGTGCCCTTTTTGCATATTCTGTTGCACCTTTTGCCATAGGTTCTTTTAAACAATATGCCCAAATATACTTTGTCCAAAATTTTTCCCGTTCTTCCCTTGTACAGTCAAAAATGTCACATATGTCATAACCTTTTGGATTCTTTATTTTTCTGTGAAGTTTATCACAGAAATACTTTTTTCCATACTTTATTTGGTAGCTTTCTACATCTACCAAAACTCCATCTACATCAATACCTATGTTCATATAGAATACTACATCCCCTCAATAATCTCTTTAATCTCGCTAGTCAATTCCGTTTTTGATTTATTATATGGCTCAATCATTTCTCCAAATTTAATATTTATTGTATATTTTTTCATTTTTGCCCATTGAAAAAGATGTGGTCTTTTTCTATTTCTTGGAAAAACTTCAAATCCTCCATTAATTTTTACTGGAAGAATCTTTTTTTCTGTATCAATAGCTATTTTTGATGCCCCATCCTTAAATGGTAACATAGAACCATCTCTTGATCGGGCTCCCTCTGGAAAAATAATGACTATATAATCATTCTCCAAGCATTCCTTTATTCTTTTTATGGCGGGTGCAGTATTCCCCCCTCTCTCTACTGGAATAGATCCTATCATATTAAAAATACCTCTATGAGATTTCATTGTATGAATTGCCGCTAAGCAAGCCAACTTATTTTTATCAAAACGCTCCTCCCCCATGGCCGTCAATATCCAAAGTGGATCAAAATAACTGGCATGATTTGAACATACAATAAACGAAGACTCCTTTATATTATCTAAGCCGGACACCCTTATTTTGTATAAATTCCGCATTATTTTCAACCATTTGCTTAATTTTCTATTCAAACCAGGTGTGCGAATACAAGGAAAATCTCTCTTGTTAAAAAAAGATACTTCATTGCAACATTTGTCTTTCAATAAATTTAATACATCACCAACAGTAATATTCTCATGTAAATATCCCTCTATAGATACTCCTGTCTGCTCATGCAGAGCTACACACATTTCAAAAAGATTAAGTGAATCCAGGCCAATATCCTGCCCTAATTTCTCCTTTCTATTATATACCCTATTTTCCTTATTCTCTGTTATATGATTAATTATGTCAAACAAAATTTCTTCCTCTGACTTTGTGTCAGATACACCATTTGCTTTTCTCTTTCTATTTGTCGTTCCTCTCATAGATTTCTTTTTTTGCTCCACCGGAATCTCCAAGCAAAAACGCTTGACTTTCCCCATCGTTGTTTTCGGAATTTGTTGAATAAAATGAATATTATCTAATGTATACATGGGCGGTGCCTGTCTGGAAATATTGTTTAACTCTTTTGAAATATTTTCTTTTTCATTAACAGAGTAGCATTTATCCTCCACAAACAGATGAATTTCATCATAGGATTCATCCTCATAGGGGACTCCTCGGCTGGCAAATTCAATGCCTGACATCCTGCTACTATAGTATTCATCTACATCGGATGGTGATATTTTTTTACCAGTGCGGAGTACTATACTTTCTTTGATTCTTCCCGTCATATGAAGATATCCCTTTTTATCAATAAACCCATAATCCCCAGTCTTAAAATAGCCATCTTCAAATACAGCTTTCGTAAGTTCAGGTTGCCTAAAATAACCTTTCATCATCAACTCAGACTTTACCAGTATTTCGCCTATACCATTTTTATCAGGATTGCCAATTTTGATTTGAATTTCCGGGTGTGCCTTTACATTACCTATCGTATCCGCCGGATAACAATCATGCACACCCGTCGCTACAATAGGGACACTAGTCTCCGTAGTAGCATAAAGATTAGCCCATTCCAGACCAAGATTCAGAAAAAACTCAGCCGTTGATTTTTTGCAAGGTGATGCGCCCGTACCTAATCCAAATATATTTTCACCAAACACTTGACTAGTGATCCCTTTAAATAATTTCCTGCCTATATTTAAACCAAGATACTTTCTAAAAAAACCAGACAATTTCAGAAGCAAATTAATTGTTTCTTCTGCTATCTTTCCCCTTTCATGAATTTTAGCACGGATTTTTTGTTCCATAACTTCATATACTGCCGGCACCATCGCGAAATAATATGGTTGAAAATGAAGAAGGCCATTTGTCAGTTTTGACGCATTTACATCCTCAATAAACCCAATTTGACATCCTGTCAAAAAAAAGGTCATAGCACCTGTAAATCCTGCTATATGATTAAATGGCAGTACTAAAAGATATGTCATGTAGTCCTCTAATCCTGCTAACCGCACAAACACTTTTCTTGCTATTAAGACCGATTTATAAGTTACTTTAATCCCTTTCATTTGATCCGTTGTTCCAGAAGAAAACAAAATGGCAATAACATCATCTTCCAAATCTTTTGTTGGAGAAAGATCATGACAATTACTCTTTTTGGTATCAAATGGCACTATTTTTAATCCTTGTTCAAGACTAAAACAAGGATAATTATACACGCTACGAACCGCACCATATATTTTAAAAGTGGTGAAAATCGCTTTCACATCTGAAAATTCAAGTAGTCGCTCTATTTCTTCCAGAGAAAGTGTTGCATCAATCAGCACAACTATGATTCCCGAATAAGCTAATGCCATTCCCATGAATATAGCATAAGGTGAATGAGGCGAAATAATGGCGACCCGGTCTCCCCTCCCAAGACCTATCCGCTCAAATTCTTTTGCTGCATTGTATACGAAGTCACCTATCTCGCTGAAAGTCATGGTTTCATCTTTTCCATTGTTTTTCATATATGTAAGAGCAGTCTTGGTATTGTATTTTTGGATTACATTATTGATTTTATATTGAAATTGGGCATACATAATCTTTTAAATCCTTTACCATATTTTTTAACTATCCATATTCCCTAAATAGGCAATATAATCTTACTTTTTATTACCTCTTCTTATATACATATATAACATATGTTAATCCTTATCTACTCGTTGTATCATTTCCTGTATTTTTACCAACTTAGACAATTGACTTTTTTCTATAATTTCTAGTAAATCCTTCAAACATTGCAATTTATCAGCCACACCATATGAGACCTTGGCAAATTCTAATATTTTTTCAGTAACAGAAACTTTTTCTTTTATATATGATGTTAAGATTTCTAATAACTTTTCTTCCTCATGGGCATATGCGGCAACAAATAAACGAATTGTGGTATCAAAAGTTTTGCTATCATTCTCTCCTAATCGGATAATGCGCCACATCATTACCTTTGTAAGTTGCTTTACCGCAATTTCATAAAATCCCAAACGGATATAATAATCACCCATATATTGCATTTGTTCTATTAAAATTTCAGGCATTTTAAAAAACTCAGTTCCCTTCTCTAAAGACAACCATTCTTTTTTCCACAAGTATACTGCTAAATTATTTTCAGCCTTCCTCTCTTGAACCAGTTTTTTATACTATCTAATCTGTTTTGTACGGTAAGACTTAAATTCTCCTTTTTTAGACTTTTCTCACTTTCTTCCATTACTTGCCTTTCCAAAATACAGGCAGTCTCTATTTTACCTAATTTAAATAGATAAACACATGTATTATGATACGCTGTAAGCATTTTTTTCTTATAAAGATTAATATTTTTTTCATCCAGTTCCTCTGCTGCTTGAAGTAGTGCTCTACGCATCCAATATGTCCTTGCACCAAATTTCCAGATGTTTTCTCCTTGTGGAATTTCTTTATCCGTAAGATTATTGATATTAGTTTTCAATAAATACCATGGATAATTACCTCTCAAATTTTGTTGATCTAGCAATAACAATCTTTTCAATACTTTTAATAGATTATTTTTTGATATTTCTTTACTCATTAGCATTTTGTAAGCTAAAACCATATTCTTATAAAGCTCTCTTGACATTTCAGTACACGAATCAATATCAAATCCCTTTGATTTCTCAGCATTAACAATAATATGGAATGTGTTTTCCAGATCATCAGTTATAACTTCTTTTTCAGTCAATAGATTTACCAATTCTGTTGCAAGCAAAATTAATTCTTTTAATCCACGGGTTCCATACTGAACTGCTTGTTCATATAAATGTTCCGCTGACGAATCATATGCTATGGCATTCACTGCCCTTATTACATTTTGATAGCACTCAAAATATTCCACTGATTTTGAATTAGTTTCACTAATTTTAATCAATAATGTGTCCCAGAAATGCAGCCATAGCAATTCTAACTCAACTGCCTCTTTAGTTTGACTATTATATGTATATAAATCTCCCAAATTAAAACACAACTCCATATAATTACAAACACTGGCAAACTTAGCAGAACTATATTCCCATTCTGCAATTTGAGATGAAATCGCTTCTTTTAAGGTTTCTAAATCAGATAAATCAATATATAGTAACTGAATAAATGGAATATGCTTTTCTTTTCTAACTTTATCAATATATTGACTATAAAGGCGTATAAAACTTTCGCTTACTGTCCCACGATCTTTATTGTCATTATAAATCCTATTCATTGTCTTACTAATTAAATCAATAGATCTGATATCACTTTCTTCGATATATGCATAAACTAACTCTATAAATGTTTGCAAATGTTCCGTTTGATACCATATTTCTTTATGTAGTTTTGCCTCTTCACTCCCATATACCTTATTGAACAAATCAAACAAATATTTCAAAACGTCCTGTTTAATATAATTGCGACTGCTATTATAAAGACTGTCCTTGATTGCCTCATGAAGTTTGAACTTATCATCACCTAATTCTTCCATTGGTGCAGTATTAAAAAGCAAGTATCTGGCATTTAACAGGTGGTTATCAAATTTTTCTCTGACAACAGATGTCCAAAAAGAATCCCATGTTGGAATACAAGAAAGAATCTGGAATGCATTTATCATTAAATCATTCAAATCTTTATAAAAATAGTATCCAAAAAATTCTTCCTTATTACCATTTTTTATTTCCACAAAGGAATCTGGTGTTATTGTACATGAAGGATCATATTCTAAAGCTCTATAATGTAGTACAACCAAGCGAAGCAAATATGGTAAATAGGTATATTCTTCCTGATTCTGCTCACGCCCATCTGCATAATGTTCATGTACCTTACATACTTCCATCATTTTATCAATTACAGCATCATATAATTTTCCTTCATTTTCATCCTCTATTCTATTGCAATTATTTTCAAAATAAGCTCTTGCTTCTTTATCTGTAAACCCTTGTAACTCAATTTCATGGAATATACTATCGGCTAAAAACATATTTTCAAACTGATGTATCACAGACTTTCTACTTACAATAATCCACATTGCATCAAGCAAATCCATCAACTTCCCTGGTTGTGACAGCCAAGTCTGATCTCTTCCCAAGTCATTATTAATATTTAATTGAAAATTATCCAATATAATAATGGGTTTTAATAGATTCTTTTCTCCCTTAATTCCTTTAATTAATAATTTACGCAATAGATCCTCTCTTGCATTTCTTAACACCAAAACACTTACCAATTCCTGTAACTTATGTTTTATCTGCCTTTCCCCTTCTTTATGAAATATTATTCTTGCAAGTGCCTCTATAACTCTAGCATAAGGAATAGCATATGCAATCGTACTAATAATTTCATACACAGAATCTAAAATACCATCATCATCTTCTAAATTGACTAATACATTAGCTTTTTCTTTAATCTTTGTTGAAATAGTATCCGCTATTTGTTTGATGCTTAATATTTCTTCTCGTTTTTCATCTTTGTATTGTACATTTATTCCATATATCCATTCATAGGCAATAATGAATTGCCTGATTGCCTTTTCCTGTGTATTATCCTGGATCGAATTTTTATCTAAATATGCTTTCAATTCTCTTACCAGTTTATAGTAAACTGTGATTTCATCTACACAATCTGATACATCTGCATAAGCAATGAATGCAGCATCATATGCAGCATTTTCTCTTACAGTTTGGCAAACATGTCTTACAAGAAAGGATTTGCCTACTCCTGGCAATCCACAAATCGTCTGTAAAACTTTATTTTTTTCGTGATTCCCCAAATATTTGTTTATTCGATTAATTAGTATTGTTTCTTGTTCTCTTTCTACAAATATAAATTCTTGCTTTAATCCATTTTCCCTTTTTGCTTTCATAATTTCCCCCTTCTTTTGTCTGTTTCATCTAATAGTCTGCCCACTGATTGTATCACAGAGCGGATCTCTTGCAGGTAATTCTCCGGATTTTGTAATTCTTGTATACCAACGAGCCATTCATTAGGAAATCCTATTGTCTCCAGTGAATGCCCATATGGAAGCCCAAGTATCCGTATTGCTTCTAACTGCTGATAGGGTACATAAATCTGGCTTGTTACCAGCAATATATTTCTACCCATTCCTACATTTAACCGTTCTCTGAAAAAAGTGAAAGTATCTGCTGTATTTGCACGCCTTTTTTCTGGTTCACCAGATGGTGCTGCCAGTAATATAACCGGAATATCATAGAAATAACCTTGTAAAGACCATGATTCATTACTGTTTTTAGAAATACTTTCTTGTCTGTCTGTTATCTTTAGAGAGCCAAAAACTTTTTTCAATGCTGACTTCATTAAATCAAATTCCGTTTTTGCATCTGGCGCATATGTATCAGTAGCACTTCGCTCTGATTCCATGACTTCACGCATTCCCGCAAGTCCAACAATAGAATTCGCCAAATCATCATTTTGGTCACATATTTCTTTTGCATATTGCATACGAAATAAACATGACATTCGGGCACCACCCAAAACAAGAACATAGTCATATTTCTTTTGAGATGGTACAGAACACCCAATTAATCCTAACTTCTTAGCCGCATTCAATGTAAGATGTCTCTGTTTTTCGTTTAATTGGTTGTCTTCTATTGTCCATCTTGCTTTTTCCGCATTATGTGAATCTTTTTTTTGTTTATTTCGAAAATCCCAAACATCAGAAAAAACCAGCAACTCATTAATTTGCTCCACTAATGTTCCGTCACTTCTAAAATCTCCTCCAAAAGAAAAAATAAGTTCTTGTAATTCCGGTGTGGAAATCCAATCTTTAATCTTATCAAAAACATCATTATGACTCATTTCCTTTTTAAACTGGAATGTATTCATAACCATTTCCTCCAAATATATAACACATTAATTTGTTGTTTTTAGCTTGTGTTTCACAAAGTAGACTTTTTGAAACACTTCATGTATAATAGGAAATGGTTAAGATTATGTGATTTTTATTAATATAAAGAGGCTTATAATTATTGTTTCATATTGTCTACATTTTGGAACAATTTTCTTCTGTCTTTTTTTGTTCTTTACACCTTCGATAAAAAGTTGAATAATTCATCTGCAATGCTTTCGCTGCTTTTCGCAGAGAAATTTTTCCCTCATCCCACATTTTATAATATATTATAAAATCATCTGGCAGCTCTTGTTTCCTACATCCGAATTTAATTCCGTTTCTTTTTGCCGCCGCAATGCCTTCCGCCTGACGCTGTTTAATAAATGCGCGTTCTGTTTCCGCTACATATGCCAGTATTTGCAATACCAGATCTGAAATAAATACGCCGGTCAGATCCTTGTGGGAATAATTTGTATTCAACAGAGGCATATCAATTACTTGAATATCTACACCAATTCTTTTAGTAATCATCTGCCACTGTTCTAGGATTTCCCTGTAATTTCTGCCAAGACGGTCAATGCTCTTGATTACAAGAACATCTCCTTTTTTTAATTTTTTTATCAGTTTCAAGTATTGTAGTCTTGAAAAATCCTGTCCGGACATCGTGTCCATATAAATATTTTTCTTTTGTATCTGGTTTTCTTGCATTGCTATAAATTGCCTGTCTGGATTTTGTTCTCTTGTTGAAACCCGAATATAACCATAATATTCCATGTCTGTTTACCTCCTTTATAATCACATTGTTCTATTATAAAAGCAGACACTGAAACAAACTTTATCTGTTTCTCAATTTTTAATTTTTATGTACTTAAAATAAGTCTGTTTTGAACATTGTAACATATAATAGACTTAAAATGTACTTAATCATATTTTATATGGAAAGGATTTATTTATGGAAAAAGATAAACACTTAGGATTACGAATTGATTCTGAAACTCATGAGAAATTAAAAAGTCTTGCTGAATTTGACGGTCGCTCCATCAACGGAGAAGTTCTATATCTAATTCGTCAAGCTATATTGCAGCATGAACAAACTTATGGAAAAATAAAATAAGCAGCAACTGGATATTGTCACCGCCTGCCATTATCATCATATATACTTTTTACTAGTTTTTTGCCATTTCTTTCTGCTATCCAAGTTAGTACATCTTATCAAGTCCTCTAACGTTAATTTCAGATTTTTCACGCAGAGAACGTCAAACGGCTTGATGTTTTGTATATTTTAAATTGTAATCAACATGATTATTATCCTTATACATTTTTTGCTATTTCTGATACTAGAACATCATTTTGATTTCTCCCAAAAAATTCATCTTTAGAATTTATGAAATTAACCATAGATTGTACATACTTATATCGATTATTAGTAAGCCCCAATTTCTGAATAATACTTATCAATTGTTCTTTATCCATATTTGCAATATCTTCATATTGATAGCTGGATAGTCTGGATATTACTTTAATGTATGTATGAATCATGTTATAAGATATTCTTGTAGATAAACCTGCAATAATTAACCGCATACGATAATCAGTAATATTTATAGGCCACCATAAATTGTTATCATGATTTAAAAGAACTTCTCTCTTCACAGATTCCTGCTTACTACACACATCAATTATATTTGTAAACATTTGTTTGTTCACATTATTCTCTCCCCTTAGATTAATGATTGTTTAATTACATCATATATATTAGAGTTACTGGAATTTATTCCTTCTGGCTCCAGGACATTCCCTAATCCCCCCGAACGAAGCCGAATATTTCCCGCAGCACCGCCTCTACAGTATCCTCGACCGTCTCTTCCAGCCCCACTGTCAGGTCTGCATATCTCTGATAAAGGGGAACCCTCTCCGCATAGACCTCTTCCAGCCTCTGACCCGGTGCAAATGCAATGCCCCGGCTCCGGATATTTTTTATTCTCCTTTGCAGTTCAAAAAGAGGAACATCCAGAAAGAGAATGACAGCATCTTTCTGAAGATGTTCCATTGCCCCCGGTTCCATCACCACACTGCCCCCCGTGGCAATGACAGCATGATGGTATTCCATATTCCGGATGGTTTCCTCTTCTTCCTGGAGAAAAAATGCAAGCCCATCTTTATCCAGTATCTCCTGAAGTTTTCTCCCCGTCCGCTGCATCAGTTCCAGATCGGTATCCACAAAGGACATTCCCAGCGCTTTCGCTAAAAGCACCCCCACTGTTGATTTTCCGGAACCAGGCATTCCGATGAGGACAATATTCTCTTTCTTATTCATAAACCGCCTTCGCTATCTCCACCTTATTCATGGAATACAAGTGAATGCCATCCACTCCATGGGCAAGAAGTGCTTCCATCTGATTCTTTGTATAATCCAGTCCTGCCTTCTTAAGGTCTGCAGGATTATCCCTGTATTTCTCAATCCGGTCTGACAGATCCTTTGGAATCTTCGTTCCTGACATGCGGACAATATTTTGCAGCTGTCCAGCTGATGTGACTGGCATCAATCCTGGCAGCACAGGAATCTCAATCCCTGCCTTCCTAACCTCTTCCAAAAAATAGAAGAAGGTATCGTTATCATAGAACAATTGGGTGATCAGGAAATCCACTCCTTTTTCTACCTTTATCTTCAAGTGTGCTATGTCTTCTTTCAGATCTGCCGCCTCCTGATGTACTTCCGGATAGCAGGCGGCGGCAATGCTGAAATCATATGCCTCCTTCACATCTGCAATAAGGTCAGAAGCATACTTATAATACCTTGCCGCAAACTGCTCATCGCTCATCCACTGCGGCTGGTCCCCCCGGAGCGGCAGCAGGTTATGAATGCCATTGCGGTACAGATTTGTCAGAAAATTGTCGAGAAAAAGCCTGTCAGGAATAGCAGCACATGTCAAATGCGTCAATGCCTCTATCCCGCATTGGTTCTGTATATAAGACGCAATGGCAAAAGTATTCTCTGCAGTATTCCCGCCCGCCCCATAAGTCACACTGATGAAACTGGGGTGGAGTGCCTTAAACTGATCCAGTGCATCATAGATCACCTTCACATCTGCATCCTTTTTAGGCGGAAATACTTCCAGTGAATAGGTCGGTCTGTTTGTATGAAATAAATCTCTTATCATTGCTTTATCTCCATGTTGTATAATTCAAGCTAAGCCAGCGCTGCTGTCACAATAGCCATAGAATAGACTTCTGACGCATTGCAGCCACGGGACAGGTCATTGATGGGAGCATTTAATCCCAGCATAATGGGACCATATGCCTCGAACCCGCCCAGGCGCTGAGCGATCTTATAACCAATATTCCCCGCATTGATATCCGGGAAGATAAATGTGTTCACCTGTCCACCGATCTCGCTGTCCGGGCATTTTGTACGTGCCACACGGGGAGATACGGCAGCATCAAACTGAACCTCTCCGATAATAGGTATATCCGGAGCCAGCTCCTTTGTTTTTCTGGCAGCATTCCTCATCTTGTCCACATCTTCACCACTTCCTGAGCCAAATGTCGAATAACTCAGGAAACCAACTTTGGGATCGATCCCAAATATCTTCGCACACCTTGTACATTCCAGGGCGATCTCTACCAGTTCATCTTCATTTGGATGGATATTGATGGCGCAGTCCCCCATGGCCAGAACTGTATTTCCACCGGCAGACTCCTTGACCAGTATATAACAAGAAGAGACAAGCTTGTTCTCCGGCTTCGTCTTAATGATCTGCAATGCCGGCCTGACTGTGTCTGCTGTTGAATAGGTGGCTCCCCCAAGTAATGCATCTGCCTTCCCCATCTTGACAAGCATAGTGCCGAAATAATTGGCCTGCATACACGTTTCCTTTGCCTTCTCCAGTGTCATCCCCTTATTCTTGCGAATCTCGTACAGGCACTCTGCCATCTCGTCGATCTCCCCATACTCTTTCGGGTCAAGGATCTCGGCACCCCGGATATTAAAACCACTCTCTTCTGCAGATACTGCGATCTCATCTTTATTGCCGACCAATATCGGCGACAGGAAGGTACTTGCCAGCAATCGGGAGGATGCCTCCAGAATACGTGGGTCGCTGCCCTCTGTAAAAACAATTTTCTTTGGATTCTCTTTAAGAATACTGATTAACTTTCCAAACATAGTTACCCTTCCTCCTACAATTATTTTATTTAGCACGATAACGCTAATTCCATCATATCAAAAATTCCAGATTTTACAAGAGGGAATATTGATTACATAATCAGATTTCTTCCGTTTCCAGGTCACTTCCACCAAGGAAACAGATGGCAATGTTCTCACAATGATCCGCTATCCTCTCAAAATTTATCGCCAGCTCATTGACAAGGATCCCCGCCTCTGGTGAATATTTTTCTTTCTTCATCCGCTTCATGTTCCGTTTCTTCATCTGTTTATTGATGTTGTCAATATTCTCTTCCAGCCTTTCCACCTCTTTCGCCGCTTCTTCATCCTGTCTCACAAAAAATCCGGAGGTAGTCTGTACGATCCTGTTCACTTCCTGTATATACTGTCCCAGTTCTTCTGAGGTCTTCTTCGGCAGACGGGTCTTCTTTTTTTCAATCTGCTCCGCCTGTTCCATAATATTGCAGGCATGGTCCCCAATCCGCTCAAAATCGCGGATACAGTACAGCAGCATATTCAATTTCTGGCTGTCTTCCTCCAACATGCCCCGCCCGGCGATCTTATGAAGGTAATCTGTCATTGCTTCCTCATAACGGTCAATCTTACTCTCCCGTTCCTCCAGTTCTTCATGGTCTTTCTTCTGATAGGCAGTCAGGGCTTGGAGCGCCGTCCCTATATTTTCCTGCACCAGCATTGCCATTTCACCAGCGCTGCGCCGGCACTGTTCCAGTGCCACAGCCGGAGTCTCTAGAAACCGGCTGTCCAGATTGGCCAGTTCATCCCTTGTTTCTGTTCCATCTTCCCTGACAGTGAGCATTGCCAGTTTCTCAAGGCCTCTGGCAAAGGGAAGGAGAATCAGTGTCGCCCCCACATTGAAACAGGTATGGATCACGGCGATTCCCGCTGCCCCTGCCGCCTGCTCTAGAAAGCCAAAATGAAGGATGGCATTCAGGCCATAGAATACGATCATAAAAAACGCGGTCCCGATCACATTGAAATACAGATGGACCAGTGCTGCCCGCCTGGCATTCCGGCTGGCACCCACAGAAGATAAGAGCGCTGTCACACAGGTTCCAATATTCTGCCCCATAATAATGGGAAATGCAATAGAATAAGATACCTTTCCCGTGGCACACAGTACCTGCAGGATACCGACAGATGCCGAAGAACTCTGCACAATTGCTGTCAGCACGGCTCCTGCCAGCATCCCCAGAAACGGATTGGAAAACATTGTGAGGATTCCCGTAAATTCTGGTACATCTGCAAGAGGCCCCACGGCATCACTCATAACTTCCATGCCAAACATCAGCACAGCGAATCCAGCCAGGATACCGCCGATATCCTTCCGTCTCTCTGTCTTTCCACCCATGATGAGTATGATCCCAACCATTGCCATAACAGGGGTAAAGGAAGAGGGTTTCAACAGCCGCAGGAAAAAATTGCTGCTCTGTAGCCCAGTCAGGCTGAGAAGCCACGAAGTCACAGTCGTTCCCACATTTGCCCCCATGATGACTCCCACTGCCTGGCTCAGTTTCATGATACCAGAATTTACAAAACCTACCACAGTCACTGTGGTGGCAGATGAAGACTGGATCACCGCTGTCACGCCCGCTCCCAAAAGCACCGCTTTCAGCGGACTGTCTGTCAGGCGTTCCAGGATTTTTTCCAACCGTCCACCGGAAACACTGGCAAGCCCCTCTCCCATGACATGCATGCCATAGAGAAATAAGGCAAGGCCTCCAATCAATGTAAGTGCACCAAAAAATATTTCTGATAAATCCATACTTTCCTCCTCCGATCTGACATCTTTATACCCACCTTATCATACCTAAGTAAAACCTGCTTTATAAAAATGTAAAATCAATGTAAAGTTTTATCAGAAATGTTTCCCTTTATACATATTCAGATTGTTTTCGCCTGGATTTTGCTCCGGGCATAAGCAAGCCCTGCACAGACAAGCGCAGCTCCAGACAAGATCTCAATCCCCATGCACTGCCACAATCCACTCAGCGAATCCCCTGGCATATAGTGGTCAATCCAGTTATTTCCTAATGTATACCAATATACAGGCAGCAGATGCGCCGCCTTTGCCAGCCCCTCCCCCAGATAGTCCACCGGGGCAAAGACACCGCCCAGAAAACTCATTCCAAGTCCTATAATATTAGCCGCCATGACAATCGCCGAATGCCCATGCAATATCTGCCCCACAAGGAAAGTGATCCCCAGTGCAGCGGGAAGGAAACTGACCATATTCAGTGAATAAAGAATTCCCTGAAAAGACAAGACCTCCTCGCCCGTGCCAACAAGTACCAGAAGAAAATATATAAGACATAGTCCAAGCCCTGCTGTGACAGATGCCGCTACGATCTCTATGCTGATCCGGGTTTCCGGGCAGGCAGAACACCGGCTGCGGTATCTGATCTCCTGTCTTTGAAATGCCATGATCGTTGGTCCCAGGGCAGCAACACAGATTGAGATCAGGATAAACGGGAGATACAGAAAAAAATAATATGCCCTGCCATGAAGGACACTACTTTCTTCCCCCACTGACACTGGTGTCTTTGCCCTTACTTCCGTGATTGCCTTTTCTACTGCCTCTGCAGTCTGGCATCCATCTGACAGATAATACCGGATGAGTTGGATATAATCCGCAGTGAGCATCCGAAAAGTTTCATCATATGCCGTTCCCCGGACTGCCGTGATCTCAACTTCTCTCCCTTCTTTCCCTGTCAGCAGGGAAGCGCCAAAGCCCTTCGGAATCCTCATAACACATACAAGATTGCGTTCATATAATTCATCTGTCACCATCTCCCGGTCGTCTTCTGCTTCTATTTTCTCATTTCCTTCCTCCAGACAGGATACCAATCCCCGGCTCATCTCAGTTTGGTCTTCATCAAATACAGCAAAAGGATAGCTCACTTCCTCCCAGGTTTTCCTTCCATTTTCACTGGCATGGCTGGATGATATAATAAGTGCCACCCCAAGAAAAATACACAGATATAATACAACATATCCCTTATGCCGCCGCAATATGCGAAAAAAAGTCCTATAAACCTGCATGCCGCCTCCTTCCTGCCACAAGGCTGAGCAGGGCCAGTAAAACCATCTCACCGCACAGTTTCCCGATATCTGCCCAAAACCGGCTGCCTGTCCCATACAGATTAAGGGAATACAGTGCATCGGATATCAAAGCCGCCGGATTGATGTCATTCACCAACGGTATTGTATGTTCCACACTGTCACGGATTCCCTCTATCATCAGGTCATCCAGGGCACAGCAGACAAGGAGGGTGCCTGTCAGGACAGTAAGCCGGGCACTTTCCCTGCGGACCGGAAGGGAGCCTATGAACATACCCAGCGCAACACCACATCCCACTGCCGCGATAAATGCCAAAAAGATCACAGGATACCGGTTCCCCACCGGAATACCGAGAATAAACCTCATATAGACAAATAACAGACATACGACTGCATATCCGGCCATCACACTGACAAGAAAATCTGCCAGAAAACCTTTTCCCTGTGGCAGTGGGGCCACGCGAAGCCGTATTCCGGTACCATATTCGCAGACGCACCCTTCCGCCATACGGTCACAGCCCATCAGGGCTGACAGAAGGCATGACAGGGCAATGACAGCATACATAAAATTCATAGCACAATTCATTTCATCCCCAGTAATGCCCTTCTCTGCTATAAACATTTCCCCACTCTTCCATGGGAGAGAAAGATCCATGCATCGTTGTGCCCGGTTTACAATAAGGTGCAGCAGGGACTGCTCCGGCCCACTTTCCAGCACCTTGAGAGCCAGGGAATCCCCGATATAGATAATCCCTTTTACCTTATGTCTCTTCAGCAAATCTTCTGCCTGCTCTCCCCTGGCCTCTACTATGTCCAAAAGCGGCATTCCCTGAACTGTCTCTGCTTCCCGCAGAAGCCTGATATATTCTTCTCTTTCCGATTGAAGAACAACTGCTGCCGGAATCGTATGGAATTTTTCCTCTACATCAAAAGATCTCGCCAGCAGCAGATACAGTAAAGTCCCGACCACAAATGGAAACACCATGCTCCAGAACAGAATATCCCTGTTCCGGACTAACATTTTCAGTGAATATCTGAACATATGGAAAAACATTTCGCATCCTCCTCACCACGGTTCTCCCTGACTCAATGACACTGCCTGATTCCCTGTGATCTCAAGAAAAACATCATTTAGTGTAGGTTGTTCCGCCATAACCTGTCCAAACAAAATCTGGTTTCTCTGCAGATAATCCAGAATATGGATCAGGTTGTGGTTTCCCCCGCTGAACTTCACTTTTATCCGCCCATTTTCATATAAAGCCTCATAAGCACAGGGAAGTTCTTTCAGTTCCCTCAATCTCTCCCTCTCAAAATATGGAATCTCAACAGAGATTGTCTCCTTATTTTTCAGCATTCTCTTCAGTTTCTCTTTCGTTCCCTCTGCTATATTCCTCCCTTTGTCCATAATAACCACCCGGCTGCATAGCCGCTCCACCTCCTCCATGTAATGTGAGGTATAGATAATGGCAGCTCCTCTGCGGTTTAGTCCAGTGATCCCTTCCATAATTTTGTTTCTGCTCTGTGAATCCACCGCTACCATAGGCTCATCGAATATAATCAGCTTAGGTTTATGGGCAATCCCACAGGCGATATTCAAACGTCTCTGTAACCCACCGGACAACTGGGAAGGATATGATCTTTCATAGTGCTCCAGTCCCACAAATTCTATCGCCTCTTCCACATATTGCTTCCTCGTTTTTTTATCCCGAATATATAGGCCGCAAAAATAATCCATATTTTCATACACGGTAAGTTCATCCACAACTGAGATATTCTGCGGAACAATCCCGATCTGTGCCTTCCTCTCGTAATCCTCCGGATCCATCTCTTTTCCAAACAAACGGATAGTTCCCCGCTCATAACGCAGAAGGGATAACATACAGTTGATCAGTGTGGTCTTGCCGGAACCATTCGGTCCCAGAAGCCCAAGAATCTCTCCTTCATTTACATACATCCTGAAATGGTCCAGTGCCACTATCTCATGATACCTTTTTACCAGATTTTCTATCTCTGCAACCGCAGCCATCGGATCACCTCCCTCACAGCTATAGTATATATGACTGACACAGATCCGCCAATATGACATTTGTCATTTACTTTTCTTTCTTTTTTAGCGTATAATATTGAATACAGTGCAGCAAAAAACAATTTAAAATCCGTTTTGACCCTTATGCCAATATCCGTAAACAGGAGGTAAGATGCCATGAAAGACCTGGGAAATAAAATACTTCTTTTTGTCATATGCAGCAGCTTTCTATACCAAAAAGACCTCACGCCACTGGCTCTCACTGCCCTGACCACTGCAATGTCTGTCAGTTGTCTGTGTACCTTTTTTCATGGCAGCAAGATACCTGCCTGCCTTCTGTGGACGTATCTTCCCATCAGCCTGATCCTTCCCCCATTCGCCGCCTATCTGCCACTGATCTCATATGACATCTGCCAGATCCGACAGAAGCCTCTTCTCCTGTCTGTACTGGCAGCAGAGCTTTTTTACTTTACAAACCAGTCTTTCTTTATCATTTTTGCCTGCCTTGCCACAACAATCTGTGCCATACTGCTCTGTCATTATACCAGTCTCCTGGACAGTCTCCAGCACAAACTTCACCGGACCATGGACGACAGCCGTGAATATGCCCTTACACTGCGGGAACGAAACCAGGCACTCATCCGGAAACAGGATTCGGAAATACGAATTGCAACCCTCTCTGAGCGAAACCGAATCGCCCGGTCAATCCATGACAATGTGGGGCATCTGCTCACCCGCTCTATCCTGCAGACTGGGGCACTGATGGTAATCAACAAGGAGCCGGCTCTGGACACCCCCCTTACCACTCTTCATGATACCCTGAATACCGCAATGACCAGTATCCGTGAAAGCGTGCATGACCTTCATGATGAATCCATTGACCTATATACAGCAGTAAATACTATTGTAAAGGACATTACCGCCCCTGCCATTGAGCTTGAATACGACATGGGTGGCTCTGTGGTCCGTGATGTAAAATACGCCTTTATCGCAATTATCAAGGAGGCTGTCAACAATATACAGAAACACAGCAATGCCACCTCTGCCTATATCCTTCTCCGGGAACATCCGGGATTTTATCATCTTCATATCCGCGACAATGGAAGCACCGCCTCTCTCCCCCCGCCGGGATATGAAAGTGGGATCGGCCTGGCTAATATGACAGAACGGGTACATGCCCTGGGCGGGACAATTGATTTTAGTACCAAAGAAGGGTTTCAGATTTCGATTACAATAATAAAAAAGGAGTTACCTATAGATGAGAGTACTGATTATTGATGATGACAATCTTGTCTCTCTCTCCCTTAAAACCATTCTGGAGGCAGATGAGAGAATAGAAGTTACCGGGCTCGGCAGCAGCGGTGCCGAGGCAGTTTCCCTCTATGAGAAATTTAAACCAGATATCCTTCTTATGGATATACGCATGGAAGGGATCTCCGGTCTGGAGGCCGGAACTACAATACTACAGCTCTATCCAGATGCAAAGATTCTGTTTCTCACCACATTTTCTGATGATGAATACATCATCCGTGCCATTCACATTGGCGCCAAAGGCTATATACTCAAACAGAACTTTGAGAGTATCCCCCCGGCACTCTTTGCTGTGGAAAATGGCCAGAGTGTCTTTGGCGGTGAGATCACAACCCGGCTTCCCAGCCTTATGAAACCATCTTCTTGCGACCTCCGGTTCCATGAATACGGTATTACAGATAAAGAGACAGCGATCATCCGAAAAGTAGCTGAGGGGCTGAACAATAAAGAAATTGCAGAGACCCTGTTTCTCAGTGAAGGAACTGTCCGCAATTACCTGAGCGTCATATTAGAAAAGCTGGGTCTGCGTGACAGAACCCAGCTTGCCATCTTTTATTACCATGAGAAATAACCTTATTTCCCATAAGATTCTGCCAGTGCTTTAAATGCCGGCAGGGAATGTTCGATCTGCTCTGTGCTGACACAGTAGGAAATACGGACAAATCCCGGTGTTCCAAAACTGTCTGCCGGAACAAGAAGGAGTTCATACTCCTTTGCCCTTTCTGAGAAAGCTCCTGCGTCCTCCTCCAGTGCCTCCACAAAAAGGTAAAATGCACCATCCGGCTTGATGCAGCGGTATCCATATTCAGTCAGTGCCTGATACAGGATATCCCTGTTTTTCTTATAAACAGATACATCTGAGGTTTTTCCCTGACAGCGTTTCACTACCTGCTGAAACAGGCTTGGTGCACATACATAGCCCAGGGCACGTCCTGCGCCGCACACCGCTGCATAGATCTGTTTCCACTGTACCGCTTTATCCGATACAGCAATATACCCGATCCTTTCACCGGGCAGGGATAAAGATTTGCTATAGGAATAGCAGACAATCGTATTATCATAATAATTCATCAGATAGGGAACTTCAATATTGCCATATACCAGTTCACGGTAAGGTTCATCTGTAATGAGGAAAATTGGATGGCCATACTCTTCCTGTTTCTTTTCAAGAACTGCACATGTTCTCCGGATCCCCTCCTCTGAGACCACGACCCCGGATGGATTGTTAGGGGAATTCAGTATGATCCCCTTTGTGTGCTCTGTGACAGCCCGTTCAAAGGCTTCCACATCAATCTGGAAATCTTTCGGATTTGAATTCACTACCACCAATTTCGATCCGGTATTTTCCACGAACACCCGGTATTCCGGAAAGAATGGCGCAAAGGTGATAAATTCATCTCCCTCTTCTGCCAGTGCCTTTAATGTAATGGACAGCGAAGCTGCTGCCCCTGCTGTGATATAAAAATTATCAGCCGTAAGCGCTGTCCCATGTTCGCCATTGACATAATCTGCGATGGCCTGACGCAGCCCGGCATCCCCCTGTGCTGATGTATATCCATGAAGAAGGACGGGGTCTCCCTCCCGGACCAGTTCCTCCACTGCCTGATGCACACACGGCGGCGCAGGCACACTTGGATTCCCTATACTAAAATCAAAAACTTTATCGTCCCCAATCTCTGCCTTTCTCTTCTTCGCATACTCAAACAGATCTCGGATCACAGAACGGTTTGTTCCCAGATCCAACATTTTTTGTGATAACATTTTCTTTACTCCTTCCATATATAAAAATTCCACCTGTGTGGTCAAAATCACATTCTAAGGCCTCCCCATTGGATTTCCGTAATAATAATTCGGCGGGCGCACAGCCCATAATGTTCCCAGGATCGGTTTTCCCTTGCTGTCAAATCCTTCGCATTGATACCCCACGAACATCTCTACATGATAGATCCCCTTATACCTCCCATTCTTCGCCCCTGTCAGAAACATGAGATCTCCCGGACGAAGCTTCATGCCTTGGATATTTTTATTATTCAGCCCGCCCTGGATCCTCTTCTTTTTTCCAAAGAGATATTTGGCAATATTCGCTGCCACCGGGGCATAACCTCTGTCTCCGAATGTCTTTCCTATCTTCTTATACGCACGCCATACAAGAGAACTGCAGTCATAATACCCTTTCTTCATCCGCCTTGGCTGGCTATATTTTCCCTTGCCAATCTTCTTTGCTGCATTTACCACCTTTTTTAATTTTGGTGTCACCACAGAGATGGCACATCCAATCTTCCTTCCCTCCATTTCGGCATAAACAACAACATTCCCTGTCTTCTTTGCCTTTACCACCCCTTTGGCAGAAACGGAAGCTACTTTTTTCTTCATAGTCTTCCAGGCAACCTTGCCCGGATACCCTTTTACCTTCAGCGTGACAGTTCCCTTTGCCGTCAGAAGCGCTGAAGTCTTATTGATGCTTACCTCTGATGCCATCACCGTCAATGTAAATGTCATATTATTGATAGTTATTGCCAGGGTGGTGGTTCCTTTATTTACTGAAAAGATCTTCAACACCTTAGCCTGCGGATCCAGGGTACAGGATACTTCCATCCCAGCATTGGAAGAGGTGTATCCAAAGGTATAATAAACCAGATTTGGCATATCTGTAAAAGGAATTACAAGATCCTCTGCCTGTCCATTAATGATATATGTATGAAACTCCGTACTCCCCAGCGCTGCGCCAGAAACATCCGCACAACACCGGAAACAGTGACCGGCAGAAAAAACAAGTACTCCTTCACTATTATATCCCTTTACTGTGATGACTGCTTTCCCACCGCCTACGATCTGATAGCGCCCTGTCTGATCCACCTGCAGGACTGCTGTATCAGAAGAAAGATATTCCGTCTTGGAAATCTGCCCATCGGGCAGTTGCCCCTCATTTCCGATATGGACCTCTCCTGTATCTCCCACCTGATACAGATCAGCCTCACTTATATTCTCGTCACTGTCTTCTGCCATCTGCCCATTGTCCAGATATATCGGCCGCTCCTGTGCCTTACTGTCTTCTCTTCTGCCAAGGCAGCAAAAGGCAGCCAGCAAAAATAATCCTACGTACCATCTTATCTTTCTCATGTGTTTCCTCCATTTTCTTTTTCTTTAAGGAATTGGTGCCGTTGAGCTAAAACAAACTGTATGCATGATTGAGCGGACCGCTTCCCTTTCCCAGATCCATTCCATCAGCAAGTGCGCCAGATATATATTCCTTTGCCCGCCCTACTGCCTGCTCAATGGATGCCTGTTTCGCAAGCTCTGAAGCAATGGCGCTGGACAGCGTGCATCCTGTACCATGTGTATTGGAAGTATCAATGCGGCGTCCGGCAAACCACCGGCTCTCTGATCCGGAATAGAGAAAGTCACAGGCATCATTCAGGCTATGGCCACCCTTGCAGAGGACAGAACAATGATATTCCCTGTAGATCTGCTCTGCCGCCTGCTCCATGTCTTCCCGATTCTGTATACCCTTCCCCGTCAGAACTTCCGCCTCCGGAATATTCGGCGTGATCACTGCCGCCAGTGGAAGAAGACGTTTTTTTAATACGGCAACTGCCTCTTCACTGATCAGCCTTGCCCCGCTGGTCGCCACCATAACGGGATCTACCACAATGTTGTGCGCCTCATACTGAACCAGTTTTTCTGCGATCACCTCGATAAGTTCTCCTGAAGAAACCATCCCGATCTTCACAGCATCTGGCGGAATATCCGTAAATACAGCATCTAGCTGCATGGCAAGAAATTCCGGTGTCACTTCCATGATACCAGTTACCCCCATTGTATTCTGCGCCGTCAGTGCCGTAACCGCACTCATGGCATAGACACCATGTGCCATCATGGTCTTGATATCTGCCTGTATCCCTGCACCACCGCTGGAGTCACTCCCGGCAATGGTCAGTGCAGTCTTTATCTCACTCATATATGCCTCCATTCTAAAATGACAAAAGCCCCAAATGTTCCAGAAGGATCTTTGTTCCGATAAGTATCAGTATAACACCCCCCAAAACCTCTGCCTTTCTCTGAAACTTTGCCCCAAATACATTGCCAATCTTCACCCCGGCTGCTGATATCACAAAGGTGACACCACTGATTAGGGCAATAGCAAGCCAGATATTTACCTCCAGAAAGGCAAAGGTGATTCCCACTGCCAGGGCATCAATACTGGTGGCCACTGCCAGCGTGACCATAATAAGAAAAGAAAAAGAGTCGTTCGTCTCTCCTTCCTCTTCCCCCATTGCTTCCCGGATCATATTGGCGCCAATCAACAATAACAGGATAAATGCGATCCAGTGGTCAATAGAGGTAATAAGGCTCTGGAACTGGATGCCCAGCAGCCAGCCAACCAAGGGCATGAGCCCCTGAAACACGCCAAAATAAATTGCCGGGATCAGCACATGTTTCCATGTCACCTGCCTGACAGACAATCCCTTACAGACCGACACGGCAAAAGCATCCATGGCCAGCCCCACGCCGATCATCAAAATCTCAATTACGCCCATACGCACAACTCCTGTCTCTGTCTGAAAACTAAAATCATAACTGCTGTCAGACAGCCATCATTTTTTTATTGTAACACAATACGTTCTTTCTGGCAAAAACTAAGCATGATATTTTTATACTCCGACAGATTTCCCGCCTTCTTGATCTTCTTCCATAATTTCATGCCATCTGGATACCTCTTACACATATACGACCAGATTTCTTTCATTTTATACAGTGTAGGCTCTCCTGGCATAATATCATGATACGCTTCACATAATTTCTGCATAAATGTCAGGCATTCTGTGTCTGAGAGTTTCTTCCCTGTCTGTATCCGCCTCACAAGACCGGGATCTGTTATGATCCCCCTTCCGATCATAATGCGGTTTACAGCAGGAAAGCGCTCCCGAAAGCGCTCGTAATCCTCATATGTATTGATATCTCCATTATAGCAGACAGGGTTTTTGCTCACCTCCAACGCCCTCTCGAAGATATCCCAGTTCGGGTTATTCTTATAAAAATCTTTCTGCACCCTTGGATGGATGGTTAATTCATGAACCGGATATTTATTATAAATCCTAATTATTTCCAGAAATTCTTCTGGTTTCTCTTTCCCAAGGCGTGTCTTTATCGATAGTGCCATCCCTGACCTTGCATATACCGCATCCAGAAAACGGTCCAGCTCCTCCGGATATGCCAGAAAACCGGCCCCTCTCCCTTTGGACACAACCGTTCCTGACGGGCAGCCCAGATTCAGGTTAACCTCCTTGTATCCGTACTCCCTAAGACGGTCTGCCGTATAAAGAAAATCCTCTGCATGATTGGTAAGGATCTGTGGCACTAACGGCGTCCCCTTATTATTTTCCGGCAATATATCCCGCTTTGCCCTGCTCTTAAAATTGTGGCTGGAAGTAGGTGCGATAAACGGCGTAAAATATTTGTCCATGCCGCCAAACATTTCCCGATATATATTCCGGTATATAAATGTCGTGATCCCTTCCAGCGGCGCTAAATAAAAATAAACATTCTCTGGCTGTGTTTCATGACCTGGTTTCATTCCCCTCATACTCCTTCATATATTTGCGGAACCAGAGTGGCAGAAGCTGTCTCTGCAGGTTTGTGTTCTTCCTCTCTTTAATGGCAATGGTATCCACAAAAAGTTTCCAAAGCTGCTGCATATCTTTTTCTGCTGCTGAATACTCCAGTGACAATTCATCAAAATCCACCTCTTCCATTGTGGCATACAGACAGCCCTGATCTTTCTTATGGATCAGTACTGTCTGGTGAACCGTATCAGCTATGACCCAGTCCTCCCCGGAAAACCGATCCGAAAAATGGTCTGCGAGATAGGGAAGCAGGGCACTCTTAGGGTTTATTCTACCAAATAATGATCCATTTGCCAATTCCTGAAACCGAAGAAATTCTTTCCAGTGATAAATCTCATTATTTACATTTCTCTCTATCTCGAATAAAGTCTGCATAAAGGGAAGTGTAAGGTGTTCAAGAATCTTCTCCCCTATGTGCAGTCCATATATGATAAAACGATAGATCGCATCTGCTCTCTGCGGAAAATGGGATATTGCTGTCCTCTGGATAAACTCATATGCCTGGCGTGATATCTCTCTCTGGACTGTACGGGCCACTTTCAGGGCACGGTCAAAATCCGTTTCCACCAGTATATATTCACAAAATAATTCCTGGTTAAATCCTTCTTTCCGTATGCGGACCTCATTTGCCTTATGGCCATGCCTGTCCTCATAAGCAAGATAGACAGCAGACAATATTCCCTCGAAAGAATCTTCACAAAGATAAATATATCTCTGATTCATATTATCCTCCATTCCGAAGCGTTAGCGAATCTCTTCATAGCTCAACAGCATCAACTTGAACCCGCCATAGATGGCGTATCCATCATATCCAGCACAGACATCTGATGATATGTTGTTCCCCCTGTGATGCCTGGCGGCAATTTCTCTCCCAATCCAAGTAGATTGGTAAGGATAAAAGCGCGGTTCATCTTCAGTGGTATCAGCATCTTACCGTTACAGGTGATAAAATACATCGCCCGCTTCAGCACCACGCCGAATTTTTTCAGAGAATCATAATCCAGCCCTCCCCTTCTCCTTGCCGTAAGAATACGTTTGGCTGATTTTACCCCTATCCCGGGAATCCGAAGTAACGTATGATAATCTGCCTCCTGAACCTCAACAGGAAAGAATTCAAGATGGTTCAATGCCCAGTTACACTTTGGGTCAATCTGTACATCCAGATTCGGCTGGTCGGCTGTGATCAGTTCCTCCGCCCGGAACTGATAGAACCGCATAAGAAAATCCGCCTGATATAATCTGTGTTCCCGCAGCAGGGGCGGTCCGCTCTCAGATGTATCCGGAAGAAGGTCATCCCCTGTTGTATTGATAAAGGCAGAATAGAAAACACGTTTCAGGTCAAATTGCTGGTACATCGCCTCTGCCATATGGACGATCTCATAATCACTCTCACCCGACGCCCCTATGATCATCTGTGTGCTCTGCCCTGCCGGAACGAAACTGGCTTCCGGATGGCGCTCCTGCAGCACCTGTTTCTCTGTTACTGCCGGAAATAATGTGCTCTCATGAACCGCTGGCAATGCTGTATGATTTCGATAATCCTGCAGGAGCAGGCTCTCCCTTCGTCCTGTCTGGATCTGCCTCATGGGCGTCAATATCTTCTTTCGGTTCTTCTGCGGGGCCAGACGTCTCAATCCCTCTGCTGTAGGAAGTTCCATATTTACGCTCATGCGGTCCACCACCCAGCCTGTCTTCTCTATAAGTAATGGATCCGCACCCGGAATCGCCTTAACATGAATATAGCCATTAAACAGATACTTTGTACGGAGCAGGTACACTGCCCGATAAATCTGTTCCATTGTATAATCTGGATTATTTTTAATGCCTGAGCTCAGAAAAAGCCCTTCGATATAATTTCTACGATAAAATGATATGGTAAGTTCTGCGATCTCCTCTGGGGTGAAAGAGGCTCTCGGCACATCATTGGAACAGCGGTTACAGCAATACTTACAGTCAAAGACACACTCGTTTGTCTGTAATATCTTTAATAATGAAATGCATCTTCCGTCTGCAGCAAAGGCATGGCAGAGCCCTGCTGAGACTGCGCTTCCCATGGTGCCTTTCACTCCACGGCGGCTGGAACCACTGGAAGTACATGCTACATCATACTTGGCAGCATCTGTCAAAATCTCCAGTTTTTGAAATATTTCCTGTGATAATCCCATAAAAAGCCCTCCGAACATTCGTTTGCTTTATTTTAGCACACATATGTTCGGAAGGCAAGCACTTTTATAAAATGGCAAATTACCACATTATGCCACTGCCGGTTATTTGACTATTCATATCATTCCCATATTGTTACCGGCTGCACTTTCAGATATTTATACTTTGAACTGCAGCTTGTTTTGGCAGTAGTCTTTATCCGTTTATAAGTTCCCTTTTTGCTGTTTTTCCCATATATCTTATAATGAGTCTTCACTTTGCGGGATGTCGTTTTCCATTTTTTCTTTTTCTTATCATAGCGAAACGTTTTGACACTGGTCTTTACCGGGGTCCAGACCGCTTTCTTTTTTTTGCGCATAACCTTTCCCATTTTACCACAGGACTTAACTTTATACGTCTGTTTATATTTCTTTGCCCAGGTGATGCATTTTGCCCCAGGCACGGTACAAAGAACGCCGATAGAAAGTCCAGAATCCGGTTTACATAGTTTTGTCTTCTTTCCATTTACGATAATTTTCTCTATTGTGCCTGAACTATTATCCTCGCAAAAAAGAGAGACAGTCTGAACATATGGATCAACAGATACCTGCCTGATCGTATTTCTGTCCAAAGTAAGAACAAATTTACGGCACTCTGTCCTGGGAAGCACAAGCTCCCTGATGTAGGAATGTGCAAAGGACTTAAACTCCTGTGTCCCAAGGGTGACACACTCAATCGTGCACCTTGCAAATGCTCCCTCCATTAGAATGATACCATCACCATATGCCCTTTTATAATTGCTTTTTGGAATGTTAAGTTTTTTAAGCGAGGTACATCCCCAAAATGCTGAGCCTGCTATAGAATATAGATTTTCAGGCAGATTTACTGTAGCCAGTTTCTTACAATCTGCAAAGGCGCAATATCCTATATACCGTATCCCTTTAGATATTGTCAGAGTCTCCAGTGTATCTTCAAGCAAATCAGGCACACTGACATCAATATCATACTCATAAGTATAAGTTCCGTCCGTTCCGATCTGTCCCACACTTATTATCTTGTACCCATCCAGTTCAGAAGGAATGGTCAGCTCCTTCACGGCCTTATTCACCCTGACCACAGCCGCCTCTTTTCGGCTTTCATCCAGTATCTGATAGGTAAAGATATCCGATGTCCTCCGCATATTCTTATCATTCCAGCCACTGCCAGGTGAGGGAGTTGATGTTGGAACCGGATCAGATACGAACGTATCGGACCGATTCTCCTCCGCGCTCACTCTGACAAGCGGCTGGGAAAATAATAGTGACAAACATAATAACATAATGCAAAAATATTTCATACAGATCTCCTCCTTGCCCTTCCGGGTATTGCCATCGCAATCACTTTATATCTATATATTAAACGATTGAGACAGCAATATTGTTGCATTATTTTTATGATGCCAGATATCTTGCCACATGAACACCACTTGCAGACGCATGAGAGAGAGAATGTGTCACCCCGCTGCAGTCGCCTATGACAAATAACCCCTCATGCCGTGTCTCAAGATTTTCATTGATCTCCACTTCCATATTGTAGAACTTAACTTCCACCCCGTAGAGCAGGGTATCATCATTGGCTGTCCCTGGAGCGATCTTGTCCAGTGCATAGATCATCTCCACAATACCATCCAGAATCCTCTTTGGCATCACCAGGCTGAGATCACCCGGTGTCGCTGCCAGAGTCGGTGTCACAAAACCCTCATCCAGCCGCTTCTGGTTGCTCCGGCGTCCACGGATCAGGTCGCCGAACCGCTGTACGATAACTCCTCCACCCAGCATATTGGATAACCTGGCAATACTCTCGCCATACCCATTACTGTCCTTGAAAGGCTCAGAAAAATGCTTTGACACCAATAGGGCAAAGTTTGTATTTTCTGTATGTCTCTTTGGATCTTCATAGCTGTGCCCGTTCACTGTGACAATGCCATTTGTATTTTCATTGACTACCACACCTTTTGGGTTCATGCAGAATGTGCGCACCAGGTCCTCAAACTGTCTTGTGCGGTACACGATCTTACTCTCATACAGTTCATCCGTCAGGTGTGAAAATACATTTGCCGGAAGCTCTACCCGGACGCCAATATCCACA
>CANRWA010000047.1 GCA_947643415.1 uncultured Clostridia bacterium | reverse complement strand
CTTTAAAGGGAGAGGGCGGGTTTGAGAGTCTTGTTAATTTAGAAGGGTGTAAAACACATTACTACCTACAAAGCAACACAAGCCTGTTTGAGAGTCTTGTTAATTTAGAAGGGTGTAAAACTACGCTTATAGCAGATGGAATAGTTTTAGGGTTTGAGAGTCTTGTTAATTTAGAAGGGTGTAAAACATTCTTATTTGGATTTATTTTTATTGATCCGTTTGAGAGTCTTGTTAATTTAGAAGGGTGTAAAACGACTTTTCTGCTTTTTTTATCGGTAGTACTGTTTGAGAGTCTTGTTAATTTAGAAGGGTGTAAAACATCAAGTTCGCCGTCGAACCAGCTTTGCAGTTTGAGAGTCTTGTTAATTTAGAAGGGTGTAAAACACGCTAACGCAAATGGAAAGATACTGCAAGGTTTGAGAGTCTTGTTTAAAATGGAGTATGGTATTTCACTGTGTATATAGTGCATACAGTTAAAAAAGATGAGTATATGGAACAGTATACACAAATGATAGGAAGAAATGTGTATACAGTAAGAGGGAAGTTTGGATATCTGATAGTGAGAAATGGGAATTCATTATCAGTTTTTTTATCGTATTTTTGTTTGGAGGAAATTGTGGAATTATACGGGATGGTATGGTATACTGTTTATGTTAATTAGGGCGACAAAGATGAATTTATAAGGATAAACCAATTAGATAATAAACGTCAGTAGACGGATTTATAATCCTATTGTTGTCTTTTGAGGAAAGGAGTTTCATAATATGGAAAAAATCAAATTACAAGTTTTTGTTTCATCTACTTATAAAGATCTTGTACAGGAACGACAAGCAGCTGTAGAGGCTATTCTTGATGCTGGGCATATTCCGGCTGGAATGGAATTATTTAAAGCTGGAAAGTCTCAAATCAAGACAATTTGTAAATGGATTGATGATTCGGATGTTTATGCACTTATTCTTGGGGGGAGATATGGTTCCATTGGAGATGAAATGAGTTTGAGTTATACACAATTGGAATATGAATACGCTCTTTCAAAAGGAATGCCGGTATTTGCAGTGATATTAACTGATCATTTTTTATATAATAAGGCTTCAAATCATACAAAGGAAGTATTTTTTGAAACAGAAAATAAAGAAAAATATGATATATTTAAGAGTGAAATTGAAAAGAATATTGTTAAATATGTAAATAATATTGATCAAATTAGAGAAATAATAAAAGATCAGATAAGAGAAATTGTTACAGATGAAGAATATAAATTACAGGGGTGGATTAGAAATAATGGTACTGAAGAGAAATTATTGAAAAGAGAGTTTTTTGAAGTTGAAAGAAAACAAATTTTGGAGGAAAAGCAACAAATAAAATTTATAAATGAAAAATTAAAAAAAGAAAACGAACAACTAGAAACAGAAAAAAACGATTTAAATAATAAATTGATAAAGATGCAATTGGAAAATTGTCAAATGAAAAAATTATTTAAAAGTATGCAAGAAGAATTAGAAGGATTGAAGTCAGAAAACCACCAGTTGACAATGTCATCTATGGATATGCAGGAGAGGTTAGAAGAATTTGAATTGGAAAACCATCAGTTGAAAGAATCGTCTATGGGTATAGAAGGACAATTGAAAAATAAAATTTTATTAACTGATCATGGATACAAATCGACTGCCTATGAAATTTTTTTTCATGAATATGCAATTCTTGAGAAAGGCGTATATACTCCTTTATATAATTCAGAAACTTCGCTTTTATATGGTAATATTTGCCCAATATTTGAAAAATACAATTTAGTAGAACGGGTAAAGCATTCTGAAAATGGAGTGGGTTATAAACTTACAAAAGAGGGTATATCTTTTTATATGAACAATAAAAATATGTGTGAGTAGTAAAGCGGATTTTTGAATTTGAAAAAGCTTTGTCCCTACTTGACACCAGCGTATCCTAAAATGGAGTATGGTATTTCACTGTGTATATAGTGCATACAGTTAAAAAAGATGGGTATATGGAATAGCATTCACAGATGATAGAAAAAAATGTGTATGCAGTAAGAGGGAAGATTAGATGGCTGGTAGTGGGAAAGGAGAACTCATTATCAGTTTTTTATCGTATTCTTGTTTAGAGGAAATTGTGGAATTATATTGAATGGCATGGTATACTATTTATAATGTTTAAAATGGTAAATGGAAAGTTGGTTGTGTTGCATATCAATGAAAAGGGTAAACAGTGACTGGTTGAAGAACTGAAAGAGGAAATAAATGAAAATCAAAAACATATTGAATACTGTTTTTCCATTCTGAATTGAACCTTGAGAGGTCTGCTGGAAGGGAGGAAGGATTTAGGGGGGGAGTATATGAGTGCGATAAACTGTTAGAATAAGTTGAACGAATAGGGGTGTTTAGATGAATGATGACCGTGTAACAAAAATAGCAGATGTAACAGTAAATGAGATTTTTCAGGATGCATTATTTTTTCAGGTATTATATGAAATTACTGTAAGAATGGATAATTGCGAGGCGGTCGTCACTGCTGATCGATTTTTGAAACTTCAATCAGTGGTATTTATGAGCGAACTAATGAAATATCTTGATGAGAAACATATTGAATTAGGCATAGGAGCAGAAAAAAACGAATTTGTTAGAAGATTGAATGAAGAAAGAAATGACAATGGTATTAAATATTCCCCGATTGGTTCGGATAGAATGAAAAATATAATAGAAGATATGGGGATAAGTTGGGAAAGCAGTTGTTATGATATTAACCTGGTAGTAAAAGATAATAATGTGATTAATATGAATATTGAAGATTATGGGATAAAACCAGATGAATTCTGGACAAATATATTGATTATTGCCAAGAGTGCTTCAGACGGGGCATTAGCGACTGTTTCAAGTAAAATTACAACAGAAGTGTTTTTGGAATATGGGAAGGAGAAAATAATTGAAAACAGTAAGCGCCTTGAAAATTATTTATCGGGAACCCGATATTCATATTCATCTTGTGTTTTGTTTTCTAAGGCAAAAGATTTAACTGTTGAAGATAAAGTTTTTATTATGTATCGATATCGGCTTATATATCTGGCATATGCATTTTTAAACTCTTTAGAGGGAATGTTGGTTCAAATAGGAACGGTAGGAACAAATACATATCATATAGAATTTGATATGAAATCTTATGTTAGAAAGCATGTAGCTATGGTTTGTGAAATGATACATATTGACCTTGATAAATTAGAGACATTACATACGCCTTTTAAAAAAGCATTACAAAAGGATATTGATAACCAAATAGGGGAAAAGTCTTTTTTTCCGTTGAATAGGAAATTAAGAAATAATCTACATTATTCTTTAGGGACAACTCCCCTTTCCAAGAAAGAGTTAAATTTGATTGATAAATACCAGCCAATTTATATAGAATGTATATTAAAGCAGTGCCAAAGAAAAATGACTGTAAACATCAACGAAGATGTTAAGGAAGCTACAGAATTCTTAAGAATGCTCGCAAAGAAAAAGAAATAGGGTTCATTGTGAAATTGTGATAGGGGAATCTTTTCGGGGATGTTCCATTTCACATAAAAACATTATAATTTCCAGTTTTTCGAGGTGAATAAGAAATGGACTATGACACATTTAAACTTATACATAGTGAACTGATTATGTCTGTTCAATATATAGAGCAGGACTTAAAGTTGATATATTCTATTCTTAAAGGTGGGGAGTTTTCTAATAATTATTCTGATGTTGAAAATGCTCCTTTAGGAAAGCTGCTTAGGAGTCTTCATGAAATGGACCAGGAATTAGGATACTCAAAAATCAAAGAGAAAGATTATGAGTTATTGAATCAGATTCGGGAAATACGTAATTATTGGTGTCACCAGTGCTATATTGATTTTCATTATATTGAAGATCCACAAGCGCATGAAGAGGGATTTCAAAAGGTGGCTTTTAGATTGCATAAAGATGAATTGCGTGTTTATGATTTACAGCAGAAGATTGAGAAACTACGTAAAAGTGTTGAAAAGAAGCATAGGCATAAAAGGAGAATTCAATAAACTACAAGTTTATGAAAGGTAAAATCAAATGGAAAGACATAAAATTGTTGTTAAGGGTGATACGGCTAAAATTATGATATTGGTGTAATCATTATTGACTATTATTAAGTGGGAGAACTACGTTTTCTATTATAATAACCGGAGCGTTGCCCCCAGCAGCCCCGGTTCTTCTTTTTCCTCAATCAGATAATCATAAGAGACATGAAAAATCTCTGTCAGTGCTTTCAGTTCCAGATCGGTAACATAGCGTTTGTTAGTCTCGATCCGGGTAATCACGTTTTTATCCATATCGTAGCCTGCCAGTTGAAGCTGGCGGGCAAGATCACGTTGGGAGAGGCCATGCTGGTCTCTCAATGCAATCAGGCGTTTGCCGATTAAGTTTTTCTCGCCAGTGCTGGTTCTTGGTTTGGGCATAGCATATCCTTTCCTGCAAAAGTGAGTCCGAAAGTTGTCTCATTTTTTGCACCGTTTTCTATTATTCTACATGGAAAAGAAACTATGCTGGGTTGTAAAAGTGATACAAATTTCTGAACTCAGCCAGAAACCATGTCGGGAGTTGTTATATTACCGGCTGGGAAAAGTAGCCTCTCTCCCAATCTCTTTTATTCCCCAGCGGGGTTCTTATAATCCAAATTCTGATAAAAACTCACACAAGAATGTTCCAAAAATAATAATGAAGGGATGTGATGCGTATCATTATAGGAATCGACCATGGCTATTATGCCATCAAGACGGCCCATGCCTGTTTTCCGACGGGACTTGTGGCCTACGAATATGAACCGTACACATTGCAGAATGTCCTGCAGTATGGTATTATGTCAAGTTTTGGTACAAATTAAATCGGGAAATCTTACACATATAATTAGTCATGACTAACTTATGCGTTTCTTTAAGCCCTTTATGTCAAATTCCATCCTTTTCAAATGTTCTTCCTCATATTCCTGTGGTGATTGATATTTACAATGGCTGTGAATCCTCACAGTATTATAAAATGTATTTATATATTCGAATACAAGCTGGTATGCATGGTCATAGTCTATAATCCGAAAACGGTTCAGCCACTCCCTCTTTAATACAGAATGGAAAGACTCTATGCAGGCATTGTCCCATGGATAGGATTTTTTTGAATAACTCCTTTTCCAGCCTTCTGTCGCCTCCATATATGCTTCACAGGTATACTGTATTCCGCGGTCACTGTGCATGAGCTTTGGCTTATCCACTCCCCGTGCTTCCTTCGCTTTCCTTATTGCATCTGTTACCCATTTTGCCTCCAGGGTATCACTTAATACCCATGATATAATCTTTCTTGAATATAGATCCATTATACTTGTAAGATAGACAAACCCTGTATAGGTCCATATGTATGTAATTTCTGAACACCAGACAGCATTCGGCTCCACAGGGTCAAACTGCTCCTTTAAGATATTCCTGAGCTTCCGGCTGAAATCCGGCTGGATGGTTGTCTCCGTATAATGTTTTGTGCAGCATGACCGGATTCCAATTTCCCTCATATAATTCCCCACCGTCTTATCGCTTACTGTATCCCCCTTTTTCCTCATCTCCTCTGCGATTTTGGGAGCTCCATATATTTCATGGGAGTCTTTATGTATCTTCCGGATTTCTTGCAGCCTTTTCTCCTTTTTAAGCTGTCTGCCTGAAGGCTTTCTGTTCTTAAATGCATAATATCCGTTTCTTGAAACGCCCAGTATTTCCAGCACCCTGCTGACATTCAGCCGGCGTTTATGTTCCGCTTTCCGCCTCTGCTCACATTTCGAGGTTTCCATGAAACAAGCCTGTGTCAGTTTTCCAGAATGCCGATGGCTTTTTTAAATTCCAAAGCGTCCTGTGTATCCCTCAATTCTTTTTTAAGCCTGGCTATTTCCTTTGCCTCATCGTTTGCATAATTGCCAGAACCCCTTACAGGCACCTCACCGTTATTTTCCCTGGCAGTTTTGGCCCATGTACCCAGGGCGGTTTTACTGACAGCAAGGTTCTGAGCACACTTTTTTAACCCAAGTTCCTTGTGCTCAAAGTAATATTTCACTGCATCCTCTTTAAACTGCTTATCGTACTGTTTACCCATGAAAAATCCCCATCCTTTCTATGCTCAATTGTAAGTTATTTTATAAAATTTTCCACTTTTAACTTGTACTATTTATATTCTAACACCACATATCCTTTCTGGAGATAGCAAATCAGGAGAACCGAAAATATGCGCAGGAATACATGAAATATGAGTTGGGCATTGCCGGGCAGACATTGAGTACGGTCACCAGAAGATATCGGTTTATCCGAAACTTTCTAACTGGTCTTGACAGAGATGTCCGTCAGTGTACCCTGGAGGATGTTGAAAGCCATATCAAAAAGTTACAGGAAAGCAAGTTGATGGCGAAAGGATTCAACGAAAGGTTGTTAGGAATCCGTCATTTTTTCAAATACCTTGAGGTCAAAGGTCATATAGAAAAGGTGCCATTCCGGGCAGAATATTATTTTAAAAAGGAGCAGCCAATACATCATGATAGGAGTGTGGAATACGAAGTCTATATGGAAATCATGAGGAAACTGCCCCTCTTTCCAGAGCATCTCAGGTGCATGTTCCTGCACTTGTGGTGTATCGGCCTGCGGGCAAGCGAAGTATGTACACTAAAAGGAAATGCTTACTATCGGCAGGGAGACGATGCGTGGATTCAAGTCTATCAGGTCAAGATGAAAACATACAAGCGGATTCCGATTCCGGAGGGGCTGTACCGGATCATGCAGGTATACTTGAAAAAGAACCAGATCGGTCCGGATGAATATATTTTCAAGAATAGCCGTAATGGCGCCTGCAACTATAATACTTTCCGTCAGCAGATGGTAAAGTGCTGTATGAAACATGGCATTGCGGAAGGAAATTATATCTTCCAGTCCCACGATTACCGCCACACGGTAGCAACCATGTTCTATGACAATGAAGTGTCCATCCAGAGTATCCGTGACTATCTGGGACACGCTTATAAGGAAATGACACGGCAGTACATTGACTATATGCCAAGAAAACTCGCAGAGGCAAATGAAGAATACTTCGATGATCCGGAACATGATCTGGCATCCGGACTGCGGAAAGGAGAAAACGATGGATAGTGACAGAATCTATTATAGCGAATTGAAATGTTACGCAGAGGCGACAGAGAAACAAAGAAAAATAAACCATACGTCAGCCTTTTACGACATGTCGGGAATAGAATCGGAAGGTTTGAAAAAGGAATTGCAGGCATTTGTACTGTATCGTGGGAAAGAGGTGTCCTTTTCAACAATCTTGACGGATAAGGTTCTGTTCCGGAGGCTGGTATGTTTCCTTAGAGAAAAGGATATCAGCCGTATGAAAGGTTTTCTGGACAGGAAACCAGAGAAATGGATAAAACAGTTCAGAGGCTGGCTTCTGCAGAACGGGTATCCGCTGACCATGAAAAAAGTGAATGTTTATGGCAATGAACACATAGTGGATACCAGGCAGATTAAATATTTTGAGAGAATCCTGCGTTTTTTACAGCTTGCCGATGAACGGGATGAGAGGGAAAAGGATATATGGGAACTGGACAGGCTTGACATTGCAGTACGGTGTAACCCGATTTATAATGCAAAAACAATAAATTTTTCCCAAATAAGCCAACCAGATATGCGGGAGGAAACCAAAAAGACAGTTTACATGCGTCTGCAGTATGAGGCACTTGGAACAATTCAAAATGGAATGAATGCCATGCGGCAGTTTTCTGCATATTTGAAGGAAAAGTATCCCAAAGTACAGTCCTGCGCTGAGATAGACAGGGAGATTCTGGAAGCATACCTGATATATCGCACGACGGAATGCGCCCCCGGGAAAGGGGCAAGCAATCAGATATTGTGTCTGCGTTCCATGCTGGAAACGGTGGGAAAGCTGTATCAGTACCCGCAGCTTGATAAATTATTTTTGAATACAGACATCTCGCCAAGGGAACAGCCAGAATTCAAGGTGTATTCGGAAAATGAAATGAAGATTCTTAATGCCCATATAGCCAGAATGGACGAGCAGATTGCAAGATGCCTCGTGATACATCAGATGTTGGGAACGAGAATATCTGACACGCTGACACTTCGAAGGGACTGTCTTTACAATGAGCATGGGCAAAACATGATTCGAATATATCAGGTCAAGACGGACGTATATAATAAGCCGATCAGCAGGGAACTGGTCATGCTGATACAGAAAGCGATGGATTATACCATAGAACGGTATGGGGAGACAAAGTACATATTTGTCAATGAGAATGATGTCAGCCGTCCAATGCAGTATGCCACGGTGAAGTATCAGGTCCTTGCCATGATCCAGAGGGAGAAGCTGCGAGATGATGATGGAAAGCCGTTTCGATTTAACTCGCACATGTTCCGGCATTATTATGGGGTAAAACTGACGGAGATGCATCTGGATGACTGGACCATTGCGAAACTTTTAGGGCATAAAAGATTGGGGAGTGTACAGCACTACCGGAAGATGAGCAATCAGATTATGGCGGATGAAACAAGGGCGGTGAGGGACATGATGACAAAGATTATTTATGAGAACTTGGATGGATGGAGTAAGGAATATGAACAAATACGACACGATGGTTACCGTGAACCGACAGCGGAGTGAGGAAAAGATTGCCCGGGCAAGAAAGGCGATCCGGGATCTGCAGATGGAGCAGGAGCGGATCACCGTCCCAAAACTGATGAAGATGACGGGACTTTCCAGAGGGTTCTTTTACAAGAATCCAACCGTCCGCAAGGAGATGGACGCTGCAGTGCAGAATCAGGCAGGGTTAATCGATCCCCGCAGGGCGATTATTGACCGGGCGATGGAAGGGCGTCTCGAACTGCTGGAGCAGCAGGTGAGGGAACTGCAGAGGGAGAATGAGGAATTGAAGAAAAGGAATGCGAAGTTGCAGAAGGCGGTGGATAGGAAGGATTTGAATTTTATTAAGAACTTGTAGGGCTTTGATGGAAATCAAAACAGCAGTGAGTACAGACGCTTGCTCTTTAGTCTCATATTATTATTTGGGATATTTTAAAATATACTGTTATTTTGCTGTTTTATAGAAATATTGTATTGTTAAATGTAAAAGTATGTTATAATCATTGTATGGTTGTTTTAGTTAGATGATTTTACAGATACTTAGGGGAATAGATTGAAACGTGTGTCTCTGATACGATGTAGTGAAATTTGCGATAATAGTGTGGTACAATTTGTAAATGATCATGTGCAAATGATAGGGGGTATTCCTATGGAACAGTTGAAAAATTACATTTATATCGATATGGTTGGAATAGATAGTTTGTTATCTCAAATCACGCCAGAATTAGTAGAAACAAGCCATATTCAAACAACAAGTAGAAAAACAGGCAATGCAAATGGAAGCATTGGCTTTTCAGAACTTGTCAAAAAAATATTTAAGGCAGATGTTAGTGTTTCTGGTGAAATGGAATCTGTACAAGTAATTGACAGAACTACGACACAACCTTATGAAGCAAAGATACTACAAATTGTCCAGTATATTGAAAAGCATGAGGTGGTATTGAAGGATAGGGCAGAAATACTTAAAAATTATCAAGATGATAAACAAAATTTTGTGCTATTTACAATGCCTTTTGATACAGATTTCTATCATAATGATTGGTTTGAGACAGTGGATTTAGCAAATCAATTTGGATATATTCAATTCTATAAAGGTGGAGATAGCACTAACAAATTCAAAGATACTTATCAGTACCATGATTCTTACTATAAGACAATGGCTTTGGAAAGAATTAAGCTAACCATGAATCTAAGTATAAAGAAAATGGAGCCGTTAGGCGGTATGACATCTCATTTAGCAATGTTATTTAGAGTAACAGAAGGAATAAATATTCGTTTAGGAGTATTTGGTCATATCTTTAAATTAACGGAATCCGTTTATCAGATAAAGCCCTATGCTGTATGGAGAGCTTGATATTTGTTCTTTTCTTTTGGTTACCTCGTGATCCAAAATGGATGCGTAATAGTTGACGTTTGCAGGCGAGGTGTTGAAAGACCCCGTCTGTGAAACTTTTTCTGTAAAGTAAAGAAATAACTGACCTTTTATGATAAAAAAATTATGGGAGGTCTTTTATTATGGCAAGAGAAAAGAAAAATGTATATAAAGTTGAAATGACAAAAGGAAAGTACCCATTATGAAGCGATTATGTACATACATCTTTATTATAATGAATTAAAGAGAAAGATGGAGTCGAAAGACGTAATTGAAAACCTTACGAAATAGACATAAAATTGCTACACGGTACACACTTTTGTATGCTGTTAAAGCCCGTGTTTTCAACGCATAACAGAGACTGGCTCCATTTTACTTGTTAATTTAGAAGGGTGTAAAACAACCGCAGAGGAAAAAGCGTACAGCAACATGTTTGAGAGTCTTGTTAATTTAGAAGGATGTAAAACATATTGCAATGGATGCTGTGTCAAATTCTTGTTTGAGAGTCTTGTTAATTTAGAAAGATGTAAAACAACCTGAATTGAAAAAACACCATAGAGCCAGATAATCTTTGTAACTATGTATAGAAATCTACCTAGTGTTTCATACTATCGGTGAAAGGAAGGTGGATACTTATGGATCTGGATAAAACTATATGTTACTGCACTAATGTAACCAATGGAATGATTAAAGAAGCCATAGATTCCGGGGCAACTACACTGGAAGAAGTCCAGGAGATCACAAATGCTGGTACAGTATGTGGTTCCTGTATAGATAACTTGCAGCATTTGATTGATGAATTAGTCAATGAGAAAAATAAATAGCAAAGGCAGCCATCTATTGCTTTTTCCAAAATTCCAAGTTCCGCAAGTTGATGCAAATACCAAACTGTAAGAAAATCTTGATAAAAAAGTTACAAAAAAGAAGAAAACGAGATACAAATATGAAAAAAGCTTCCTTTATCATTTTGATAGATATCAAAACGAAAAAGGAGGTTTTTTTATGGATTTCGCCACAAACAATTACAATATTCCAGAGGCACATGCCGAAGGGCAACTGGCAAAGAAAAAATATAAATTATGGGTAATTATCTTATTATCTGCCGTTATCTGTCTTTTTCTCCTGGTCTTTCTATATGTTATTTTGGGAATGAGATACAGAGATTCCTTTTTTCCGAAAACGACCATCAATGGCATCGATGCATCTGGAATGGATTCGGAGGAACTGGCACAAAAGATATTAGAAAAGGCAGAAACTTATTCGTTGGTGCTGGATGAGAGGGATCAGCATCAGGAACAGATCCTGGGAGACAGAATTAATCTGCGGGTAGAAGTGGCAGTTGAAAAACTGGAAGAAATTGTACGGGAGCAGAATTCAGTCCTTTGGCTGTTCAAATCTATGGGTATAAAAGAGTATCAGGCAGAGCTGAATGTTTCTTTCGACGAGGAGCTGCTCAGTGAGGAGATTAGGAAGCTGGATTGTATGGATTCAGGACAGGTGACTGCCCCGAAGGACGCCCATGAAAAATATTTCAAAGGCACTGGTTATAGGATTGTGCCAGAGGTACCGGGCAATAAGGTAAAGAAGAAGAAATTGAAAATGGCGGTCCGGGAGGCACTTTCTGACCTGAAGGATTCTCTTTCACTAGAGAAAAAGGGATGCTATTATGCCCCGAAAGTCAGCAAGTCAGATGAGGACCTGAAAGAAAAAGTAGGGGTACTGAATCAGTATATAGATATGACAGTAACTTATGTTTTTGGAGAGAAGAAGGAGATTTTGGATGGCGTGCAGATCAGTAAATGGATTCAAGATGTCAGGAAAGGGAAGGTAACAGTAGATGAAAAGAAGGTAAGGAAATATGTGGCCAGACTGGCGGATACATATAATACGGCATATAAGAGCCGTAATTTCAAAACCTCCTATGGACCTGCCGTTCGCATTGACCAGGGTGATTATGGTTTTAAGATTGACCAGGAAAGGGAGGCAAAGACCCTGAAGAAAAATATACTTTCTGGCAAGAGCAGGGAAAGAGAACCGGTTTACGCCCAGCGGGCGGCAGCATATGGGGCAAAGGATTATGGTGATACCTATGTAGAATTAAACCTTACCACACAGCATTTATTCCTTTATAAGAAGGGAAAGCGTGTCCTTGAGACAGATTTTGTGTCTGGCTGTCTGGCAAAAGGAAATGGGACACCCTGTGGGATCTATGCCATTACCTATAAACAAAGAGATGCTGTACTGAAAGGGGCGGATTATCGGTCAGAGGTGTCATACTGGATGCCGTTTAACCGGGGGATCGGCCTGCACGATGCCAACTGGCGGACGAAATTTGGAAAGGACATATATAAAAGTAATGGTTCCCATGGATGTATCAACCTTCCGCCACAAAAGGCGAAGATCATATATGAGACAGTGGAGAAAGGAACCCCTGTCATCTGTTACACCCTGACGGTGCCGGAAAGAAAGTAGGCATATTTTCTTGCACCATTTGCTCTGTTAAGGTATAATATCTCTTATCAGTACCGTTCTCCCCGCAGAAAACAAAGCGGGAGAACGGTCATTAGTATGTTAGAAGGGTAAAATGAAACATGGATATTTGTAAGAAAATAGCAGAGGAACTTAATATTAAGACATGGCAGGTGGAGGCTGTGGTCGGCCTTATTGATGAAGGGAATACGATTCCTTTTATTGCCCGATACAGGAAGGAACAGCATGGCACACTGAATGATGAGCAGCTACGCAATCTGGATGAGAGACTGACATATCTGCGCAATCTTGAGGACCGCAAGGAGACGGTTCTTGCCAGCATCGAAGAACAGGGAAAATTGACAGATGAGTTAAAGACACAGATTCTTGCTGTCCAGACGCAGGTTGAACTAGAGGATCTCTACCGCCCATACCGCCCCAAACGGAGAACCAGGGCAACCATTGCCAAAGAGAAAGGGCTGGAAGGGCTGGCGAACATCATTCTGCTGCAGATGACAGACAAGACACCGGAAGAAGAGGCGGAGTCATACATCGATGAAGAGAAGGGTGTGGCAAGTGTAGAAGAAGCAGTACAGGGAGCGATGGATATCATTGCAGAATCTATTGCAGATGAGGCGGATTACCGAATGGCAGTCCGGAAGGCCACAATGGAGAAAGGAACCCTGGTTTCTGTGGCAAAAGATCCCGAAGAAAAATCGGTATATGAAAATTATTATGAATTTGAGAGCAGCATTTCAAAACTGTCAGGGTATCAGGTGCTTGCCATTAACCGGGGAGAGAAGGAGAAGATCCTTACTGTGAAGATTCAGGCACCGGAAGAGGAGATCCTGCGCTATCTGGGGAAGAAAGTTATTACAGGGGATCAGGGAACCATGGCAGAATGCCTTACGTGTACGATAGAGGACAGTTACAGCCGTCTTATCGCGCCATCCATCGAAAGGGAGATCCGTAATGAACTGACTGAGAGAGCAGAGGATGGTGCAATTCATGTTTTTGGAAAAAATCTGGAGCAGCTTTTGATGCAGCCGCCGATCGCAGGGAAGGTGGTGCTTGGCTGGGACCCGGCATTCCGCACCGGATGTAAGCTGGCAGTTGTGGATGAGACAGGAAAAGTTCTGGATACCATTGTTGTCTATCCGACGGAGCCACAGAACAAGGTGGCAGAGACAAAACGTATCGTAAAGGGACTTATTGACAAATATAATATCAGTCTGATCTCTGTGGGAAATGGAACAGCATCCAGGGAATCAGAACAGGTTATTGTGGACATGCTGAAAGAGATCAATAAACCAGTGCAGTATATCATTACCAATGAAGCAGGTGCATCTGTATATTCGGCAAGCAAACTCGCCACAGAGGAATTCCCTCAATTTGATGTGGGACAGAGAAGTGCGGTATCCATTGCAAGGCGTCTTCAGGATCCGCTGGCAGAACTGGTGAAGATAGATCCCAAAAGCATTGGTGTGGGACAGTATCAGCACGATATGAATCAGAAGAAACTCAGTGAGGCTCTTGGAAATGTGGTAGAGGACTGTGTCAATAATGTAGGGGTGGATCTCAATACAGCATCCGCATCCCTTCTTGAATATGTATCAGGGATATCAAAACCTATCGCAAAAAATATCGTGGCATACAGGGAAGAGAATGGCCGTTTCCAGAGCCGGAGGGAACTTCTGAAGGTGGCGAAACTGGGACCGAAGGCGTTTGAGCAGTGTGCCGGGTTTATGCGGATCACAGATGGGAAAAACCCTTTGGATGCAACCAGCGTGCATCCAGAGTCCTATGATGCTGCACAGGAACTGTTAAAACTGCTTGGGTATACACCGGAGGATATCAAAGGAGGCCTTACCGGACTGTCATTGGTGACAAAGGACCGCGGCAGGCTGACAGAGAAGCTTGGTATTGGTGAGGCGACCTTAGATGATATGATAAAGGAACTGGAGAAACCGGGCAGGGATCCCCGTGATGAGATGCCAAAGCCAATCCTGCGCACGGATGTCATGGATATGAAAGACCTGCAGGAGGGGATGATCTTGAAGGGTACAGTCCGTAATGTAATTGATTTTGGGGCATTTGTAGATATTGGCGTCCATCAGGATGGATTGGTACATATCTCCAAGCTGACCGATAAGAAATTTGTCAAACATCCACTGGATGTGGTCAGTGTGGGAGATGTTGTGGAGGTAAAGGTGCTGAATGTGGATCTGCAGAAAAAGAGGATCCAGCTTTCCATGATCCTGTAATGATGAAAGACCTTAAACAACAATGATGAAAGGCAAATAGGATTTGGAGGACGATTATACGTGAAGGTGAAAAAGATACAGATTAAAAATGTCTATCTGCAGATTTTTCTGGCAGCACTTGCTTTCCGGATATTTATGTATCTGGTCTCCGCTTTGGTCATGGCATTTCAGGCGGGGGAAGGGGCCTCTTTGGGGCTGGAGGAATTTCTTGCGGGCTGGTGCAAATGGGACGCCAATCATTACATTAATATAGCGACAAATGGATATACCGGGGCGATAGAGGACGGACAGCATCTTTTCCTTGTGTTCTTTCCCCTGTATCCTTATCTGATGAGTTTTCTGCATCTGATTTTCTCAGATATCCGTATGGTCGGGATGCTGATCTCGACACTGGCATATGCGGGAGGCTGTGTTTATATGTACCGTCTGGTCAGGCTGGATTACAGTGAAAAGACCGCCTGGAACAGCATTATTCTCCTGTCACTCTTTCCCTTTAGCTTTTTCTATGGCGGGATCATGACGGAGGGAGTATTTTTTCTGATATCTGCTGCTATGTTGTACTATATCCGTGTTCATAAATGGTGGGCTGCCATTGGTTTTGGTATTCTGGCGACGATGGCCAGGATGCAGGGGGTACTGTTGGCCGTTCCAGCCGCAATAGAACTTCTGATCTTATACGATCCCATAAAGATGGTTAAAACAAAGGATTTCAGTAATTTGAAATATTTGCTCGGCAGAGGTTTTTCGTTTCTTCTGATGTTCTTGGGAACGGCATTTTATATGCTGATAAACTGGAAGGTAGAGGGAGATCCTCTCCGTTTCCTGTACTATCAGAAAAATCATTGGTCACAGGGAGCATGCCTGCCCACGAAGACAATATCGTATCTGTTTGACTATGCATTTTTTTCAGATAATTATGATCTGCGCACCCGCATCTCACTCTGGATTCCGCAGGCAGTGCTGTTTATTATTTCCATCGTTATCCTGCTCTATGGGATCAGAAAGATCCGTGCTCTCCATATGGGATATGCCATTGCCTATGTATGTATGACATTTTCAGCAACCTGGCTTTTGAGCGCGGGACGGTATTTGTCCTGCTGCATCCCGCTTTTCCTGATTCTGGGGATCGCAGGAGAGAGAAGGAAATGGATTACTCCCATATTGGCGTTGGTATTTGCCATGATCCAGATGGTATATCTCACAGGATTTATGAATTACATGCAGATCATGTGACAGTGAGTACTACGATGCCATCCTTCTTGTATGCGACAGGATAGGTGCGGAGCATGTCGTCATAGTCTGGAATGGTATAGGAAGCAAGTTCCTGGGACCCGACCACGATATAATCCACGCTATATTGTTCTAACAGGCTATTTCTCTGAGATGGGTCTTCATACATCATTTTGACAGCAGCTTCATTTTTCTGGTAGTTTACCCCATGATAATATAGAAATGTGCCGGAACCGCAGACGATATTCCGTCCGGTGAGGGAAGCAACAGCATTATTGTGGCTGGTGGCCGTGAGAAAAGTATCTGCCGGTTCTGTATTTTCATCGATCCACTCAGCAAACGACACATAAGAGGCACTGTACAGTTCATAATCTGACACATATTCCCGGCCCATTGTAAGGAGCGCCGCAAAGACAGACAGCGCTGTGACAACGGATACTGTTATGATGCGCATCTGGCGGGTGCTCTCGCTCACCATGGCAGGAATCGTTTCCCAGACAAAATCGGCTATGCTGATACAGAAAAACAGATAAGCTACCAGCAGCAATTTGTTGTTGTCATAGGAATTTGGCTGGAACAGGATGAATTCTGATATGAGCCAGAGCAGACAGGCGGGCAGCACCAGCCGGATCTGTTTCCGTGTTCCGTGGATCAGCATAAGGATGGCAAGGATGAACATCATGCCAAGATTTTTAATATAGAACCACAGGTAGCCATCTGTGGCATTGGCCCAGTTGAAGGAACCGCGGACAAACTGCTCCCCCTGTGCCTGACGGAATGTAAAACCGATTAACTGTGGCAGGGCAAGGGCCAGTACGATCATCAGAAAACGTCCCCATGTGAGAAGGATTTTTCGGGAATAACCTTTTGCCAGGTAATATATTAGAAGACAGCCAAAACAGCCGGCGATGGACAATCCCATTGCCAGAATATGGCTGGCCTCAAAAGGAGCATCAGACTGCTGCTTCATGCGGATCAGGGACATGGACAACAAAAATACTGTTACAACAGCGAACCGTGCGGCCAGTGGCCAGCGGTTCTTTTCTGTCCTGTGATATCCGCGGTAGAGCTCCAGTGCCAGGAATCCTGCACACAGAATTCCCAGTGCCAGGAAAGAGTGGGTGTGGATCAGTACAAGGCCGCCGGAAAGAATGCCGGCGGGGATAAAATACTCCTGTCTTTTTTTCTGTACTGCTTTGACAAGGAGCGCCAGCACAGGGAACAGGACTGCCCAGCCGAACAGGGTGGCACGCTGGGGGATCAGCATGTCACAGAGAATATTGTGCCATTGAATATTGCAGGCGATATAGTTGGTGGGAGTTTCATAGAAAGCAGAGAAGATCCGGGTGAAATTTTCATGGGAAAACCCTTTGGTGATGAAATAGTAAAATCCGAATCCTCCATTCAAAAAGAACAGGGCAAAGGCAAGAAACGACTTGCCCCGGCAGGACTTGCCCATTGCCTGCAGGAGATATTTTGCTGTGCAGTACATTCCAAAGAAAACCTGTAGCAGAGCGAAATACATAGGCAGAAGATAGGCAGTGCGAAGGGAAGTACCAAAGAAATACAGGCTGGAAGATATACTGTCAGATAAGAACGGATAGGCAAGCTGTGTTCCAGGAAGAATAGAGTATTCTGGCGGAAAGGCCTGTTGTCTGGCGATGCTGGTGATAAATCCCAGATGCATATTCATATCGCCATAGGTAGTCTGTCCGCTGTGCATGGCACCATCCAGATAAGAAATTGTATGATGGTTCAGGGTAATGACCATAAAAAGAAATAATGGTATCAAAAGGAAAAGCACAGGATCGTCACGGAAGACAGACCGGAAATCTGGTATCGTGAACAGACGGCCGATTTTCCGGCCTGCATACTTTCTGCGGGAGAGGATACAGACAGCGGCAGCTATGGCGGCCATGCTGAATAACGCCAGAAGGTGGGCTTGTACACTAAAATCAAAAAGAAAGGCGTACAGGATTGGAAGCCATTGCAGTCCGAAATTGCCTAGTACACTTCCTGTCAAAATGGCAAATCCTTTCCCTTCTCTGTAAAAGAGAGCAAAGGCAATCAGTATTCCAAGTATCTGATAAGCCAGAAAATAGCTGATTCCGGCAGCATTTCCAATAAAAGAACCAAACATAATTGTCTCCATTCATTTGTGGTTATTGATTATTCGCGCGAAGGCAAAGTGAGGATGGTGCAAATAAATTTGCACCATCTGAGCGTGCCCGCGGGGTATTTGACTTCTATTGTATTAAATATCCTTCCACTTGTCAATGAAGCTGGCTTTTGATATACTGATGGAAGAAAGCAATGTTACTGCGCGGCCCCTAATCGAGAGGGAACAGCAGCAGGCTATAGAGAAAGGAACAGATATAAAATGATAGAAACAGATGTAAAGCTTGACCAGAGATCCCTGAACCGTTTTTTGATCTACCATAATTATGTAAGGGTATCTGGGGTCATAGGGTTGGTACTCAGCATTGCGGCGTTGGCAGCGCTTTGCCTGAAGTGGGGCATGTGGACAACTATGCAGAGGGGGCTGCTTGTGGTGCTGGCGCTTCTCTTCACTGTATTGCAGCCGCTGATGTTGGTAAGCAAAGGGAAAAGACAGCTTGCCATGGAGGAATTTCAGATTCCCTTTCATTATTGTTTTGATGATACAGGTGTCACTATCAGCCAGAAAGACCAGACACAGTCTTTTTCGTGGGCGGATATCCGGAAAGTCGTATTCCGCAAAGATGCTGTGTATGTTTATATGTCTACTGTAAGTGCTTTTGTTGTCCCGCAGGAACAATGCGGTGGGCAGTTTGGAGAATTAGTCCGGCTGATCAGAGAAAAGAAAAAATAGAAATGTGAGCTATGATGGGATCTATTGTGATAGTGATGAGGTTATGGCTGTGGTAAATATTTCTTGTGGAATCTTAAATTTTATTTTGATATAATAAGCCTATCTTATCTGAGAGGGGGAACCTGATTGGCTGGTAGGGAATATAAATGCAATTGCTGTGGGAAGACACTGGAGTTGAAAAACGGGATATTACAGGAAGATGCCCTGATCATTAAGAAGGAATGGGGATATTTTTCTCACAAGGATCTGGAGATCCATGAAATCGTGTTGTGCGAGAAATGTTATGATGAATGGGTTGCAGGGCTGCCGATGCCGATTCGTATAAGGCAGAAAAATGAAGTAATGGATGGTTAGGAACCGCCGGGATGATCAGTGATCTGATTGGTCCCGGCGGTTTTAAATTAAGAGGATATGCTTGAACTTCGCCACAATATGTGGTATTTTATAAATAAGGAATGGCATATTGGAGGGATAGTTTTGGGATTGCTTGAAGATTTAAAGGAATTGGGAGTAGATGTAGACGGTGCAGTAGCACGCTTCGTTGGGAAAAAGGATCTGTATATAAAATTTCTTGTTAAATTCATTCAGGACACAAGCTTTGATGGACTGAGGGACAGCATTGAAAAACAGGAGTATCCGCAGGCATTTGAATATGCACACAGCCTGAAGGGCGTGTGTGGTAATCTTAATCTGAGCCCGCTGACAGAACAGGTATCTGAATTGACGGAAATCCTTCGTAATAAAGAAACTCTTACAGAGGAGGACCAAAAGAAGCTGCAGGATATCCTGCCGGAGATGGTCAGGAATTACGACCAGATCATACAGATATTAAAGGAAAATGAACAGTAGAATATTAGATAAATGGAGGGAAGGATCATGCTCGATGTCTGCCTTTTGGGAACCAGTGGCATGATGCCATTGCCAGGAAGGGCACTTACCGCATTGATGACCCGTTTTAATGGCAGCAGTCTTTTAGTTGACTGTGGCGAGGGGACACAGGTGAGTATCCGTGAAAAGGGGTGGAGCATGCATGATATAGACACGATCTGTATTACCCATATACATGGTGATCATGTAAGTGGTCTGCCAGGGCTTCTTCTTTCTATGGGGAATGCAGAGCGGACGGCTCCGCTTCGGGTCATAGGCCCCAGAGGGGTGCGGCGGGTGCTGGAGTCTCTGCTTGTGATCGCTCCGGGGCTTCCTTTTGAGATCCACTGTCAGGAACTGACGGAAAAAGTTCACCACATAGAATTAAATGGATCTGAGCTGACTGCATTCCGTGTAAACCATACTGTGCCCTGTTATGGTTACTGTCAGGTAATACACAGAGCAGGGCGGTTTGATGTGGAGAAGGCAAAGACAAATCAGGTGCCTATGGCAGTATGGAGCCGCCTGCAGAAGACTGACACTGTTATTTTAGATGGAAGGGAATATACATCGGATATGGTTCTTGGTGAGACGCGGAAAGGTTTGAAAGTCACATATTGCACAGACACAAGACCCATACCGGAGATTGCTGAGATGGCTGAAAATTCAGACCTGTTTATCTGTGAGGGAATGTATGGGGAACCAGAGATGTCTGGAAAGGCAAAAGAAAACAAACATATGACTTTTACAGAGGCGGCGGAACTGGCAAGACAGGCAGGGGTGTCAGAACTCTGGCTGACGCATTTCAGTCCATCTTTAGTAAGACCGGATTTTTATATGAAAGAAGTGAGAAAGATCTTTCCCTGTGCAAAGCCGGGCAAAGACCGCAAGACAAAGATATTGAATTTTGATGAGGATTAGGATATGTGAGGAGGGGTTGTTATGAAAGGTAAGAAGAGCAGTAGAAACAAGATAATTATGTTCTGTTTTATTATGTGCCTGGTCATTGTAGGAGCATTGATTGCTTATTATCAGTTTATGCGGAGGCAGCAGAGCGAGGAAACCGTAAAGAGTCCGGTAACTGCCACTGATAAACTTATTGACAAAGACATAGAGAATGGATACCCGGATACACCGGCTGAAGTTTTGGATCTGTGGGGCCGGATTACCCAGAATCTGTACAATGATGCCGGGGAAGATGAGATCGAAAAGCTTGCAAAGCAACTGCGCGTTATGTACAGCAGTGAACTGCTGGAGCATAATGAGGAAAGCGCCCATATTGAGAAATTAAGAAAAGAACTGGAGACTTTTCGGGAGAATAAGATCAAGATATTAAACTATTCCACCGATACAGGGTCAAATATACAGTATAAGACAGTAAATGGACGTGAGTGTGCATATACACGGATCTCATATATGCTCACCCGGTCACAGCGCGGTTACATGAAGATGTATCAGGATTTTGTCCTGACCAAAGAGGATGATAAATGGAAAGTGGTAGGCTTTCAGGAGTCGGAGAAGGAAGATGTGTCAGAGACAGAAGCAGAAAAGAGTAAGTAGGATTAGCTCCACGGTGCCAATTTGAACCCGCCGTGGACGGCGTATTATTTTTGCGGACAGGAGAAACAATGCATTTTTCGTGTGCTGTGATATGCCGGGCAGGAGACAGAATGGAATCCACCTCCAAATGAGCAAAACAGGAGCGACTGTTTTTGTCGCGGCTGGCAGCTTGCTGACAGGTTTTGCGAATTGTATAGGGCTGGGTTGTCATGAATCGCCATCCAATCGCACAGGTAGAAAATTTTTAAGCGAATGCCCTAAAAAACAGAAAAATACCCTTGACATAACAGGGGGGTAAATGGTATACTGTTCAAGCAGTCTTGGAGAGGTGTCCGAGTGGTTTAAGGAGCCGGTCTTGAAAACCGGTGACTCCGAAAGGGGCCGTGGGTTCGAATCCCACCTTCTCCGTTCGACCAGAAGGTCAAAAAATATTGTTTCATGATTTAGCTGGAGAAGTACCCAAGCGGCTGAAGGGGCTCCCCTGGAAAGGGAGTAGGTCGTTAATAGCGGCGCGAGGGTTCAAATCCCTCCTTCTCCGTTACTAAAGTGTATTAAAAATACACTTCAAAAGTTTGGAAAGTACCGAAAAATGGTGCTTTCCAGATTTTTTTTGTTTAAAAAAGTGAAGCCGTTTGGAAAACGGCTTTGAACACCTTTGAACACCCAGCCGGATTAGCCGAGATTTCTGAATGTTTCTTCCAGATTATCGTCCTGCATGACATCCCTCAAGTAGTGCATAGTGGTGGCTGTCTGGCTGTGTCCCATCATTTTACTGATGGTAACAAGATTTTTGCCATTATACGCAACGGACGTACTGTGTAAGGGCTTTTAGTTCGCCTATCCGTATAAACAGGCAGAAAGCAAGCTGAATCGCCAGAGAGTAGGGCTCATGGATGTTTCTAAGGTATGCCAGCAGTTTCTTTACTTCATCTCTGGTAAATACGTTGTCACTCTGGTTTTCTACAGGCTTGTAAGTGAATTTTTTGAAATCCACATCCAGTATCGGATTGTGTGTGATGATTTCTTCTTCCACCGCATAGGATAACATTCCGCTCAAGAGGGAACGTGCATTTGTTATCCGTTTGCGTGTATATTCCCTGTCCTTTGTGACTTTACGGAAGAACCGAATCAAATCAATCGGCTTTATGTCCGCCACTTTTGTATCTGCCAGAATGGAATTCCGGTAGAATTTCCCCCAGTCGATTTTGTCTTTGCGGATTGTGCCAGCTTTTGCCGCTGTTTCGTCACGCCGGTAAATCATCCACTCTTCAAAAAGTTCCCGGAGTGTGATGTTCTTTCTTGTCTTGTCAAGGTACTGTTCCATGTAATAGTCTACTAGGAATTTTTCCAAGTCCTCTTTCTTTTTCCGTTTGACCGCCCTCCTTTTGTCTGGTTTTGTTTCGTCCTTTATGTAAGTGCGGTATGAGTTTTCACTTTCAGAAAAGTAAACAGGGTGCTTGTGGTATGTCCTCAGGATTTTGTTTTCCAGTGATGTTTTGATTTCTTTCATAGTCGTATCATCTTTGAGGACTTCATCTAATGATATTTTAGCACAGCCGGCTAACTGGAGCAATGTATTTAATTGATTTTCTTCTATGCTCATGATACCACCATCTAAGACAACAATTCTTTTGACTTCTATACTCCACAATGCGCTGTTCTGACTTTATTTTTTGTTACGGTTTCTGTATCTTTCCACGGAATCATATATTTCTGCTTTTCCTTTTTCCCGGTCAACATGGACTTCATGGATTCTCCGCAAAAAAGCGTTCCATGATTCTGTATCTTCCCTCTGCTGTTCCAGATACTGGCGTTCCAGTTCCCAGTTTGACAGGATATAAACGGTATCGTAGCAGGCGAATTTGTTGCTGTAGCGTGCCGGAAGTTCAATCGGGTATATATCACAGTATGTCAGCATATCTTTCAGCCGCAGGGAATTGCGGAACTCGTCAAAGCATATGACAGGCTGACAGCCATATCCGTCAAACGGATGGTCATAGTCGGTAACCTGGTATACATTTTCACACCCATGCTTTTTCAATATGCCGCTTGTCTTTCCTGTGCCGGTTCTGCCATACATATAGATGACTTTGAGGGTATCACGGAAGGTATTTTTGTATCGTTCGGTCAGAACCGTGGTGCGGACTTTGTCTATCTTGTCAATGTTCAGTATGTAGTCCTGATTGACAGCGAGTATTTCGGCGTTGGTTTTTCCCTCTGATACCATCTGGTACAGTTCGGTCATATCGTTTCTTTTTCCCCTGCTGTCCGGCGGTCTGTTTCCGTATTCCTCAAAACTCCCCTCAATGGCTGTCTCCCCTTTTTCCGTGTCCTCCCACCTGCCCGTTTTTCGGATATAGGAGATATTCTGGCTGACTGTTCCCCGGACTGCTTCGATATGTGCCTGTGGGAACTGTTTTTTTACAGTTGAGAACCGTACCCTTGAGAGGAAACAGATAAATACATGGGTATGAAAAACCGAACCCTGTTCGTCCGCCATGCAGAAGTATTCCAGTGTTTTGAAATTCTTTTTTAATATTGCCGTTATCTTTTTGTGCGTCATGCCCTTTTCTTCGGGATGGTTGATTGTAAGCTGGTATTTTGTGGATTGTGTGTCTTTTGCCTGTCCGTTCATACAGCACCCCTGGATTTTCGTTTTTCAGCCCTTTAGCTGTCTTGAGGATGATTTGGTTTCTGTTGTTGCCGGAATACTGTATTTCCTCCACAAAATGGATGTTCATGGCGTCCGCTATGTCCTCTTTTTTTTCAATCCATGCCTTATATGGTATCAGTGAATAAAATATCAGAACGGTAACGCCTGTTCCTTCTTGCGGTGCGCTCCCCTATCCATTCGAGCATGGCTAGTATGAGCAGGATTGAAAACATGACAGCGGTAATTGGCAACAGCACGCTGAACAGAGGGTGTAACACCTCTGGAATCGTATTGCCGGACAGTAGACAGCCTGCCGCTATTTTCTGCCCCCATGCAGTCAGTATGAACGCTGCTGCCATAGGCAGCCAGAGCAGATTCCAGACTGGTTTATGGAAAAGCTGTAAACAGCCTAACCGTATTCTTAACCGTTGTCTTTTCCGCTTGTAGCGGTCTTTTATTTCGATAAATTCAGACATAATTATTTGCCTCCTTTTATTGATAATTTTTTTTAATGTAGTGCCGGAGACGGTAAGAAAATAATTTTTATTTTTATGGTTACATCCGTACGGCGAATATGTTTCTATGCGCACTCGATTCATATTCTGCTGATAAGCATATCATAAATATCCTGTCATAAAATTTTGTTCTTGCTTTTTCACGCGATTGGGAATTACAATATAGATATGTTCCTAAACTAGAACAACAAAAGGAGTGTGCAAAATGAAAAAAGAAAGAATTCATCAAGGTGGTTTGATGATTTACAATCCGAAGATATGAAAGCGATAGAACCATTTTCCCTGCCGTGGCAGAAAAAGTTTCTATGCCGTTTTTATGAACAACTGAAAAAGCAGGATATATCGAAATCAGAGATTACGGAAAGAGTAAATAAAAACACAGATGATTCACTTCTTCCTGCTGGTTATACCTTACCCAGAAACACACTGACACAGTTTACCAATTTTAATTCTGTTAATATGCGTGTAGTTAGTGTCACAAATCTGATTGCTGTATCCCTCGCTCTGGGTGTATCTTTGAATTATCTTCTGGGAATTGATGAACTCGAAACACCGGAAAACACGGACATCAATAAAGTAACCGGACTGCCAAATGAAACGATAGAAGCAATTAAAGACAATGAAAACTTACAGGAAAAGCTGAACTTCTTCCTGCTATGTCCCGAAATAAAAGGAATTTGTGAGGAAATAGACCGATTATTTTTTACCCGGCTTGTCTCGAATGACCTTCTTCATCCTTATAGTAAAGAACTTCTTAGTAAAATGGAACATGCCTATAATCAATCTTTTAAGGAAAGCTTTTCGCTGGATGAAGAAAAAGAGAAAAAGAAGAAGTATAAGGAGTGCCTATACCGGGAACTCTCTTTTGAAAAATTAAAATCCGGCGGCACAGAAAGCAGTATACAGCAGTATCTGGAATCGAACCTTACGGAGGAACGTATCGTGCAGATCCAGTTTTTTTTGGATGATGATTCGGGTTGTGATGAGCAGGATGTTTATCATGCCTTTATTGAAATGATTACAGAGCATACATTTGATGTTTTTGAAAAACGGTATATTGGGGAACTGCAGATGGGTAATATTATCAAATCCGTTACAATGCTGATTGATGAATACATAGAGTTTCGTACCCGGAAATTTCATGAGCAGGCTCGTACAACTCATAAACAATAATTAAAAAAAGGATACCCCGGAAAACAAGGGTATCCCTTTTGTCTCATAACATATAAAGTGCTATGTTGTATTATTTACTTAGGGATATGTTTATGCAATTTCATTGCATATTTTCCTTACCTTATCGTTTTCCCATGCTTCTGCAATAGGTGTAATACTTTCTTTCGTTAATAAAGTATTGTTGTATCCCAGATTCATCAATATAGTAACGATGTTGTCTTTTGATGTATTGTATTTTTCGGCAAGCTGAAGCTCTGTCATTTTACGTGCCTGTTATATGTTTTTGATTTCCTCTAATATTTTTAATCCTGCTGTGTTCATCCTTATTCCTCCTCTTGTTTGTTATATCCTGTTACAGTGACAGTATCATCACACTTTAATTCATTCAATTTCTTGTTATTTGTTAAATCCAAGCTAGTCAGTTGGTTGTTATAGCAATATAATTGTGTCAAATTAACAGCTCCAGAGACATCCAAATCAGTCAGTTGGTTGTCCTCGCACCATAAGGATTCCAAAGCGGTGTTTTTGGAAACATCCAAATCAGGCAGTTGGTTGTCAGAGCAATATAAGCTTGTTAAATTAACAGCTCCAGAGACATCCAAATCAGTCAGTTTGTTTTGATTGCAAGCTAAGTACCACAAATTAACATTTTGGGAGACATCCAGCTTAGTCAGTTGGTTGCCTTCCCGCCTACCCTCTCCACCACAGCTTAAGTATTCCAAATTAACATTATTGGAGACATCTAAATCAGTCAGTTGGTTGCCCTCGCACCTTAAGGATTCCAATTTAACAGCTCCAGAGACATTCAAATCAGTCAGTTGGTTGCCCTCGCACCTTAAGGATTCCAAAGCGGTGTTTTTGGAAACATCCAGCCCAGTCAGTTGGTTGGTATAGCACCTTAAGGATTCCAAAGCGGTGTTTTTGGAAACATCCAGCTTAGTCAGTTGGTTGCTAGAGCAATCTAACTTTGTCAAAGCACTCAAATTCGTCGTATCCAGTTCTCCGGTTAAATTTTTATAATGCCAGCCAATTCCTGTCAACCTGCCATTTTCCCAGATATACCCATCGAAACTTCCATCTTCCCTGCTATAGCCGCCGTCATTTATATCCTCACTTACCGTTGCACCCCGTCCACGCTGTTCGGCAATCAGTGCCTTTAATGCCGCTACATCCTGCTCATTTTTTTCAACAGGTTCGCTTGTCGGCTCTGTCGTAGTAGTCGGTGGTGTAGTGACTGGCGGTGTAGGTGTTACCGTTGGCTTAATGCTATTGGTCGGCGGTGTAGGCGTTGCTGGCGGCTTTGTACTTGGCGATGGTGTCGGCGTATTCGTCTTTTCTGGTTTTTTAGTATTTTGTACTGTTACAGTACAGGTCAGTTTCTTTTTCCCGATTTTTGCCTGTACTTTTGCATTACCTTTTTTCTTACCTTTAATTGTTGCCGCTGTTTTGCTTTTTTTCTTCAAGGTTATGTACTTTTTGCCGGATAAAATTTTCCATGTTACCTTTTTCTTTGTGTTCTTTACCTTGATTGTTTTGCTCTTGCCCTTTTTGATTGTTATTTTCTTATTGCTTAAGCTGATTTTTTTTGCCGCTGATACGCTGGTTGCAGGAATCATTCCCAGCACCAGAGCAAAAGAAAGAAAACATACAATCAGTTTTCGTTTTGTTCTCATCATTACTCATTTCTCCTTTATTAAAATTTAACTATATAGGCATATATTAGCCTGTACAATTTATTTTAATATAGCATAAATACCTATACAATTCAAGTTATATTTAATTATGTAGGCGGTGATTGAAATGAATTATTATGAAATAGGTCAACGGATTCGCAAATATAGGAAAGCATCGAAACTTTCACAAGAACAACTGGCAGAAAAAGCAGGTATTTCTGTCACCCATATGAGCCATATTGAAACGGGCAACACAAAACTTAGTTTGCCGGTATTGGTGAATATTGCAAATATCCTTTCCGTACAGACAGACGCAATTATATATGAAACTCCGCAGATAAATAAAAGTTCTGTCAAACAGGAAGTATCAGAACTTATAGATTCCTGTTCTGCAAATAAACTTAATGTTATTATTGATGTGTTAAAATCAACGAAAATATCTTTAGATAAATATTTTGAATAATTGTAGCTTCTTTTCTAAGGTTTCATAAATAATGCTACATATTTAATAAAAATGTGTTATACTAAGAAAAGAGAAGGTGGCATTATGAAGATATATATGGATAATTGTTGTTATAATCGGCTTTTTGATGATAGAAGCATTATAAAAAATTATCTTGAACGAGAAGCCGTACTGCTAGTCTTAGAATTGATTTATGAGGGACGGGTGGAGATTATAGGCAGCGACGTGTTAGTCAAAGAGATGTTGGCGATTAAAGATGTTACGAAAAGAAAAAGGATTCATGCCTTATATCAAAATTGCGTTTTGGAGAGTGTATTTGCGGATTCAGAAGTAATTCGTCGTGCAAAGGAAATCTCAAAATTTGCCGGAACAACATCATTTGATAGTTTACATTTAGCAATCTCAGAAAAAAATGTGGAAGTGTTTTTGACTACAGATATTAAATTGGTAAGGGCAAGTAAAAGAATTGATTTATCAGTAAAAATAATGAATCCGATTGAATTCATAATGGAGGTGTCTGAAAATGAATGAGACAATAAAATTGATGGATTTTAATACAATTCAAGCCAAGGGAACGGAAGTATTACTTCGGGAGCTTGGTCCGGTTGGAATGGTACGGTATTTGGAACAGTATGATAATGGTGGTACTGGTGATTATACAAAAGAGAAGTATAGTATGCCCGAATTGACGATTGACCAAATTATGGAGATGTAAGTTGCATGGGAAAATAAAGTAATGTGTTTGAACACTTTTCTGAACACTTACTATTAGATGAAGTCCTCAAAACTCCTTTCTATCGTTGTTTGTAATTTGCGGAAAAGGTTCAAATCCCTCCTTCTCCGTTGTCAAAAAAGTTTGGAAAGTACCGAAAAATGGTGCTTTCTTTTTTTAATCAGAAAAATTCTAAAAATGATTTAAAAAACGATTAAAAAAGTTGTTGACAAAGTCCTGTTGATTTGATATTATGAATCCCGTTGGCGCAATACATAATTTTAAACGAAAAAAAGATTTCAAAAAAAATTAAAAAAAGTGTTGACAAGTCAGAATGTTTCTGATAAGATAATCCTTGCTGACGCGGTGATACAACAAAAGCGGAGGCAGGGAAAAGAGCCGTATTACAGTGGTTAGACGGCAGCATGGACCTTGATAACTGAACAGTGAAACAACCTTGAAAAATTCGAACAAAACAAT
>CANRWA010000046.1 GCA_947643415.1 uncultured Clostridia bacterium | reverse complement strand
GCCCGGGCGGCGTATTTTGCTGCCGGAAGAAACAATCATTTTTCGGGCTGTGATAAAAGGACAGGAGCCAGTATGGGATCACCCGCTTTGAAACAAATTTTTAAGCGATTGCCCTGTTCCGCCGTTGAGTTATGTTGCAATTTCTGATAAAACGGTGTATAAATAATAAAGGGAACTGATATAGGGGAGGATACCTGTGAAACCATTATTATTTTCAAATAAAGATCTGCGTAATCTCATTGCGCCCATGGTAGTGGAGCAGCTTCTGGCTGTCCTTGTAGGTATGGCAGACACCATCATGGTAGCCGTGGTAGGAGAATCTGCTGTAGCCAGCGTGTCACTGGTGGACAATATCAATGTACTTCTTATCGGGCTCTTCATGGCACTTGCCACAGGAGGCGCTGTCGTAGCCGGACAATTTCTGGGGCACAAAGATACAAAAAAGGCAAATACTGCCGCAGAGCAGCTTATCTTTTTTATGATATTATTTTCTGTATTGATCATGACCATCGTATATCTTGGAAAATGGTTTATACTCCACATCGTATTTGGACAGATCGAACCTGATGTCATGGCATATGCAGACACTTATCTGATGATCGTGACAGCCTCTATTCCATTTATAGCAGTCTATAATGCAGGGGCTGCCATATTCCGCGTACAGGGAAATTCAGCCATCTCCATGAAGATCTCAATCTTAATGAACGGGATCAATGTGGCTGGCAATGCCATTCTTGTGCTGGGCCTGCACTGCGGAGTAGAAGGAGTTGCCATCCCTACTCTGGTTTCCCGGACCGTCGCTGCTGTCATGATGGTCTGTCTGCTCTTTAACCAAAAACTCACCATTCATTTGTCAAAAAATATGCAGATCCGGTTTGACTGGGGCATGATAAGAAGAATATTACGGATCGGGATTCCCAACGGCGTAGAAAACAGCATGTTCCAACTGGGAAAACTGGTTCTTCTCAGCCTGATCTCCACATTTGGCACCGTTGCCATCACCGCCAATGCTGTCAGCAATACAGTGGCAGCCTTCGCTATCCTTCCCGGACAGGCGATCGGAATGGGCATGGTCACTGTGGTAAGCCAATGTGTGGGAGCTGATGATTATGAACAGGTACGGTATTACACAAAGAAATTGATGAAATATGCCATCGGCGCCATGGCTGTGACAAACCTGTTAGTGATAGCAGCTATCCCCCTGGTTACAACTGCTTACCAGCTCTCACCAGAAACAGCTCAGATAACGAAAAACATTCTGATCTTCCATAGTATCTGCGCCATTGTTATCTGGACATTCTCTTTCACCCTGCCCAATGCACTCCGGGCTGCTAATGATGTAAAATATGCCATGATCGTAAGCCTTTTATCCATGTGGTTCTGCCGCATCGTTATGGGCGTGGTATTTGGTGCATATATAGGGCTGGGGGTAATGGGAATCTGGATCGCGATGATCCTGGACTGGTGTGTGCGGAGTATCTTTTTCCTGATACGGTATCATAGGGGAAAATGGGAAAGGCAGAAAAAGCTGATATAGTCTGGTAACCGGCAGGAAAAAAGCAGTCACATAGATGGAAATGGTATCACCATTGACAGCCGCAATGCCACAAAAAAGATCTGGAACTATAAGAATCAGTTTATCTGTGTAGACGAACTATTCTTTCAGGAAAAACCATTTATTGTACTGGAATTCAGTGATAGGCCAGAAGGCCCTTATGAAGATGCAGATCCATTCCCTTATGATCTATCGGAAGAAAAAATGATACAGGAAATAAAAACAGCCTTAAAAGGAGGTACTCATGGAAATTAAAGTACGGGCTTATGAAGAAAATGATCTGCCAGAAGTGATCGCCATATGGAATGAAATTGTAGAAGAAGGAAACGCTTTTCCCCAGGAAGAGCCTTTAACCTATGAAACAGGAAAGTCCTTTTTCGCAGCGCAGACCTATAATGCCGTTGCCATAAATGCAGAGACAGGCAAGATCTGTGGCTGCTATATCCTCCATCCCAATAATGTAGGACGCTGCAGCCATATATGCAATGCCAGTTATGCTGTCTCTTCCGAATGCAGGGGATACCATCTCGGTGAAAAGCTGGTAATGGATTGCCTGGTGCAGGCAAAGCAGCATGGATTTGGCGTACTACAGTTCAATGCCGTCGTAGCCACCAATATCCATGCCAGACATCTGTATGAGCGCCTTGGTTTCACTCAGCTTGGCACAATACCCAAAGGCTTTCGGATGAAGGATGGACATTACGAAGATATCTGTCCCTACTATCACAAATTATAAATGATTCCTTTCTCCAATGTTTCTATTTGCAGAACACCAAGGGGCGATTGATAAAAACAATATGACACATATTTATCATTCTTGTACATGGTGGCTTCCCCCTTAATGCTACTATTATTATATCCCGTGTCCTGTGATAAGTCAAATACCCCGCCCCAGAGGGGCGGGGTATTTGACTTATCACAGGCGCACTCGGATGATGCAGGTTATGCCCTCCAGAGTGAATTCTGTTCATAAGGACTTGATTTTAAAAGCAGATAAGATACAATGTCCTACAGGAGGTGAAATAAATGCGCTTACGATTACGGCTTAACAGAGATACAGAAGAATCCATAAAGGAGGAATTAAAAAGAAAAGAGATCGAGATAGCAGAGGATGCCGATCTTATCCTGACAGAAGAAAATTACCATGATGAAAGACTTTACTGCAGAGATGGAGTGGATACCGTTATCATTCCACTAAATGAAATCTGCCATATTGAATCACTGGGACACGATGTCTTTGTCCATACCATAAATAGAAAATATAAAACAAATTTGCGCATTTACCAGTTATCTTCACTTCTTCCACCAAAACAGTTTATACGGATCAGCAATTCAGTCATTATACAGAAAAATTCAATCTATCGTATAAGACCAGGATTAAGCTGTAAGTTTTATCTGACACTAAAAAATGGTGCTAACGTTGATGTAACCAGAACTTACTATTATAAATTCAAAGAATTTTATGGAATATAGAGGGGGACTAATGATGTTTCATTTAATCGCTATTTATTTTTTTATCGCTTTTCTGGCTGTCCTTGGGTTGGTGATTTACTATCTGGTTTACACGGCTAAGATAAATAAAAGAATACGTTCTAAAGACGCTTCAGGGAAAAAACTCATCGATATCCCAAGAATCATTATGATCGTCGTAATTGCAGTCTTAGTTTTTTATTGTACACTACTTCTGCATTCATCCAATACATCAGATGAAACCTCAAGGAATGATTATGCTATTATCGGTATAGAAGAACAAAACGAATTTGAGTACTATGCCTATGGGGGAAATCCCGGTCTGACGGATGCTTCGTTTGCAGGTATCTATTCAAAAGAGGGCAATCCCGGATATAAGAAAGAAGTCGTAAAAAAAGGAGATTATATATTTACCATATTCAAAAGGAAATCCACCCCAGATAATTTTCATCCAGATTTCTTGTGTTATGCTGAATATAACGGAGAAAGAAAAGACATGATTGTTTACAATACATCATCTTTTGTTTCTGCTTCAGATGCAGATGATCGTTTGGAAAGCGGATTTGGTGGGAATCGTGTTTCTGACTGTCTGTTGTTTATCGGGAACCTGAATCCCGGCTACGGTTTCCACATCCGGTTTGATCTTATGGATAAGGAGTCAGAGACAGTATATATGGATGCGATGCAAAAGGCAACAGAAGAAGATAAGGGCAATTTCCCTGATACCAGGAATTTTGCCACATCATCGGCAGAAGTGGCAATCCATCTTGAATGAAAAAACCTTAGGAACTATTAATAAATAACTTTACACTTTGGCTTGCCTTTCACGCAGCGTCATAGATTACAGTATTACTATCAGATCAGGAGGCCAGAGTGTTATGATGACAGTAAAAGAAATAGCAGAAATCACAGGTATCAGCGTGCGCACGCTTCACTACTATGATGAGATCGGACTGCTGGCACCGACAACAAAAAGTGAGAAGAGAGAAGAAGGAACAAGAGAGGAGTCCTCCCTCGTTCCTGTTCCTAGCTCAACAGCGCCAATTTGAACCCGCCGTTGAGCTATCTTCATTTCTTCACTACAGGAATCCATACCTCATATTGTGCATTCTGAGGATCAGGATTTAAGTAAACTTCGATATCTGGGGCATCGCCGTATTCGTATCCCGAAGTGGGCAGCCATTCCGTCACAACGCGCCGTTCCAGTTCCTGAATGGACTGATTGGTGCCTGTTCCAGGGAAGATTGCCCAGGTAGCAGCAGGCACGGTATATTCTTCCAGGTGGTCCTTTTCTTTGGAAGTAGATACCGCAATATAATATCTCCATGGTTCTGTGTCATTGCAGGTGCTGACACCAAGTACTCCCATAGGCGGCGTATCCATCATGCCGAGCAGCTTCTGTAATGTCCCATTTACAGATATCTCCTCCCACTTAGAGGGAATGACGGCAAAGTTTTCCTCAATATCCTTCTGCAACGGCACAGATACTCCAACTATGCGGAAAGCTTCCTTACTTTCAATTCGATAATTCATTTCTTCCACACCTTTCACTGTAAGTTTAAATGTAAGGGTTGGAAAGGATTTTACAGCGACACCTTCATTCTTTACAGCAGACGGGGCAATCCCATGAACGGATTGAAATGCCCTGTTAAAAGCAGTAGGAGAACTATACCCATACTTGCCCGCCACATCAATGATTTTCTTGCCCTCCCCCTGAAGATCAACAGCAGCAAGAGACATCTTTCTCCTGCGGATATATTCTGACAAAGGAACCCCTGCCATATAAGTAAACATTCTCTGAAAATGATAAGCAGAACAGCAGGCGATCCGCCCAAGCTGCTCATAATCCATTTCATCTGTTAAATGCTCCTCAATATATTCAATCGCACTGTTTAACCTATCAATCCATTCCATGTTATAAAATCCTCCTTACAGTCTTTAGTATATCTCAGCCGCTTGCACAATTCCTCTCTATTCCTGCACGAATAAGAGAGGTTATATTGTAGGATGGCTAATTTTTCATTTTTTCGGCCAGCCACTGGTCAAAATCGCCATTTGGATCGCGTTCATAATATAGTAATTCTAAAGTTTTATAGACGGCCTGTGTGTCAGGATGCTCCTCTCCCAATACTTCCTTACGTATCCATAGTGTTTTTCCATATAGCATCTCTGCTTCCCTGTATTTTTCCTGATGCTTATACATGCATGCCAGATTATAATAACTGTTCGCTGTAGATGGATGTCTTTCCCCCAATATTTTCTTCTTTAATCTCAGCGCTTTTCCATATAGTTCCTCCGCTTCCTCATACCTCCCCTGTTCCTCATATACTAATGCCAGATTATTGTAACTGGATGCTGTAAATGAATGCTCTTCTCCTAATACTTTCTTTCTTATTCTCAATGCTTTTTCATACAGTTCCTCTGCCTCCAAGTATTTTCCCTGTCTCTCATACACTCTTGCCAGATTATTATAACTGGCTGCTATAGATGGATGCTCTTCTCCTAATACTTCCTTTCCTATTCTCAATGCTTTTTCATATAGCTTCTCTGCTTCCTCATATCTTCCCTGTTCTTCATACACTCCTGCCAGATTATTATAACTGGTTGCTGTAGACGGATGCTCTTCCCCCACTACCAGCTTATACACTCTCAATGCCTTTCCATACAATTCCTCTGCTTCCGGATATCTTCCCTGTTCATTATATACTAATGCCAGATTATTATAACTAGTTGCTGTAGATGGATGTTCTTCTCCTAATATTTCCTTACTTATTCTCAAGGCCTTTTCCATATAGTTCCTCCGCTTCCCTATATCTTCCCTGTTCTTCATACACTCCTGCCAGATTATTATAACTGGTTGCTATGTTTGGATGCTTTTCTTCCAATACATTCTCATTTATGCTCAAAGCCTTTTCATAAAGATCCTCTGCTTCCTTGTATCTTCCCTGCCCCTCATACACTAATGCCAATCCATTATAAATCTCAGACATTTCCAAATGATCTGTCCCAAAGAGCCTCCCCTTAATTTTTCTTGCTTCCAGAAATAATTTCCCACTTTCAGCGTAGTGTGCCCTATCGTACTCCACTTGTGCCTGCTCCATCAAAGCATCTGCCTGTGCCCGCTTCCTTTTTATTTCTTCCGATTCCCACTCACTTTCATCCATCTCACCTTCGTATACAGAAAGCAAATCTAACCCCTTTTCATGTTCCATTTCATAATTATGAAATGAAATCCGCATCTTAATAAAAGAGTAAAAATCATATGCTCCCGTCGCCAGCCTGTCATCCCCATATGGGGTAACAAGAAAAATAAAATTTTTCCCCATTCCTTCTATCATATCCCTGCTGAAATTCAGGCGTTTCAGGCTCTCTTCATCCTGTATGGCAAGGTGAAAATTGACAACCATAAAAACCTGCGTTTCCGGAAACCTGGAAACCCATTCCTGCAGATCGTGAAAAGAATATGTTCCCGGAGTATTCTTATAGTCAAAGATTTCCACTGCTCCCCGCCTGTAGAACCCGACAATCTCCTGTTGTATCTTTTCACCTGCCACTACCAGATACAGACCCTGCTCTGACTTATTTATGATCCAGCCTAATGTCCGATACCCCTCCTGGTTACTCTCCCTCATCTTCTATCATCCCCTGCTCTTCAAAAAATTTAATGACCAAAGGATGGACATTATGCCACCGCTTCCCATTATATTCCAGAACCACCGATGCCTGCAGCATTTTCAGAAGCATTTCCTTATCTTCGATCAGTTCCTTATTCCCATTATAAATATTCAATAAAAATGTATAATCTTTTTCCTCGATACGCCTTGTTAAAGAAGTCTTTACCTCCTCCAATGCACGTTCTGCATCCTCTATCGAGATGGTTTCACTTTCCCTGCGGTTCGCCCTTTTGGCCGATGCATTGATCACATGAAACAGATCCCGGAGAGAGCCTCCTGTATACTGAATCAATCTCTCTAGTACTTTTTCTTCAAACAATGCTGAACTTGCCCGCTTTTCCACAATGTCGCGTATAATATTAATCCCTTCCTCAAAAGGCTGGTTATCTATGGCTGCAATCTTGATCATAGGAAGAGTTTTAGTTATGAAATAACTTTCTAAGGCCGAAAATCTTGCATCATAAGAAAGTCCAATAGGAAATGTATAGATCACGGGAAATTTCATGCCCGAAAGAATTGCTGCATAATTATAAAACACCCTCCAGGCATCCTCCGGATTCAGTTTATCAAGATCCTCAAAAATAATGATCGGGCGCCTTCCTACTGTTTTTCTTGCAATTGCTTCTGCCACCTGCCCTAATATGGTAATCCATTCACTGGAACGGATGCTTATTTTTTTGCGGTACTCCTTTCTTGTCTCTTCGTTGAACTTCAGGTCTGTTTTTATCTTAGCAAAAATATTTAAAATGCCCGCAAAAATTCCCTTGGTTCCAACGGATATCCCTGTCTCCAGAGAAGCTGCCATACTTTCCTGCGCTACAACCGTCTCGGTTCCCTCACTCCAAAAATTCTTTATATTTTCAAGAACTTTATCCTCAATCTGACAATCTAATTCTTCTGCTATCTGCAGCAGAGCCTCTCCCATCAGTATAAAAAGATCCGAATATACAATGTTAAATAAATCAAGATCCATGCTGCAATTGATCGTTTTTACATGATATCCATCTGCCACCAGCCTCTCAGACATTCTGTTTAGCTCTGTACTCTTTCCACATCCTCTATGTCCCAGTAGAAGACATGCATTATATTCATCAAAATTCCGGCAGACATCATAAATATCCTCGATGGGCGAATCATACTTATCACTGGTTCGGTATTCCATTGTATCCTCGCAGTAAAATTCCTCCATCTGGTCAATCTGCAGAGGCGCTGGCGAAAAGGCATTTATCATTTCAGATATCTGTTCTGCATATTTCATCGGATCACTCCTCCCAAACTTTCTTAGCTCCACGGCGCTAATTTGAACCCGCCGTGGAGCTAGCCCGGCTATGCCGTTGAGTTAATTTCTATTATATATTATGCAGCACAAATAGGCAAAACATTTTTGATTGAATAACAATAATGTTCTGGCTTTTCAACTATATTCTAAAGGAAATAGAGATTGCTTATATGGTATATGAAGTGCTATACTTAAAGCTACATAAAGCCAGAGAGAGGGAACTAAGATCAACGGATTTATAGGGGGTGATGTTTATGAAAGAATTCTGGAATGCCTGGAGGGCATCAATGCATAATTCAAGGATCATCATGCAAATATTTCATCCAATAAAAGGGGGATTACACAATGAAAGCATACTGGAGTGACGGAAGAGGAAGATATGCGACAGGAGAAAGCTATGAATATTTTTATATGGAAGAATATGAAGAAGCATATAAAACTTTATTTACCAGTTCAGATGGTCTCTGGACTTATGTTGAAAGTAAAAGCGGAATTGAGTTGGCAAGATATAATGGCAATGAACCTCATGTCATGGTACCCTCTGTCATAGATGGAAGAAAAGTCACTTCTCTCAACAGTACCTTTGACGGCTTTTACGAATTAAAAAAAGCCGAGATTCCAAATGGAGTGACATCGATAGAAGGAGCCTTTTATGGCTGTGAAAGCCTTGAGGCAGTAAAGCTGCCAGAAGGTCTGCAAGATATGACCTATGCCTTTAATTGCTGTTTTTCTTTAAATACTATCAAAGTCCCGGAAAGTGTAACAGACTTTTCCCATGCCTTTGAGGGAACCCCTATCGAAAGTTTTACTTTTCCGCAGGGAACCCAGATTATTTCAAATGCTTTTTCTGGCTGCGAGTACCTGAAAAGTGTAACAATCCCTAAATCTGTCACTATGTCAGATGAAGCCTTTTCTGATTGTGAAGCATTAAAGGATGTGGAATTGGAGGATGGAATACAGAAACTGGATGAATATGCTTTTTTCCACTGCACTTCCCTAAAAGAATTAGAAATTCCAGAAAGTGTAATGGAATTAGGTGAAAAGTCGGTTGGAATCATGGAAATTCGTGAATATGTAGGCACAGGAGCCTACCGGATAAAAGGATACCAGACTGTCCCTTCCTTTCAGATCAGAGGAATACCTGGTTCAATAGCCGAACAGTATGCCAATGAACATAGAATCTCTTTTATAAAGGATAAGACATTATGAAATACGATAATATTGTAAAAGCAAAGTTCCTCAACCGTCCCAACCGCTTTGTCGCCAATGTATGGCTGAATGGAAAACAAGAAATGGTACATGTAAAAAATACAGGACGCTGTCATGAGCTGCTCCTGCCAGATACACCTGTGATCCTGCAAAGATCGGACAACGCATCACGGAAAACAAAATATGATCTTATAACTGTCTATAAAGAGAATCTTGGCTGGATAAATATCGACAGCCAGGCACCCAATAAGGTAGTAAAGGAATGGCTGATGAAACAGGATTATTCCCTGATCCGCCCGGAATACACCTATGGGAATTCCCGGCTTGATTTTTATATGGAAAAAGGCGGTAAAAAATATCTGATGGAGGTAAAGGGATGCACACTGGAGATTGGCGGTATCGGATACTTCCCGGATGCCCCAACAAAGCGCGGTGTGCGGCATCTGGAAGAGCTATCAAAAGCCACAGCAGAAGGATTCCTCTGCACCGCCGCTTTTGTGATCCAGATGGAAGGAGTTCACGAAGTCCGTGCCAATACTGCTACCCACAGAGAGTTTGGAGATGCGCTGGAACGGGCAAAGACCGCTGGAGTAAAGATTATATGTATGGAATGCCGAGTCTCAGAAGACACACTGGAGGTGGTAAAAGAAACCATTCTGTGATCTTCTCCTCATATCACCATGATCCCGCCAAACCGCTGATCCCAAGTAAAATACGGCTCTCCCGCAACGTTTCAGAGGAATCATAATCATATTCCACGGTCTGTATATTCACATTTGGATATCTCTCATGAAGTTTCTTCATAATCCCCCGCTCACACACATGGCTCACGAGGCAGCCAAAGGGATGTACAATGAGAATATTCTCAAACCCCTTTTCCACCAGATCCGCCACTTCTGCAGCAACTAGCCAGCCATCCCCCGTATGGCACCCTCTGTGTAGAATCGGCGCCGCCAATGCCTTCATTTTCTGAAAATCCGCATCCGGCAGAAACCGGCCACTTTCAGCAATACTCTGATTTATATCCTGCTGTATATGGCACAGATAACGAGCCACTGTCTCATACGCTTTCTGCACCACCCGCCCCGCACCACAGAGTTTCTGATCCTCCCATTCACTGTCTACGATATAAATGGCATAATTTACAAATCCACCCATCCGGTATGCGCAACCCTGCCCATGTAGGAACTGTTCCAGATGCCCATTTCCAACAGGCGAATATTTTATATAAATCTCACCTGTGATCCCAACGCGCCGAAGATTTCTGTCCTCCACCGGAATCCTGGCAAAATCATGGACAATCTGGTGGTACTGCCTTCTTCGTTTCCTTCTGGAGATATTCTTCCCGGTCATTATATCCTCACACAACTTTTTGTTCCAACGCTCCCAGCACGCCTCTGTCTCCCCCTCCCTGCTCTCATATGGCCTCACCTGTTGATAAAGTGTCATAAGCAGGTCACCGAAGCAGACAGCGGCGATGGCACCGAATAGCAGCTTTGGCGTGATCGTAAACCCTGCGTGCTTATCTTCGCCGGACACATTCAGAGAGATCACCGGAACCTGGCTGTAACCAGCCCGTTTCAGACTTTCTATAATAGAATTGTAGTAATTACCTGCACGGCATGCCCCTCCTGTCTGTGGTTCCATAAAGGCAATCTTATCTGGGTGAAACTGTCCGGACTGAATTGCTGCCAGCATCTGTCCAAGAATCAGCACTGCCGGAAGACAATAATCACTGCTAATGTAAGGCAGGGAATATTCTGGCAGATTCTCTGTCTCTGGCAATATTTCCATATGATATCCACAGGCAGTGAAAGCTGCCTGCAAAAGCTCATTGTGATAATGCAGCATATCTGGCAGCAATATCGTATGTGTCTTTTTCATTGCCTTTGTAAATTCAGCCATATTTGGATCTCCTGCGCAAAATATTCCTGCTGTCGTTCCCATTTATAGATTTTCATCAATCCTAACAGCTTTCTATTCTCTCTTAACCCTAACTGACTTTACTTTCGACCAGCCGGAATAAACCCTTTTTGCCCTGCCTTCCACTCTGACAGACTTATATGTGCGTACCCTGACATAATATCTCTTCCCCGGTTTCCTGCCTGTAATTTTTCGGGAAACCTTTTTATTGCCTTTTACCGTTACATATTTCGTAGTTTTCTTCGTAAATTTCCTGCTTGTGGAATACTGTACCTCATATCCCGTAGTTTGGGTGCGCTGTTTTTTCCACTTAACAAGAAATCCCTTCGGTCTGGCAGTAAGCCTGGATATCCCGGTCCCTTTTGGAACTATTTCAAAGGTTTTTACCATTGTCCCGCTATAGCTCCCATTAAAATTAACTATTACAGACGCTACCCCTACTTTCACATTATTCTGGTAGGAGAGCCGGTAATTTGCACTGCTGATAACATTTCCTTTTATATCTGTGACTGTTACCTTCGGTCTCTGTGCTTTTCCCGTATAAATCAGACGTTCTGATGAAACTGTCAGCTTCGCTGGCGGATCATTCACAGGAACCACCGTGGAGTCCGCTGCGCCAGATGGTGTTGGAACTGGCAGCATTCCCCCTGTCGGTACCGCTGTTGGCATCTGTGTCGGTGGTACAGTCGCCTCCGCTGTCGGTACTGGGGTTGCTGTTGCATCTGCCGTCGGCGCTGGCGTTACTGTTGCATCCGCCGTCGGCGCTGGCGTTACTGTTGCATCTGCCGTCGGTGTTGGCGTTGCTGTTGCATCCACCGTCGGTGCTGGCGTTGCTGTTGCATCTGCCGTCGGTGTTGGCGTTGCTGTTGCATCTGCCGTCGGCGCTGGCGTTGAAGTTGGTACCGCCGTTGGCGTTGGCGTTGGTACCACCTCCGGTTCTTTATCCAGAAAACTAACGCGCCACTCTGCCTTTATCAGGTTCCCCAGATCTTTCACATCCTGCACCGTCTCTTCTGCCCCACTGCTGTAATCAGAAAGGAACAAATACGTATATTCACCTGTCTTTGCCCCATCCGATGCCTCAAGAAAATATTTTCCCGGATATTCCTCTGATGTTCTCAGCCAGACCGCATTTCCCCAATCCTTCTTCGCCAACACTTCCGGATCATCACTCTCCCAATACTCTGTCTTAACCTTAATGACATAGTCCATCTCATAGAGAGCTAGTTCTTCTACCTCTTCTGCAGTAAATTCATTCCCCTGCATATCTCTCCATATAATCTCAAGATAAATATTTTCGTTTGGAACCGTACCATCCTGTTTTGATTCAATCTGTCCTAAAACAACATAAGAAGGGGCAGATATGATCTCAATCCCCCCGATCTCCTTTATGTCTCCCTGACCCGCCCATGATACCGACCATGTTCCTGACTTATACTCTGCCTGATACCCATCCTCTATGCTTTTCTCAGATAAAACAAAATTATCCGCAGAGGCATTTTCTGCATTTGCTGAGATATATGGCATGTTTGCCATAAAATAACTTGGATAAAAACGGTTGCTTGTCTGAAACTGGGTAGTGCCTGTCACTTTTCCCCCAATCACAAGTGAACTCCGTGGATTCACCACAAGGATTCCCTTCTCCTCTGCCGGATCTACCACACCCGTAAAATTACCAGAAATCAACACATCTACCGGCTGTGCTCCATTCAGATCCAGACAGCCACCCCGCTGCAGGGTCACATTCTGAAAGGAACTTGTCTTTGCTGACAAGCATGCTTTATCTGTCAGGATAATATTTCCAATATTATCCACAACAGCGTCTGGGATTGTGCTTCTGCTCAAAGTGAGGGTTGTATTTTCATTTCCTAAAAATTTCCTTGTCTTTGCATGATCACTTTCACTCCCCGAAATGGTGATATCTGCCTGGCTATTCAGGCTTACATCCACTTTTTCCCGGACAATGAGCTTTGTATCCAGTGCCAGCACAGCAGTTCCCCGGTAAGGCACTTTATTATCATTCCCTGCATCATGCCCCATGTAAACTGCCTGAAACATTGTTTCATCATTTGAATTTCTGACGGTCAGTGACGCCCTGTCTCCTACGTCTGTGGCTGTAAATCCTCCCGCATATACAGTGGGAAGAAGTTCTTTTTCTGTCCCCCCAAGAGGACCAAAGTTACCATCCGAACCGTTCAGCCATGTTTTCACATTATCAAAGGTAAGGCCATGTCCTGCAAGAAAAATTTCCCTGTGAGGGACACTCCCCAACGCATTGCTTGACTCAAACGTAATCTTGATATCCTGAAAAAGAACATCCCCCTCCAGCTGAATGGGACAGCGGCAGTTCAGGTTCCCATTACCCGATCCCCGGATCACAGTATCTGCCGGGATCTTTACGGGGGTCATCCTGCCATCTGTTTCTGCCTCCTTACCAATAGTAACCAGATCTGTGACTATGATTGGGCTTTTTTTCTGCTGCAATGCAGTCATAAATTCCTCTTGTGTCGCTACCATAGTTCCTTCCTCTACGGCAGAAACTGTCTCTGGCAGGACACCAGCCAGCAACGCTGCCATAATCATGATGCATAAACATCTTTTCATTCCTGTTTTCATCCATCATCCTCCATTTTGATAGTACAACAGCGCCAGTTTGAACGAATCCGAACTGGCGCTGTTAAGTTAGCAACTACAACGTTCATATTATTATTGTCATCATATCACATAAGACATTGTTTGTATACTACTTTTTGAACATGATTCACTCTTCTCCACAATAATAGTCAAAATACTGCTCCCGCAGGGAACGGTATGTCCCTCTTGGCAGATAGATCCTGCACCCATTATCCAGCAATGCCTCCTGTGCATTCAGACTGTCTACATGATCCAGGTTTATAATATATGAAACACCCACTTTCACAAATTTCCGACAGGCAGAACACATCTCATAAATCCTTGCCATCGTCAGATTCTGCAATATTTCTGCACCATCTGCCAGATAGATACACTGGCGTTTCCCTTGTGCTTCACAGTATGCGATATCATTTAATGCCACCCTTTTATGCATTCCCTCCATGCGCAGCAGAATGTATCTGTCCTGTTCCTCTTCTGTCTCTTCCCGAAACCGGTCCAAGAAAGAAAATAATCTGTCCACTTGCACCGGTTTGAGCAGATACTGGGATGCCTCCACGTCAAAAGCGCCCAGTGCATGTTCTCTTGAGGTAGTGAGAAAGACCAGTTTTGCCCTATTCCCCATGTCACGAAGCTGTTTTGCCGCCTCCATTCCCAATGGAACCATTTCCCCTGTTTTTCCCGGCATATAAATATCCATAAAAATCAGATCTGGCAGATACTCTCGTTCTCTGATCATGTAAAGCAATGTATCTGCATTTTCAAAAAATTGAACCCTAATATTGAGATTGTTATATCTTCGCCCATAAGCACTCAATATTTTTGCCATTTTATCAAGCTCTTCCGGCTCATCATCACAAAGTGCAATCTGAACTATCATTTTCAGCTCTTCTCCATTTCAAAATGTCTGTCCTTTCAGTGAACTGGCTCTATATTCATGACCAGCCGGACAACAAACACGCCTTCCTCATTTTTGAAATCGCATTCCCCATCATATTTCCCTGCTGTCCGGATAATACTGGAAACCCCAACACCGCCCGTAAATTCCGATTTTGGTTCTCCATCCTTCAATTCCGTTTCCATCCTGCAGGTGTTACTGCAGACAATGATCAGTTTATTTTTCTTGATCTTTAGCATCAGACGGATAAAGCATTCCCTGCCATCTGGATTCTTCTTCACTTCCATACAGGCATAGATTGCATTTTCATACGCATTAGCAAGGATCGCCACCAGATCAAGGCTTGGAAACATCAGATTCTTGCCAATCCGGACATCCAGTGTAACCCTGATGCCCTCATTCCTCGCCTTTCTGGTATATGCCGCCAGAATATTATTCACTGCAGTATTGGCACATATCATTTCCGGTATACCCTGGGTGATCTCCTCCTCATATTCTTTCAGATACTGAAGCAGTTCTTCCTTCTGTCCCCTGCGTGTATATTCCGCTATGACAGCATTGTGATGTCTTGCATCATGGCGGATCCGCCTGCCTGATTCCACAGACTCATCCAGAATCTCAAGCTGCCTTTCCAACAGTCTGTAATTCATCTGGATCAGTTGCTTTTCCCTCTCATATTCTTTCTCTTTCCCGATATGCAGGTAGAAATGAAATACCAGAAGCTGCAATGTCCCTGTCAGGAGAAAATTGGTCACTACCTGATAAATACGATGCGGCGTCATTTCTTTGCTCAATCCGGGATTGAGAATATAGCCGATTCCAAATAAAATGCAGATGATCATAACAGCAACACTGAACGTGTCTGCCTCCCTCTCCACATAAGTGCCAAATTCCTGCATGGACTGCCTGACATATTTGTGAATCAGCAGTGCGATCAGCCCAATCAAAAGAATACGTACAATGATATCCGCCCATACATTCCGATCAAAGAAAAGGATGGAAATCTCCAGTCCCCCAATGACAAATACCGCCATAAGATAAAATATCAAAGTCAGCTTATATATTTTCAGACACGGTGTATCTCTGCCCATCCAAAAAGCAAAAAAAGAAAAACACATATACATGGTAAATGCCACCATACGCACACAACTCGTCCAATCCACCACATACCAGATACATGCCAGAGCGGCCAAAGCAATGCAAAAAAGCGCATAATACAGAATTGTTTTTTTTCTGCCAAACCGTGATTCTCCAATCTGGCTAAACAGCAGGATAACTCCCATGAGACTGGCCACATATCGGATTAATGCGATATATACAGAACCACCTAACATAATTCACCTCATACCTTAAAAGATGCCACTGTCTGATTCAAAAGTTCGCTCAGGCGGAATAATTCCTCCATTTTTGCCAGCACTGTTCCGGCATTTTCATCGGAACTCTTTGCTGATTGCTCCATTCCCTGCATATATTCTGTGATCGCTCCAACGAGCAAAGTAATGGTGCGGATAGCATCATTGATCCCATCCATATTGGCACTCATCTGCTGGGAAGCTGCCCCCAGATCACTGGAAACACTGCTGTAAAACACAGCATCCTTCTTATACATTCCTGCGAGTTCCGTCATACCCCTGTAATCCTTCATCACCTTTTCATTCATAAATTCAAGCAGTTTCTCCGATGTGCCGGATAAAACTGATACACTCTTCATCACATCCTCTGTCACCTTCCGGATCTTGTCCACAGCAACCCTGGAGTTATCTGCCAGCTCACGGATCTCATCCGCAACGACTGCAAATCCCTTTCCCGCCTCGCCAGCTCTGGATGCCTCGATCGATGCATTCAGAGCCAGAAGATTCGTCTGGGAACTGATTGAAAGAATTTCTTCTGTCAGCGTGTCAATATCCCGCACCCTGTGGCTGTCTGAAATGGCCTGTTCCAATTCCTGTCTCGTCTGCTGATAGATAGTAACGGTCTCCTGGCCGGACTTTTCAGAACTCTCATGTCTCTCACTGGCACGTTTCATAATATCATTTGACTGCTCTGCCGCTTCACCGGCACGTTTTGCCACATCCTCAACAAGAATCCCCAGTTCCTGTCCTGTATGCTCTATATGATCCGCCAGTTCCTTCGCCTCCTGTGTCTGCTCCATAACCTGCACAACCGAATCAAGGATTTCCGAAATCCCCTCTGTCAGGGCCGCCATCTCCCTGGATGTTCCTTTCGCAATGGTTCCAATGTTCTCTGCCTCATCTTTTGTATTCAAAATGATGCTGCGGATCTGCTGTTTTACCTCTGCCGTAGCCTTCCGGATCTGTTCCGTCTCATTTTTATATTCTTTCGGGATTCCTTTTCCACTCACTGAATTTTCAGAAAAATCGCCAGAGGCAAATTGTTTCAGCATCTGTATCGGTGCCAGCATTTTGCCGATCAGTCCTGTCATAAATACAACGACAAGAACGATCATAACAAACACGATCACGAGAGCAACAAAGATCATCGTTCTAAGGGAACCCATCACATTAGCAGTTGGCACCACAACCCCCAATCTCCAGTTACTTCCCTCAATCTGCGATGACGCAAAATAACACTCACTTCCATCATAATCCCTGAGTTTAACCACATTCTGGTCCGTGCCATCCATCATGCCTGACAGTCCTGGCATGATATCTGTAACAGCAACTGCCGATTCTTCCTTAGGTTCATATTCTTTATTTTTATGGGCTATGTACTGTCCGCTGCTGTCTGTAAGAAATCCATATACCCCTTCTGCAAAGTTGATGCTTCCCGTCAGATCTGTCACAGTTCCCAAGGTCACATCCAGTCCGATCACTGCCACCAGCTCATCCTTTACATAAACCGGCGCTGCGATCGTCGCACACATCTGGTTCGTCAATACATCCCAGTAAGGGTCTGTTACGATTACTTCTTTTTTCTCTGCCGCCTGCTGGTACCAGCCGCGCTGAACCGGATCATAACCCTCCGGTATCTCAGCCTCCCTGTTGGATTGGATAAACTGGCTGTCCTTTGTACCACAGTACAGGTTCAGAAGCTCCTCCCGGCCTGCCGCATAGGTGTCCATCACTGACTGAATATACTGCGTTTCTGTATTCCCGGCAGCTTCTATGCTGTTTGCTGCCCCCTCTGCCAGTAGTTTCTCACTCTCGATCCATGTATTAATCTCTTCAGAATATTTATCTGCATTTAACTGTAATGCCTCCGTCTGATTCCGTATCAGGTTTCTCCCCGCCACAACAACAATTCCCACTGTTGTTAGAATGATGCTTACCACTACAATACAGATAACACTTAATGTCAGTTTTCCTCTAATTGTTTTTCTCATATTGATATCCACCTTTCTCTGTCAATTGTACGCCTCCCCTGAGAATTCGCAATATAAAGTACAAAATTAACGTATTTTTGAACAAAAATAACATATCAATACTGGTATCTCCTCTGATTTCCTTTCAAAAATGCAACAGTAATCACCACCGCCATGACCTCCGCAGCCACAATGGAGAACCAGATCCCATCCACTCCCCATATGAGTGGCAGAATAAGAACGGCAATGATCTGGAATACCAGCGTCCGCATAAAGGAGATCGCAGCCGAGATCAGGCCATTGTTCAGTGCCGTGAAAAAAGAAGACCCGAAAATGGAAAACCCCGAAAACAAAAAGGCAAAGGAGAAAATGGAAAATGCCCGCAGCGTCAGCTCCAACAGTCCTGCATCATAACCGACAAACAGAATAGAAAGCGGTTTGGACAGGATATAAGACGCTGCAAACATAATCACAGCAAACAGTCCGATCAAAACAAAACTCATCTTCAAAAGCCCCTTTAACTCGCCATGGTTCTGCGCTCCATAATGATAGCCGATCACAGGAGCCGTTCCCACCGAATAGCCCAGAAAGATCGCCATAAATATCATGCTGACATACATCAATACTCCATATGCGGCGATGCCATCTTCCCCGGCATATCTTAAAAGCTGTGCATTATATAACATACTTACGATGGACATGGAAATATTGCTCATCAGTTCAGAGGATCCATTGACACAGACTTTCCCGAGTGCCCTTCCATCAAACTCCGTCTTTCCAAGTCTCAGAATACTGCTGTTAGGCCTTGCAAAATATATAACAGGGATCACACCTCCAACACACTGGCTGGCTGCCGTAGCCACTGCCGCGCCGGTCAGTCCCCATTGGAATACGGCAACAAACAATGCATCCAGGGCGATGTTGGACAGTCCTGCCGCAATGGTCACATACAACCCCAGTGCCGGCTTTTCTGCTGTGGCAAAGAGACACTGGAATTCAAACTGTAGTATATATGCCGGAAGCGCCATTAGGATAATACGTCCATAGACCACACTGTTTTCCAAGAGTTCCCCCTCTGCCCCCAGCGCAGACGCCAGCGGCCGGATAATAAGAATCCCCACAACTGCCAGTATGATACCACAGACGGCAGATGTATATACAATAAGAGAAAAAAGGCTATTTGCCCTCCTTAGCTTTCCTTCACCCATTGTTTTGGCGATCAGGGCACCACCCCCTGTTCCAAACATAAATCCACAGGTACCAAGGATCATCAGTACGGGCATAATAAAATTTACGGCTGTGAAAGGAGTTTTCCCAGCATAATTTGACACAAAGAAACCATCCACAACACCATAAATGGAAGTAAATACCAGCATAATAACAGACGGAAATGTATAGCGCAAAAGTTTTATATAAGTAAAATGGTCGGATAACTGAATCTTCATCTGGATGCTCCTCCTATCTTTTTTGTCTCCTCCTGCAGGGCTTTCAGATACCGCTCTGTCAGCTCAAGATATTTCTCTACTTCATCCTTCTGCCAGGAGTCAAATATATTATTTTCGGCTTCTATCATTTTTATGGCAGTAACTTGCGCCAGCTGCTTCCCTTTCTCTGTCAGGCAGACATTCTTATTCTTCGCATTCACTGCCTCCAGATAAACGATCCCCTCTGCTTCCAGCTTACGGATAGCAGAATTGATGGTCTGCTTACTGACACCAGACTGACAGCAGATCTCCTGCAGCAGGCAGGAATCCCCTTTGTTGCAGATACTGTACAACACCACCATGGCACTGTCAGACAGGCCAAGTTTCAGGGACATTTCATGATAAGCTGCCTCAATCTCACTACAGAGATGATTGTACCGTTTCATCTCATTTGAACTGTATGTTATCATACTAACCTCCATTCCGAAACGCCACACTAAGGACCTACTAATAGTACAAAACATGCCTTTGATTATAGTACGATTTCGTACTATTGTCAAGAGTAAAAAACCTCTGCATTTTAATTATGGAAATATGTGATGCGGCATGGTATACTGTCTTTAGGAGTGACGAAAGGAATGAATCATATGGATTATGAAGAAATGATCAAACAATTGTATCAGGTAGAAAAACTGCAAGGTTATAATGAGAATGAAATCGCCTATGTAAAGGATTATTTTGGTGCACTTCCCGAAGTACTGGAGAACTTCTGGCGTAAGGCAGGTGCTACGAAAGAACTTCATCATGGACAGGATTTCTGGGTAAAACCATCCGATTTCCAAAAACGAGACTGGCTGAAAGACAGAGATCACCTGATACTGATGACCGAAAATCAAAACTGCTGCCGTGCAGGGATCAGAAAAGATGACCTGACAGAAAAAGATCCTCCTGTCTATGTAACGATAGATGATGATGACTGGGCATTGTGCGCCGGATCAGTCAGCGAATTTCTACAAGGAATGTCTGCCTATCAGGCGATATTTACCTTTGATTACTGTGCCGAGGACTTCGTTCTGTGGATTGAGGAAGAAGAACAAGAGATCATCCAGTCGAACCTCGGCAAAAAACCATTTACGCTGCATAACTGGCAGCATATGGATATGAGTTTCTATAGTAATGAGCCAGATAATATGGTTGTAATCATGGATTGTGGGGACCTGGAAGTGATCTATGGAGCCGCCAGCAAGGAATCATATGACAAACTTATGGAAGTAATGGAAGGACTGGGGGAAGCATAAGAACGGCTGATTGAATGTCTTTCACCGTTTTCCCATTTGAGTTTCAACAAAGTCTATATTATATTAAAATATGACGCCAAGGTCAAAATATACTGATAGCAGGAGGCTTGCATTATGCATTTTACCTATTGTCCACACTGTGGAGAGCATTTGATAGAAAAAGAGATCGGTGATGAGGGAATGATCCCATTCTGTGAAAGTTGTTCCATTCCTTTGTGGGATATATTTACCACATGCATCATAGCAGCAGTCGTAAATGAATACGGCGAAATCGCACTATTACGCCAGAATTATGTATCGGCCACCAAATATGTCTGCGTGGCAGGAGTCATGAAAACAGGCGAATCCGCCGAGGATACTGTGATACGTGAAATATCAGAAGAGACCGGATTACAGGTAGAGGATCTGCATTATATAAGAAGTTACCCATACGATAAAAAGGAAATGCTTATGCTTGGATACAAGGCAATCGTAAAGAAAAAGGAATTCATGCTATCAAAGGAAGTGGATTCCGCTGAATGGGTTAACCCAGATAATGCACTGAGACTTTTACGAGAGGGCAGCATAGCCTGGCAGCTTGTCAGGGAAGTATTAGCGGCAGGAAGTTGACAGGACGTAAAGATGGCTGCTTACCCCACAATTTACAATTCAATGTCAATCTGATATTCCTCATCAATAAGGATATAGCTGGTATCATATCTTCGGCATTGTTCGAGTATTTCCGCATTATCTCTGAGAACTGTTTCCATCGTACAGTACTCATCATCCTGTCTGTTCTCTATGACACTGGCGTACTCTTTTATATCCCTGAAATGCTCTGTGATATACCGCCTGCTCATAACCAGGCAATAATATTTTATATCTTCCAGATACTCTGGTCCAAAATCCTTCGGCCACTCAAAAGGAATGTAACATCCCTCAACAATAAGATTCTGGCCATTCTCAATAGCTGTCTTTATCATCTCGCGGACAATAGGCCATAAATAATCGGTCAGCAGCTTGTCATCACTCATTGGTGTAAGGGATGTATTCCCACTGCGGATCAATCCCATTTTTAAATGGTCAATAGACAGATAGGGATATTTATATTTTTCAAGTAACCTTTGGGCAAGTGCCGTCTTTCCTGTGTGGGATGCCCCCATTATCATAATGATCATCCAATCTTACCTCCGATCCGATTCGTGTAATTCTGATTCAAATATCCAAATACCAAACAAACTGAATTTCATCCTTTACCTCTGGATCCAGATAATATGCATACATATCTACCTTAGACAGAACAGCCCCCTGTTTTTGGTAGAATCTACAGGCTGGGACATTATTATTCTGGCATTCAATGATCATCTGGTGATACCTTTCTTTTTTAGCACCTCTTATCCCCATATCAAATAATTCCTGTCCTATCCCTTTCCGTTTGTACGCATCAGCAACGCGGATATCCCATAATACACAGGCATCCGTTCTTCCGGAAAGCATATTCAATCCCTCTGTCCTGCCCGCAACAGTCATTGCCCCAACTGGTACATCTCCATCAAACGTCATGTAAAATCTCCAGTTCGTAATATCAAAATCATTCTCATATTCCACCGCATGATCATATATACCCAGATCTTTGATATAAGGCTCCACCTGAATTTCTTCAAAAATAAATCCACCCAGGCCATTATCAATTCTTTTCACTTTATATTCGGAATGAACATCTACCTTCATAGAGACCTTATCATATAGTCCAAAGTAAGATTTATCCACTTCTTTAAAATGGATCATCTCAATCCTCCCCCTCACTGTAAATTCCCAAAAAAAATGTTATTTTTCCATATGTATATTCCCCATTGATCACACCAAACTCAGGGTCATAATATATATTATCATACAAAAGTGTCCAATGCGTGTATCCTTTCATTGTATGCACTGTTAAAATGGAAAATCCCAGCCAATCCTCATTGCATCAGGCTGAACCTCCAGGAGACCTGAACGCTGCGCCCAGATATCCATGTATGCATTTACATCATCTTCTGGATTTGGCGTGATCATAACATATCTCGCCATCCTAAACGCCTTTACCTGTTTTATCGCAATCTCCGAATAGACCTCATGGCAGGCATACATATCTTCTTTAACCAGAGTGTCCAGTTTACAAGAGAACTCGTCACTTAAAGCGACCAATTTATTCAGTTCCGGGATAATTTCATCTGCTTCCCATCTGGATATCGTCTGACGGGAAACTGACATAATCTCAGCTAATTGTTCTTGTGTGATTTTCTTTTGCTTTCTCAAATGCTGAATGTTTTTTCCTAAGCTCATACGATCCTCCTTCTAAAAACATTTGTGGATAGGACCACAGGTTTCAAATTACTGATTCATTGTATCATAACTATAAAGGAAAAAACACCACACTAAAAACACTATTTAAATGAGTAATGTCATCTGACAGTTTACACGATCACATTATGGATAGGACCATATGAACCAATATTCTACTTCTTCATCGCTATATGCCCATACTTATCCTTTCCAATGATCTGAAACTCAAATTTCCCATATAACTTCATCGCGGCATCATTTCCTTCAACCACCGAAACAACAACATCGTCAGCTTCACCTAATGGTTTTATCTGCACATAATCCAGGAATAATTTCACCGCTTTTTTGCCATATCCCTTCCCCTGATATCTCTGATCTATCAATATCCGAAACAGCTCATATACCATTTTCCCATTTAGATCCGGGAACGAATCCCCTTGCATATCTCAAATAATAGCTCCTTGTCATAATAATTCACCTGAACAAACCCTATCATACGCGTCTCTTCGTATATCAGAAAAGGGATCGGAAGATATATTCGATTAATAATGGCAACATAATTATCTACCATATCAAACACATGATGCTTTACATACTCCCATTGCTCATATTTTGCTGTCACCTGAAAAATATCTTCAAAATTCTCATTTGTTATATTTACAAACCGCATAATAACCCTCCTCATAATTCTATGTTTTCTATTTTCCTCCTTCTCAGATCCCCTCTTCGTGGAGCATTTCCAGTAACTGTTCGATTGGCATACTTCCCATATTTCCGTCGTCTCTCTTCCTGACAGAGACACTGTTTGTACCGACTTCCTTCTCGCCAATCACAAGCATATAAGGTATTCTTTCCAACTGTGCAGACCTTATTTTATAGCCTATTTTTTCAGCTCTTTCATCCACTTCGCAGCGCAATCCCTCTTCTTGCAGGATCCTTTTGATTTCCTCTGCATAATCTATAAATTTATCTGAGATCGGCAATACCTTTATCTGCACGGGAGACAGCCATAGTGGAAATTTCCCTGCAAAATGCTCAATCAGGATACCCATAAACCGCTCAATAGAGCCAAACACAACCCGGTGTATCATGATCGGGCGGTGTTTATTTCCATCTTCCCCAATATACTCTGCTTCAAAGCGTTGTGGCAACTGAAAATCCAACTGGATGGTCCCACACTGCCATGTCCTTCCAATAGAATTTTCCAGATGAAAATCGATCTTCGGACCATAAAAAGCTCCGTCTCCCTCATTCACAACATATGGCAGCGCTAGATCATCCAATGCCTTTCTTAATGCATCTGTCGCCATCTCCCAATCCTCATCACTTCCAATGGAATTGTCTGGTCTTGTGGACAGTTCTACATGATATCTGAAACCAAAATCCGAATATACCTCATCGATGAGGCGGGCAACCCCTTTGATCTCGTCTTGTATCTGTCCTGGTGTCATAAAGATATGTGCATCGTCCTGTGTACAGCAACGGACCCGCATAAGACCATGTAATGTCCCTGACCTTTCGTTCCTGTGTATCGTCCCCAACTCACTGATGCGCATAGGAAAATCACGATAAGAGCGAGGCTGCATCTTATACACGAGCATTCCGCCCGGACAGCTCATAGGTTTTATGGCAAAATCCACCCCGTCGATCACAGTTGTATACATCGTTTCCCGGTAATGTTCCCAGTGCCCCGATGTTTCCCAAAGCTGGCGGTTCAGCATCATCGGTGTTGATATTTCCACATACCCTTCTCTTATGTGCAGCTTTCTCCAATAATCGATAAGCAAATTCTTTAATATCATTCCTTTTGGAAGAAAGAAAGGGAACCCCGGTCCTTCTTCAAACAGCGCAAACAGACCTAATTCTTTTCCCAATTTTCTATGATCTCTCTTTTTTGCCTCTTCCTGCCGATATAAATATTTCTCCAGCATATCCTGATTGGGAAAGGATGTGCCATAAATCCTGGTAAGCATTTTATTATGTTCGTCTCCACGCCAATATGCCCCTGCAACAGACAACAGCTTAAATGCTTTGACCACACTGGTATATGCCACATGTGGTCCAGCACACATCTCTAAATAATCTCCCTGCTGGTAAAAGCCGATCTCCTCGCCTTCTGGCAGTTCTTGTAGCATTTCAATCTTATAGTCCTCATTTCTCTCTTCCATTATCTGCACTGCCTTTTTGCGCTCTGCTGTAAAATGCCTGAGCTGCAGGTTTTCTCTCACGATCTTCTTCATCTCTGCTTCAATCTCAGCAAAATACTCTTCTGAAAATGGGAAACTAAATTCGAAATCATAGTAAAATCCATCTGCAATGGCCGGGCCTATTGCACATTTCGTATCTGGATACAGTCTTTTGACAGCCTGCGCCAAAATGTGCGCCGTCGTATGCCTGAATGCATTTTTTCCAAGCTCCTCCTTAAAGTCTGCCTCCTGGATAGAACCATCTCTCATTTTAATCTTCATATTATCTCATCCTTTCTTACCCCCTGTGCGATTGGATGGTGATTCATAGCCACCCGCCCGATCCAACCACACAGGAGAAAATATTTTGATCAACATAAGAAAGAGCTGACTGAAGAACGCAGCCCTCCAAGGACGGTCAAAGACCATTCTTGCTCCACAAATATCGAACAAGAAAAGCACCCTAAAGATACTTATTATGTACCTTAAAGGGTGCTTAATGCACGGTTCCACCTTAATTTTTCACTTCAGGTTCTATCAAACCCTAACCTTTAACGCAGGTATACGGTAATACTTACTTCTACTTTCGGTATTACAGCTATGGAATGGTTTTCACATACAATCCACATAAACATCTTCCACCAAATGATGCTCTCTCTGTCTGCGATTAATATGCTACTCGTTTCCGTCATCGCTTTTTTCTCATGTCAACTTGTTTCTCATAATAACACCTTCATTATGGATTGTCAAGATTTTTCATTTACCCAAAACTATCCCCTTAAATTTCCCCTTAAATTTTTCTACCTAAAATTCATCATACCTTCTTCACATCTAAGATTGTCACATAATGCAATATGTCAAAAACTTCAGGCACAGTCTGCATATATTCCATATGCTCCTTTTCCCATGCCGCAACCTCAGCCTGACTCAGGGAGGATGCGCCAATCCCCCGGCATGCCTTAATCCTGCCATGCCAGCTATCTCTTGTGAAGGTAACCGGCAGATCATAAGCCAGCATATGAACCGGCTCAAATAAATCTTTACACCATGACGGTGTCTCCAACGCATATCTTGTCATATGTCCGCCTGTCCATGAAGGATTATATCTCAAAACCATTTCTTCACTGGTCTTCGCAATCTCATTTTCTTCCGGCAGCCATGCCATAAAAAGTATGGCAAAATGCCCGTCCACATGTAACATCCGATAAATTTTAGGTATAAGGATATCTTTATCAAAATATATAAAACACTGACAGGCAATGATAACATCAAAACTTTCATCCGGAAGATCAATTTCCTCTGCTGCAGAAATCAAAAACTTGATATTCATTCCCGCCTCCTGGCTGAGCTGCTTTGCATACGCAATCTGATTACCTGAAATATCCACCCCTGTCCAATCTGCACCATAAGCATACATATTTCTGGGAATCACACCTGTCCCCGTACCGATGTCCAATGCCTTCTGCCCTTGTACGCCCAGGGACAGTCCTGCTAATTTTTCATAAAATTCTCTCGGATAAATATCCCGATATCTTGCGTAATCTTTCGAAGCCCTGCCCCAGTCAAATGCCTGTCCATTGTCAATACTCTGGTTTCGTATCTCCATACTGCTCTCCTCTATCTTTCCCCGCATACCTACAGCCACGAACTAATTTTCCCTATCCGTATTATAAACAAACAGTTGCTCTGTAGGGCCATATATCGTTTCATAATCACCTAATTTTACAAATCCATATTTTTCATATAACCCAACTTCACCACTCATGATATATACTTTTTTATAACCAAGCCCCTCCGCATAAAAAATGATATGTTGAATCATCATTTCCGACAATCTCTTGCCACGATACTTCTCATCTACAAAAACAAATCCTATAAATGGTGTATAACTATACAGTTCGGACAATTCGTCCCTTTCAGTAAATGTAGAAAATCCTGCCACTTTCCCATTTTCACATACAGCACACACTCTTTCCCATTCTTTAAAATCATTTCCCTGCATTCTCCTCGCCAGAAAAGGACCTGCTTTCCATGAACACCTTTCTGCCAGAGAAATAGTCTCTTTCCAATATTTGTGTCCTTTTGTCATCAAATGAATTTCTGTCATATACTCTCCCTGCTTTCCATTATTAATTAGAATTTTAAATCTTCTCCACTGGCACAGCGGTTCTTGCCCCCATTTCTGATTCTGCACCCATCCCTAATACCGGAGCATTATCGGACCTTTTCCAACCAAATTGTTCAAAGGGATAATTTTCAATAGCCTCATTTAGAATCCCGATAGCTATGCCAAAATCTTTCTGATTTTCAAAAGGCATCCCATTAAAATATAGATATGTACAGGGTGGAAGTTCTGCAATTTCATATCCATCAGGAATCGATTTGTCATACGTCAATGGAACCTCAACAAAAAATGCATTGCCGCTTGTTCCTGGCCTGATTAGACTCTTTGGCAAACGGCCTCCTGCACCTGTATCAAATGCTTCGGGAATACTCTTAAAATAACCCTCCCATTCGCATCCGACTTCTTCACAGGCGGAAAAATAATCCGTTGCAGTTATGTGACGTAAAAAAATCAGCTTTCGTGCTGGACGCTCAATTAACGTAACTGTAACAACTTTTGATACTTTCTCTTTTCCCATTGAATCAATACCTTCTTTCAATATATTGTCTGTTCAATAACATACGGAATTGTACTTATACTGCCAATTTACCTCCTGCAAAAAGTACATAAATGAGTATCCATTAAACGGGCTCATCATGCATATCTTCGATTGTTTAGGGTAGAACATACCATTTTTTCGATAATATTAGTCGTACATTCATATAATCGTTTAAAAGCTAATGTGAAAGCCTGCTGTGAATCATAATGCGCCTCATAAGCAATTTCAACAATGGGCTGCTCTGTTTCCACAAGTTTTTGAGCAGCCAAAGTCAACCTGCGCCCCTGTATGTATTTATAAACCGTACATTTTGTTTCTTCAGTAAAAATTCTGGCTATATAGAATTTTGAATAATTTAATGCATTTGCTATTTTATCCAGCGACAAACGCTAATACGTAAAATTATCAGGAATACGAATATACGCACGAATATGACTGTTCTTTTTACGTTCTAAAATCTGAGAGACATTATCAACATTTCCCTCTGCAGTTATAATATAATCATCATAATTTTCAAGTACAATTCCGATATGGTCATGATCCATGTTGTTAAATACCCTATCAAAAAGAACAATATCCCCGGCTGCGGGCTTAAAGACGTTATCATTCCCACTATGGTACTCAATGCGGTTATCTGCCTGCGCCCATTCTTCCCAAGCCACACAACCTGCAAGAGAACAAGAGGATTCTTGCGGACGGACAGGGATTTTGAATCCCGCTAATATGACACAATGATATACAAATGCCGCACACCAAAGCCCATTAGCCTCGTCCACAGACCACTTTGGAAACAGTGCAGCTATATCCTGTATATTTGGCACGCAATGATTCAATTTCCCATTGTACGGTTTTTCAGCTTCTTCTCTGGCTATAACTGCCAACTTCATCCTATCGCACATAATTCCCTCCTTATACACGGTATAATTCCGTCTTGATTTTGCACAAGCAATGCAATTTCATTGCATCCATCAGGGTGCAAATAATACTTTTTTCGCAAAGAATGACCGAAAAACCCATTTCATCTATGCTATCCTTTTTTCGTACCATTTTTTTAAATATCACTCATTAGATCCGCACCACCTGATTGAATCTTATTAATTTTATTGTATCACATCCATTTTCAATTTGCAAAGGCTACTGTAATTAGTACTACAACTCAATGAAAGTAATAATTTTGCAGCCAATAAAACAAGCAAGCGTTACTATCCAATTTTCAAGGAAATTATGTCTCTTTTGTTTCCTCTTACTGGGAAATGATACTGTTTCCTTGAAAAAAACAGGAGAGCACCAATGAAAAACGCCCACATAAAAACCATTATAATATAATGAATACTTCTTTGGTTTGTTGTATAATTCTGTATATCTACATGTAGAAATATAACTTCAATTACGTATATTGACAGATATTCAAACATAAACGCTCCAAATGAGAGCAGGCTCATCCATAAATATTTTGTCCATTTTACTTCTCTAACCATTATCCTCACTTTATAAAATTCAATTTCTTCTTATACTTGACTTCCCGCCAAACTGGGAACTAATTGCCTCTTAATTGGTATATCAACTTTTGTTCTTTGAATTTCAACCAACTTTCATAATAACCGCTTAAATTTAGGGATTATGAAACTTCCCAATAAATATGTGCTGCACAGATAAACAAATAGATTTCCAACATACGAATAAAGAGTAAAACGTCCCTTCATTATGACCTGTGCAGATAACGTCTTTGTATCAGACTGAAAGTAATCGGTCTGTGCCAGCACACTGCCTTTAAAAT
>CANRWA010000045.1 GCA_947643415.1 uncultured Clostridia bacterium | reverse complement strand
AAACTTATTAACCAAGTAGTCTTATTGACTACACCATTATTATACTAGGGGGTGTAAGTATGGCAATTTATAAGATGGGCGTGGTAGAGACGAAGTTTGCGGATCTGATCTGGGAACGGGAACCAATTGGTTCTGGGGAATTGGTGCGGGTTGCCCAGAAGGAGCTCGGCTGGAAAAAATCGACAACCTACACGGTACTGCGTAAGCTCTGCGAGAAAGGGATTTTTCAGAATGAGAATAGTATGGTGACTTCCCTTCTGGCAAGAGACCAGTATTTTGGGATGCAGTGTAAGCAATTTGTAACAGAGAATTTTGATGGTGCACTTCCTAAATTTCTTGCGGCATTTGCATCAGAGGGGAAAATAAGCAAAAAAGACCTTGCCGCGCTGAAACGCTTTATTGATGAGCAGGAGGGTTAAGGAGGCTGGAAATGCAGAAGTTATTTCAGGAAGTCGTGGAGCTTGGTATCACAGGAGGAGGGATCATTCCTGTCATTCTTTTCATTAGGTTTTTTCTGCGCCATTCACCGGGAACTTTTTCTTATTTACTTTGGAGTATCCCGGCAGTCCGTCTCACTTTTCCTGTTTCGTTTTCCGGGATATGGGGGATTTTAGCCGACACAAAAGTTGGGGGGAGGGTAGAAAATTTATCTGGCATACAGGTCAGGATTATAACAGGGGGACAAAGGCAGGCGATTCCCGACCAGGCGGCAGAGTGGTTACATAAACAGGGCATCATGACCTGCATGGCTATTATTTGGCTGGTGGGAGTTGGAGCCATGTTAGGGTACGGTGTGGCTTCCTATATTTGTTTGTGGCGCCGTATTCAGATTTCTATCAGGATGAAGGAAAATATTTATCTGGTGGATTCCATTTCTACAGGATTTGTGATGGGATTGGTACATCCGAAGATTTACTTGCCATCCTTTCTGTCAGAAGAGGAGCAGGATTACATGATTCGGCATGAGAGGATACATATCAAAAGGCGTGATTACCTGATTAAGCCAATGGCATATTTATTATTATGCATCTATTGGTTCAACCCATTTGTATGGCTTGGATTCTGTATGTTTGCCAGGGATATGGAGATGTCATGTGATGAACAGGTAGTGAAGGGACAGAGCGGACAGGAGAGGAAGCGGTATGCTGGCGTTATGGTCCAGTTAGCGGCAAAGAAAGCGTGTGTGGAAATTCTGCCAAAGTTTCATGGCAGTAGTATAACAAGGAGGGTAAAGAATATTATGAGGGAAAAGAAAAATTCAAAAAGCGTAAAAGTGATATCAGCAGTGGTTGTGTTACTGGCAGCTTTATTATTTGTGCCAAATTGTATGAAAGCAGAGGGCAAGGACCAGGAAAGAGAATCGGGTGCGATGCCTGTTATGCAGGATAATTTTGTGGGAGAGGAAGGCAGAGAATCAGAGAAGGTAACAGAGCCATGTTTGGTGTTGTCAAACGATATTGAAAGGTTCGGTAACAAATATCCGGGATATCTGTGGCTTGGTGAGATCTGTAATCCTGGTGAATGTAGATATACTACATCAGAATTGGAAGAGATGTTTCATAAGATAGCAGAGCGGTGGGCACAAGAGGTTCCTTTAGCTGCTGAACCGGGAACATTATATTTTGACCAGGAAATATCAGATCAGCTTGCAGTGGCTAATTCCTGCGATGTTGTAATGCAGATGGACTTTGAGATCCCAGAGAATTCAGAGAACAGTAGATTTGAGGCTGGAACCTATGAGAAGTATAACTGGTGTCTTGAAAAGGATGAAAGCGGTAACTGGATTGCCAGATAATAGAAAATAGTTATTTATATTCTTTTAAGTAGTAAATAGTAAGGCTGCTATTGAGCTAAGGAAAAAGTAGTTTACAATATTAGCAATATGTGGTATGATACAAAAGCTAATAAAAATACCATTACTCAGATTTCGGATCACTCCGACCGCATCTTAGTAAATGGTGAAAAAAAATAAGGAGGTACATCATTATGATGACAGCAGAAAAGAAAAAAGAGATCATTGCCGCTTATGGCAGAACACCAAACGATACAGGCTCACCGGAGGTTCAGGTTGCCCTTCTGACAGAGAGGATCAATACCCTGACCGAGCATCTGAAAGAGAATAAAAAGGATCATCATTCACGCAGAGGCTTGTTGAAGATGGTTGGTAAGAGAAGAGGACTTTTAGATTATCTGAAAAGAAATGATCTGGAAGGATACCGTACGCTGATCGAGAGACTTGGCTTGCGTAAATAATGGCTTAGCCATCGGCTGAGAATAAACAGAGTGCTGTCTGCTTTGCAGAGGCACTCTGTTGGGCTTAGGAACTGTAAATAAATAACTTTTAACACTGCTTGTCTTTTTCTCCGAATAGAGCTACCCAAAAATCAGTTACATAGCCCACTATGCGCCTGATTTTTGAGTAACACTCTCGAAGAAAAATCCTGCGCACTATTTAAAAGTTATTTATTAACAGTTCCTTATGGAGGAGAATATGAAAAGAAATCGTAGTCAGGCTATGGTCTGCCGGAATGGAAAACTTTTATTGGTAGAACATATTTTAAAGGGAAGGGATTTTTTTAATCTGCCAGGTGGCGGAATTGAAGATGGCGAGACTCCGGCAGAGGCAGCGCTGCGGGAATTAAAGGAAGAGACAGGAGTGGATGGGAAAATCCTCCGTCCGCTTACTATTGAGTACAAGCCGGATCTGGAGAGCCGGATCTTTACTTTTCTGGTGGAAATACCAGAGGATGCTGTGGCAGTGAAAGGGATCGATCCGGAGCTGTCTGAGGAAGAGCAGACGATCATTGGGGTGAAATGGCTGGCACTGAATGAGATCGCAGAGAGGGACCGGGCTTATCTTTTCGGCGCAGGGTTGATGCGTGTGCCAGAATTTCATGATGAAGTTCTTACCTGGAGGGATGATGAGATCAGTTATCCGGGATAAAAAAGCGTTGGCTGAAAAACGCAACGCTTCAAGAATTGCCGTAGGCAATTCTTGCTTCGCACGAGGCGAATTTTCCTATAAGAAAAGCGTTGGCTGAAAAACGCAGCCCTCTAAGAATCGCCTTGCGGTTCCTTTGCTCTGAGAGAGTGTGATAGGAGTTATTTATGAAAAGGGTAAGAGAGAAAAAGACAGAATGGTATTTTTTATTCTATTGTTTATGTATGGTTTGTTGTATCATTTGTTTATTCGGACTGACAGCCTGTGACAATATACCAAAAGACGATGCTCCGGTATCTGGCGGAGAGAATAAAAAGGGAGAAGTGCCAGTAAGAAAATATCCAGGCGCAAATGATCAGATGGTATATATCCCTATGGAAGAGCCGGTTCTGCAGCAATGGTCCTTAGATGGGGAGAAGCAGAAAGAAATCTCCCTGCCATTGGAAGAATATGGTGGTAAGGATGACTATAGCCTTATATGGGTGGGGAATGATGAACTTCTATGGTCTGTTTATTCTGCGGATGATGGGGATTATATCCTGTCTACTCCTCTCAGGCAGACAGGAACGAAGGAAGAGGTCCTGCTGGAACAGACAAAAGAGCTTTTCCGGCTGAAACCGGAGGATGACTTAAGTATAGGAGGCCTGGGAGATTCTTCAAGGGAGACAGGCACTACTTATGTGGATAAAAACCGGATTCTCTTTTTCTGTGACGGAGAGCTGTATGAATACAACCGGATCACGAAGAAAGGACCGATCCAGTTAGAGAGTCCGGAAAAAGAGGATGGTCTTGGCGCTGTTTCATCCATGATGCTGAATGATAAGATGGTTTATCACACAGGGAGGCTCCCTGGAAAGGTGGACGAGCACGCTTATGGGTTCTGGTATTATGATCTGGCGGCGAAAGAGAGGAAAAGTATAGACAACAGGTGCTGTACCTCTGCTGCTTATGTGACAGATCCGGCACGGAATAAAGTGTATTACCAGATCATGGATGACCAGGGTATCTGGGAGTATGACAGTGTGACAGGAGAAAAGAAAGAACTGGTCTCAGAGGCAGATTTTAAAAAATGTTATGAAAAGAATCATATTTCCTGGGATGATGGTTCTTATGAGGACCTTCTCTTTGTGGAGAATGACAGGCTGTATTATATAAAAGATCAGGAAAACCCGATGCTGTTCTCATACTCTTTCAGGGATGCGGCATTATCTTTTGAAAACGGGCTGACAGAGGTTGTCCGGCAATTTGGGTATTCAGATATGGATTTAGAAGAACTGACTATTCTAAAGGATAAATTGCTGGTATATCTGAGAAATGAAAACTATGAATTATGTTGTCTCTGTGTCGATCTAAAGACGGCAGAGATAAAACCAGTGGAGCCGGATGATCCGGAGATCATTTTCTTTGGCATGCTGGGAACCTGGTATACAGACGAAGATAGATGTGAGTGGAAAAAACCGGCTGTGAGGGACAAAGAAAAAAATGCTGCCATTACAAATAAGGCAGAGACACTGGATGACCAGATTACATTGATCAGCCAGCAGTCTGATATGTGGCTGGACAAAGATTACATCGGACTTTATTGTGCTGTTACAGACCTGGATCACAATGGAAGGCTGGAAGTGATCGTTTCTACAGGGATACAGGGATCCGGTGGACATACTATATCATGGTATTATCAGGTGTCCATGGATGGTTTGGGACTTCACCGTGTCCGCGAAGAAGGAAATGCTTCAGATATTGTAGATGAAATAAAGACAGTATTTGTAGATCCTGAGACAGGCACACATTATTATTGTGTCAGCGATTATGTGTCGTATGGCGCTGGGTCGCGGTATATCTGGTATGGTGCCATGGCACTGAAAGATGGGCTGATCACAAAACGTACCTATGCCGGTGGGGAATGTACCTGGAATAAGAAAAGGACAGAGGAAGTATGGCAGTACTCCCGCTACCGGGATGGAAAGGAAGAAAAGCTAAAAGACAAAAAAGCGGATATAGATTCACTGGCTGAGGATTTTTTCAATGGTTTTGAAAAAAAGAAAGTAAATATTTCCTGGGTTTATCTGGATGGCACAAAAAAGTATTCAAAGCAAAAACTAAGAAAGATGCTGGCAAAATCTTATCAGGAATTTCAGGTAAGCAAATCTAAATCAAATATCAAGAAATAGGAATAATTCTGGCACAGATATCCCATAATCCTGATAGGTGATGATAATGGGACAAGTAATATTTCTTGATATTGATGGGACGCTGGTTAATTTTCAGCAGCGTATATCTGAGGAAACGAGACTTGCTTTGCAGCAGGCAGGGAAGAATGGACATAAATTGGTTTTGTGCACTGACAGGGCATATACAGGTATTTATCCCTGGCTTATGAAGATGCCATTTGATGGTGTTGTGGCATCATCGGGCGCTTATGTCCGCTGTGGGGACGAAGTGGTTGTCCATCATATGCTGGATAATGGGAAAGTCCGTGAATTGACAGAGCTGCTTTGGCAGCACGGGGCAGCTACACTGACACAGGGGTTACATGCCAGATATGTGAATCCTGGCCACGAAAAGAAGATACTGGACTTTTTTGCCCGGCGAAAAATGGATGGGAATAAGATATTAAATGGAATGGTTGCCGTAGAGAACCCTTCTGAGAAGGCAGCATTGGAAAGTGTATTCTATTTTGTCCAGGACAGACTATTTACTACAGCATTACGGGAGATTCTGGAGAGATTTGATGGGTATTTTCATGTTATGAGCACCAGCTTTGGCTGTACTTTGGAGGATGCTGGCATGATTGGGAAAAAGGGGATTACGAAGGCAAGTGGAATGGCGGAACTGCTTGACTACTGGAAAGTTTCACGGGAAAACTGTGTGGCAATCGGGGATGGTCCTGATGACTTTGACATGATCCGGTTTGCTGCTGTTGGCATAGCGATGGAAAATGCGATTCCGGAGTTAAAGGACATGGCGGATTATATGACAACTTCTGTGGATCATAATGGGGTGGCGAATGCTTTCCGGGATTTTGGGTTGATCTGATTTTGGTTATTCTTATCACGAGCATCAGGCGTTTTGGAAAGACTCTATGGTTACTGTTAGGTTTAAACAAAGAGGTATCCAATTTTTCGGACTCCCTGCAAATGGAGGAGATACAATGCACTTTGTGAAAGCAAAAGGGATATTATCGGCTAAGAATGGGATGAATTTATACCGTGGCTGTTCTCATGGATGTATTTACTGTGACTCCAGAAGTAAGTGTTACCATATGAAGCACGCTTTTGAAGATATTGAAGTGAAAGAAAATGCGATTGAGCTATTAGAGTATGCTCTTGCGCACAAACGGAAAAAATGTATGATTGGTACAGGATCTATGACAGATCCATATATTCCTTTGGAACTGGAAATAGGAAATGTCAGAAAGACCTTGTGCTTAATAGAGAGATATGGTTTTGGATTTACGGTTATTACAAAATCAAATCGTATTTTGAGGGATTTAGACCTTTTGCAGAAAATAAATGAAAAGACAAAATGTGTTGTACAAATGACTTTGACAACTTACAATGAAGATTTATGCAAAAAGATTGAGCCAAATGTAAGCACGACAGGAGAACGCTTTGAAGTTCTGAAAAAGCTTCGGGATGCAGGAATCCCAACCGTTGTATGGCTGACTCCGGTTTTACCGTTTATAAACGACACAAAAGATAATATCTCTGGTATTTTGGATATGTGTATTGAGGCAAAGGTTTATGGTGTCATTTGCTTTGGAATGGGGCTGACTCTCAGGGAGGGAAACCGGGAATATTTCTATGAGCAGTTAGAGCGGACGTTTCCGCACCTAAAAGAGAAATATATACGTACATATGGGAATCAGTATATGATTGAAAGTTATAATAACAGAGAATTAATGAGATTTTTTCATCATAAGTGTGAAGAAAATGGAATTTTGCATAATAATGAACAAATATTTAATTACCTGTATGCCTTTGAAGAAAAGAATAATTACAGACAATTAAGCATTTCGGATTGGCAAGGTTAAGATTAGGCAATGCGGATTGTTCAGTTATCCGACAAAAGCTCATAGGAAGGGATATTCATTCCCCGAATATGGGCTTTTGTTTTATAGGAAAATTCTGGAAAGAGAAATTAAAGTGCATGGTTTATAATGGATAATATTAGTATTTCCAAAGGAGACTTGCACAGAAAATGATAGTTACATTGTACACAGAGAAGTATAAAAGCCAGGTTGTTTTACCAGAGGTTTGTAGTGGACAGTTCTGGTTGAAGGCGCTGGACAAGGATAACCGGGAAGTGGATTTCATTGAGATTGATGGGCTGGATGGGAACTGGTATATCAGATCCAGGGATGGAATCCGATGGAATAGTCAGGAAACACAGGCGGTAAAACTTGATTCAGATATGGAATTAGAAGGAATTACTGAAAATGGGAACAAATTTCTGGTTATTGCGATGGTGGCTGGGAATATAAACAATCCTTTTACCAGGATCGCAGTAAAAGAGGAAACTATAATATCGCTGGGAAGAGATGACAGAAGTGATATCGTATTTCGAGATGACAGAGTGGCTTCCACGCTGCTTCGGCTGAAATGGCAGAGTAGGGAGGGCTGGCTTCTTGAAAACAGCAATCCGGCAGATTATGGCGTCTATATCAATAGCAGAAAACCAGATATTCAGAATGCCAAAACAGGTGACTGCATCACTGTCTTTGGATGCAGGATCTTACTTGGCCCGGGTTTCTTTGCCATCAGTGATCCAAGGAACAGAATCAGCATAAGATCAGGGAGATTGGCAGCTTTCAAAAACCCTGTTGTTGATAAAGAGAGTACAGAATGGAGAAGGGGAAAGGAAAACAGCTATCAGTTGTTTTATCCATCTCCCAGATTCAAACGGGATATAGAAAAGGCAGTCTTTAAGATCGATTCCCCGCCCCAGAGCCAGATGGGGGAGCAAATGCCCCTTATGATGGTCATTGGCCCATCTATGACAATGGGGATGGCATCCCTGACGACAGCAATATTTGCGGTAAATAATGCACTTGCCACAGGAAATGTTTCAGGGGCAGTACCGTCTATCGTAATGTCAGGCAGTATGGTGTTGGGAACAGTTATGTGGCCTATCCTGACGAAACGATATGAGAAAAACCGCAGCAGAAAGAAAGAGAAATTAAGACAGGATAAGTATCAGCAGTACATAAATGAGATGGAGGACCGGCTGGGTGAGACAAAAAGGCTTCAGAAAGCGATCCGGGAAGAAAATTGTGTGGAGCTGGGGAAATGTATAGACCGGATTCATGCAGTCAGCAGAAATCTGTGGGAAAGAAACCATACACAAAATGATTTTCTGGAGTTCAGGGTGGGAAGGGGAAATACGAAACTGGACGCAGAGTTCAAGTATGCCGAGCGCCATTTTACAATGGAAGAAGATAATCTGCAGAAGATTATGCTTGATTTCTGTGAGAGTCCCAAGACGCTCAAAAATGTACCATTATCAATTTCACTGACAGAAAATGCAGTGACAGGGATCATCGGGAAGGAAAGGAAGCGGAGAGATTTCCTCAATGGGCTGATTTTCCAGATTGCTGCCCTCTATAGTTATGATGAGGTAAGGCTGGTATTTATCTGTAGAGAGGACACCATGGAGTATGCCCGATGGCTGCCTCATGTATGGAACGAAGAGCATACCGTAAGATTTATTGCAGGAAATGTCAAAGACATGAAGGATCTGTCTGCGTTTCTGGAGAGGGAATGTGAGTACAGGCAATCACTAAATGAGGAAGACAGGGAGAACATTCTTCCCCACTACATTATTATATCAGATAATAAAAAGCTGGAGAAAAGGTCTGGCTTGGTGGAAAGGATTGCAGAGAGTAAAAAAAACCTGGGTTTCAGTATTGTCTGCAGTTATCCGGAGATAAGGGACCTGCCAAGGGAGTGTTCCGAGATCATTGAGCTGAGCCTGGATGATGCCAGGATATTTAACAAAAATGACACCTCCGGCAGGAGTGTTCCGTTTACCCCGGACATCTATTTTAATGAGGGCACTGATGAACTGGCTAAGGAATTGTCACGGATCATGTTGGATAAAAATGAAGATGAGAAGAAACTGCCTAAGCTGGTTTCCTTTTTGGAGATGTACAATGTAGGTAAGATTGAACATCTGAACATATTGTCCCGGTGGAAGGAAAACAATCCTGTGCATTCATTAGAAGCAACGGTAGGTGTGGATGAACTGGGAGAAGATTTTAGGCTGGACCTGCATGAAAGGGTTCACGGGCCACATGGCCTTATTGCCGGGATGACAGGATCAGGAAAAAGTGAGTTTATCATGACGTATATCCTGTCATTGGCAGTGAATTACCATCCAGATGAGGTCGCTTTTATCCTTATTGATTATAAGGGAGGCGGCATGGCAAAATCTTTTCAGGATCTTCCTCACACTGCAGGTATCATTACTAATCTGGATGGCAGTTCCATTAAGCGTTCCCTTGTTTCTATCGAAAGTGAGTTAAAACGCCGGCAGGCAATCTTTGCTGAGGCTTCTGGGAAACTTGGTATCAGTAATATCGACATATACAAATATCAGAAGCTTTACCGGGAGGGGGAAGTAGCAGAACCGTTGCAGCATTTATTCATTATTTCTGATGAGTTTGCTGAACTGAAGACACAACAGCCTGATTTTATGGCTAAATTGATCAGTACTGCAAGGATCGGGCGCAGCCTGGGTGTACACCTCATTCTTGCCACACAGAAACCGGCAGGTGTTGTGGATGACCAGATCTGGAGTAACAGCAGATTCCGAGTCTGCCTGAAGGTGCAGGAAAAGGCAGACAGTATGGATATGCTGAAACGTCCGGATGCGGCGGAGCTTGTAGATACGGGAAGGTTTTATCTGCAGGTTGGATATAATGAGGTATTCCAGATCGGCCAGTCTGCATGGTCAGGGGCGCCATATTACCCTTCAGATACGGTATGGCGGGAGAAAGAGGATGGCGTGGAGGTGATCGATGCGATTGGGCGTGTTCTCCAGAGTGTGAAATATGACAAGAGGAAAGAACTCTATCCCAATCCGGAGAAACAGATGGATGCGGTGACAGCATATCTTCAGAAGATCGCAGAGCAGGAAAATATACGTATAAGGCCATTATGGCTCCCTCCCATGGTGGCGGGCCTGTCCCTGAGTATGCTCCGGGAGAAATATGGACTGGCGAAGAAAAAAGGATTCTATCTGGAACCAGTGATAGGAGAATTGGATGATCCGGAGAACCAGAGACAGGCAGAACTCCGTATTCCCTTGTCAGGTGATGGCAATATTGCCATATATGGTAATTCCGGCGCAGGTAAGACAACCTGGCTCATGATATTTATTTATTCACTGATGGAAGAACATACTCCAGAAGAAGTGCAGTTCTATATTATGGATTTTGCAAGTGAGACACTGCGTGTTTTCCAGGATGCCCCTCATACAGGTGAGATCATGCTCTCCCATGAAGAAGAGAAGATCGGGAATCTTTTCCGGATGCTGAAAAAAGAACTGGATAAGAGAAAGAAAGTGTTCCGGGATTTTGAGGGAGATTTTGTATCTTACAATGAGAACAGGGAAGAGACATATCCTGCCCTTGTTGTGATTATCCACAATTATAATGCCTTTCGGGAATTGTATGAAGAACGTGATGAGGGCCTTTCCTATCTTACCCGTGAGGGGACGAAGTATGGGATCTATTTTGTCCTCACCACAAATTCTGTGGGAAGTATCCGTCTGCGCCTGCTGCAGAATATCAGCAGGCAGATCACGCTCCAGCTAAATGACCCGGCAGATTATGGCGTGGTGTTCGGAAAGACAGATGGCCTGTATCCGGCAAAGGAAAAAGGGCGCGGCCTCATTTGCCTGGACAAGTTATATGAGTTCCAGACATGCCGTGTTACGGCAGAGGAAAGTTCATATGGCTATATAAAACAGTACTGCAGGGCATACAGGGACAATTGGGATGGTGTACAGGCAAACCGGATCGCTGTTCTTCCAGATAAAGTCAATGCAGCTTTCCTGTATGGACAGACAGATACATACAGCCTGAAAAATGTCCCGGTAGGAGTTGACACATCATCAATGGAAGTAGTGAGTTATGATTTTTCAGAACATTATATTTCAGTGATCACAGGAACGGGTACAGGATATATGGGATTAACCCGGGGAATCTGTAGATTGTTCTCCCATAAGGAAATGTCAGAAAATTATGTATTTGACCTTGATAACAGGCTGGATATCCGATCCGATGCGGCATGGAATGTGGTTGCAAGAACAAAAGAAGCAGAGCCTGTGGCAGAGGAGCTGTTCCAGCTTGTGAAGGACCGGAATAATACCTATAAGGAATCCGATGATCCAGAATTGATTGCCGGGAAATGGAATCAGATATGTATCTTTATCACATCACTGGATAAGGTAAAAGACGCTCTTTCTGGGAGAGGGAAGGAGATGTTGGACCTCATCCTGGAGAAAGGACAGGCTGCCTATAAGATCAATATCATTCTGGCAGATGAACTTCGGACACTCCAGTTAGTCCGGTATGAAAGCTGGTTTAAGGAACATATTTCAGGCGGCGATGCAATCTGGGTCGGAAATGGTGTGAATGACCAGTACCTGGTACAGATAAACGACAACACAGAAATAACAAGAGACGCAGTAAGTGACGAATATGCTTTTGTCGTGAAGAATGGAAGGGCAGATAAGATCAAGGTTTTATTGGAGGGTTATGATGGAGAAGATATTGGTTGATGTCAGAGTGGCGGCCTTGGAGCAAAATTATGATGTCTGGATACCAACAGAAAGCAAGCTTGGAGAGATCCGCCTGTTAGTCAGTGCTGCCATAGCAGAACTTTCAGGAGACAGTTATCAGATCGAGGATGAAGCAGCATTATGCAGCATGGATAAAAATAAGGTTTACCCAACGAATATAACGGTATTGCAGGCAGGGATAGAACAGGGAGAATGTCTCCTGCTTATTTAGCACAACGGCGCCAATTTGAACCGAGCTGGCAGGAGGCTGGCATGAATTCGTTTTTAGTGACTTTGTCATTAAGATAAAAAACAAAAGGAGGTGCCTGGTATGGGCAAAAGAATCAGAGTAACACCAGAAGAGATGGAGAAGGCTTCTAATTCACTGAAAACAATTTCTGAAACTTACACGGAGATCTATAAGAAATTGTTTCAGGAAGTGGGAACCATGGGGGAAGCATGGGAAGGAGAGGATAATATTGCCTTTGTGAACCAGATCAATGGATTTTGTGAGGAATTAAAGCAGATGGCAGATAAGATCATGCTTGCATCCACCACATTGAAGCAGCAAAAAGACAACTATGTGACAACGCAGCAGAACCTTGTAACAGAAGTAAAAAAATTAGCGAATTAGGAGGTATGGAACTATGGCAGGACAGATTAGGATTGACACGGATCAGGTGAGAACCGTTGCACAGTCTATTGAGACACTGAATGGACAGCTCCGGGATGAGCTGAATAATGCAAAGTCAACGGTAACCGGGCTGAGTACGGCATGGGAAAGTGATGCGGCTACAGCGACAGTAAGCGCTTTCACGGAATTTTCCAATAAATATTTCCAGCAGTATTATGATACCATTGACAATTATGTTAAGTTTCTTCGGAATGCTGCTGCACAGCAATATGATACGACAGAGCAGACAAATGAGAAACTGGCAGATGCCTTTAAGTAGTACCAGATGATCATGATTACGCGAGCCATATATCCCGCTGCCAGCAGCGGGGCATGAAATTTGTCTTTCGTAGCAGAGTTGCGGGGTGTTCGGTCTACGCTACGCTTCGGTCGTTGCTAAGCGAACATCTGCTGGATGTTCAGCAACCCTCGCGGGCACGTTCGGATGGCGCAAGCAAGTTTGCCCATCCTTACTTTGCCTACGCGGGAATAAAAAAGAGAGGTATAGATGACGAGAAGACATGCCGAACAGGGAATACATGAATATACCCAGAAAAACACAAAGAGTTTTGATGAAGTTGGATTCAATAATGCAGATGCACTTGCGATGTCGCAGGTCGCTAATATGAATCTGGGCAGTATAAAAGATATCAATTATGGCTCCGGTTCTTCTGTTACATTTGAAGATATGGGAAAAATGATTGATTCTGAAAATTCCTTATATAACCAGAAATTGTATGATGCACTATCGAAAGGTGATGGTGGAAAAGACAGGATAGAACTGATCAATGCCCTGAGCCAGAATCCAAGGTATAAGGACATGGAATTAAGCAACTATATGAAAGATCCTGTGACAGGAAAGAATAAGATAGATGGTTTCGAAAGTATTGGAATATCCGAACAACTCGAACAGTTTGCCGCAGTTACGATAACCTATAGGCAAAATGGAGAGATAGAAAATCATATTTCTTTCCGTGCGACAGATGGATCAAGGAAAGGCTGGCAAGAGGATGTACGAATGATTCGGCATACGACACAGGCGAACCTGGACAGCCGTGATTATCTGGACAGAGTTGCCCTCAATTTAAAAGGAGGCATATCCATCGGAGGACATTCAAAAGGTGGAAATGATGCGGAATATGGGTATCTGTTCTGTGACAAAGATGTGATGGAAAGAATCCATACAGGATATTTGTTTGACAGTCCTGGTTTAAGTGCAGATGTATTAAAAAAGACAGACCGGGTTGGTAAACTGGAAAGTATATCAAAAGGGCATATTATACGCCCCAATAATTCGGTGATCGGTATGCTGTTAAAAGAAATGAAAGGTGCGTCTTATATTGCTACATCTGAGATAGCTGTTTTAAATCATGATCCCTATTGCTGGATCATTGATTTGAAGACTGGTAGTTTTCAGACGGAACTGCCTTCCGTATCTGCCCTGATACTGGATGCCAGTCTGGATGCGATGATCCATAAGATGACACCAGAAGAAAAGGATCTGTTATACGTTGCTGTAGGAGGTCTGGTAAAAAAGGTTTGCTCTGGCGAGGATTTTGATTTAACTGACTTGTTCTGGGAATGTTTTTCAGAAGAGAATGGTACTATTGATGAGAAGAAGATAATTAAGTTACTATCACCTTTTGATATCGAAAGACATCTGTTGATTATTTCCTATGCCCTTATTGCCTGGGGAGCTATCAAGACAGAATTTAAAAAGGAAGCTGCCGAAGAATTGGGAAAAATAATGAATACCTTTGTCGGAAATCTGATACAGGATGCCAAAATAAGAATTAGGAAATGTGCAGGTAAATTTGAAGAATTTATGATTAATGCTTATAAAAAAGCTGTATCATGGGTCAGGGATTTCTGGAATAACTGTATTTATCCCGTGAATGGACAAGCAAGATTTTCTTCTGGGGATATCCGGGTGGACACTGCAAAATTGCGTGAGTACGCAGAAAAATTAGGTAATATAAACAAAAAATTAGCCCGGTTAGATGGCAGGTTGAAAAGATTATACTTTGAAGTAAATTTACAGGAGTTATGGAATCTTCTTCAGGCTGATTTTTGTACTGGATATAGTTGGAACCTGACAAACTGTGTAAAGTATCTGAATTTAACTGCAGATGTATTTGAAGAGGCTGAAAATAAAATCAAAAGAATGTAGGAGTGTGGTCAAATGAATGCACAAAATGAAAAGAATGCGATCTGCCAGGAACTGCAGGGGATCATTAATGAATTAAATGACATTGCCAATGGGATTCAGAGTGATTTTAAAGGGATTGGCAACGGGCAGTGTGCAAATGCAGTGAGATATGTGTCAAATAAATGCAGAACCAGTAAGGGTAAATTACAGAACATCAATGTAAAGATAAATAGAAATGTTGCTGGAGGCGGAGCTGGCAGTTTTGGCAGCGGTGGTGGCGGAATACGGTTTTGATATAGTAAGGAGAGGGTATTGTGAGTGGAGCGATCAGGCTTAATACAAATAATCTGAGGGAATATGCTGCCCGGATTGACAGGGTGAATGACAGGCTGATGAAAATGGATGCCAGGCTGAAAAGACTGTACTATAATGTCCCTGTTTCGGAATTGTGGTCCCTGATCAAAGTAGATGCCATAACAGGATATTCACGGAATCTAAGACAGTGCAGCGGATATCTGAGGGAGACTGCGGGGAATTTTGAGGCGGTGGAGAGGGAGTTGGCAAGAAACAATAATATATTAGAATACAAAAAGGTTTCGGCTGTTTCTTTCACTCCTGCTAAGTTAAATTCAAAGAAAACTATATTTGATAGTATTGGCAATGCTGTACAGAAAGGTGCCAGACATATACATAGTACTGTGACCAAAACAGTAAAGAAAGAAATTGACTCTGCAAAAGAAATAATAAAGATTGTCAAGGATGAGTATAACAAGCATGGCAAATTTTATAAAGTAGTGGAGTATGGAAAATGTGTCATGAAGGCAGCAATTGGAGTGAAAAAGATTGCAGATGGTGTTGTACTCATTGCCTCTGGCGCAGGAGTACCTGCTGGTGTCCTACTCATTATTAGTGGAGGTAATGATGTATTAAATTCTGCGACTAATGGAGCTTATATTTATACAAAACAATATGATGAAGTGGGGAAACATAATATCTTAAAAGATACTTTATCAAAAAATGCGGGAGATCTTTCAGAAGCAATAGGATATGACAGAAATATGGGAGAAAAGATAGGGAAAGGTGTTTATTTTGGTGTAGATCTGGCAACAACTCTTTACGCATTTGATCCCCAAAACCAGAAGTCTCTGGTAAATCAGTGGAAAGAAGCAAAAAAAACTGATTACAAAAAACTGGCAGTAGAAATGAAAGATTTAGGCGATGTAGTAAAAACAACAACTGTCAGCAGCATAGTAACAAAGGATATCGGAACTATAAAATATGAAACTGCTTTGGCAAAATTTGCATATGCAGAAACAACCAACTTGGTTAAGAATACTAAATTATTATATAAGACTGCAGAGACAACATTTTCAGTAGCAGATACAATAGTCAATGATATGCTTGGATGCGATTCTAAAGTAATAGATGAAATGAAAGGAATAACTGGTGGGGTTAAAAAAATAGGGAAAGTAGGAAAAGCAACTAAACAAATTTTCAAATTCATTGATTGAGGAGGGAATAGTCATGAAAAATTTATTGCCAATTGGAACAGTTGTTAGATTAAAAGAAGGAAAGAAAAATTTAATGATTGTTGGAATACTTCAACAAGATGATTTTGGAAATAAGTATGACTATATAGCATGTATATTTCCAGAAGGTTACATTGATGAGGAGACATTTTTTATGTTTAATCAAAACGATATAGAAGAGATTATTTTCTTTGGCTGTATCAATGCGGAAGTACAAATTTATATTGAAGGGTTAAAGCAGGAAGGATTGTTCGATGATTAGCAGGGAGGTGATTCCATATGGCATTTGTAAAGGTTGATCTGGATGCACTTTCCAGTGCAATCCATAAACTTGATTCACAGATCAGCAACATTGAAAAAAAGCAAAAACAATTGATGGTGGCAGTGGAGAGTGTGGAAAATGCATGGAGTGGCCAAGACCGGAATTCTTTTGAAAAAGCAGCTAAGGCGAAACTGCAGTCTGCAGAGATGAAGAAGACTTTAAATGGACTGAAGAACCAGAAACAGCGGTTGGAGGATTCCCTGAGACTGTATCAGAATGCACAGAACAGGGCAGTTACCCTCTCCAGGACACTGAGGTGTTAAAAATAAAAAAAGAAGGAAGGAGACGGAATTTTCTCTGGATATTGGATTTGATGATAATAAGGTAAATTCCATTAATTATAAACGTAGCAGTGAGTCTGCTATGAAAGTGGATGATGTGGGAGAGATATAGGAAACCCTTGAGCAGACAAAAGAGAGTTCGGTTGTGAAGAATTCATCTCCTTCGGATGATTTGAAAGACATGGAGATTAAAATCGGGAAGAAGGTTTATGCTATGCCTGTCTGTGCATCTGATCTGGTGGAACTGGGGTATGGAATAGATGACAGTTGGGTAATGAATCCGAATACAAGTGATGTGCCAAAAGATTTTCCAGGAATCTTTTATCCGGGTCCTGTGTCAGATAAAAAGGGAAAGGTTTTTTATGTGGCATATGAAAATTCAGGAAATACCCTTCGGTCTATAGCGAACTGTCATATTGCTTCCATGACAATAACAGAAGAATCTGAAAAGTGTTCTATTGCAAAAGGCATTCATATTGGTTCTGGACAACAGGAGGTATTGGAGGCATTTGGAAAGAAGAAGGTAGAAAATGATACGATAGAATATAGCTATAAGACCAAAAAAGGACAAGGTCAGGCCAAGTTTACATTGGATAAGGGAAAGATCTCCCAGATCAATATGATTCTGACGGAACAAAACCAATAATTTCCAGGAGGTGGACCATGATTACATATGCGATGATATCGAAAGAAGGAGACAGGGAAAACAATGAAGATTATATAGGGATGAAAGAAGACCAGGGCATGTTCTGTTTTGTGCTGGCAGACGGGCTTGGCGGACATGGGAGAGGGGAGGCAGCTTCGAAGCTCGTGGTGGAGGAAACAAAAGAGCTTTTCCACCATACCGGTAATATCAGCAATTTTCTCCGAAAGGCATTTTCTACCAGCCAGGATAAATTATTAAAGTATCAGAATGCGGAACATGCCATAAATGGGATGAAGACGACGGAAGTGATACTGGTTATAGGAGAAGAAAATATTCAATGGGGACACATCGGCGATTCCCGCCTGTATCACTTCAGGGGGAACAGGCTGGCGGAGAGGACTCTGGATCACAGTGTGCCCCAGATGCTGGTCTCATCGGGGGAGATCAAGGAAAAGGAAATACGGCACCACCCTGACCGGAACAGGGTGCTCCGGGTTATGGGAACAGAGTGGGCACAGCCCAAATATGAGATCGGGAATGCCGTTAGAAGCAAAGGAAGCCATTCTTTTCTTCTGTGCTCTGACGGATTCTGGGAGCTGATAGAGGAAAAGGAAATGAAAAACATGTTGAGAAAGGCTTCTTCTCCGGAAGACTGGCTGAATCATATGGAACAGGCCGTTCTTGAGAATGGAAAAGAGGAGGACATGGATAACTATTCAGCGATAGCAGTGTGGATCAGATAGGGACAAAATATGGAATCAGAAAAAATTACTTTTTCAATCGCGAAGAAATCTGTCATTGGTGACAGAATATATCAGCAGGATAAAGCTAAGTTTAAGAAAACAGGAAACCGGGCGGCCGCCGTCTTGTGTGATGGGATGGGGGGAAAGGAAGGTGGTGCGGCGGCAAGCCAGATGGCAGCTTATTATTTCATAAAGGATATGGTGGATATGCCATATGATGAACATCTTCCGGATAAGCTCTGTCAGGAGATGGACAGGCTGGATGAGAAAGTACTCAGGATAAAGGACAAAACCGGCAGACTGTTATCAGCAGGGACGACCCTGGCTGCGGTTTTGATCGAAGGAAACCGTCTATGGCATGTGTCTGTCGGTGACAGCCGGATCTATCTTCTTCGGGAGGGGGAACTGACATGCCTTACAGTGGACCATAATTATGAACTGGTATTACGGGAATACCGGGCAAAAGGCTATATCAGCCAGGAAGAGTTAGCTGAGTCACTGCAGGACAGCCGGGCGCAATCTCTGATCAGTTATCTTGGACTGGGCAAGAAAAAGATCATTGATAAAAATGAGGCTCCTTTGGAAATGAAAGAAGGAGATAAGATCATTTTATGCAGTGATGGACTGTACAAATCTTTATATGAAAGCCAGATCAGGGCGATTGTGTCAGAAGAGTATGGGAAGATCGATGAGATTGCAGACAGGCTTGTCCAGGTAGCAGAAAGCTGTTCTGCCAATGATCAGGATAACACAACTGTGATGGTGATTGATTTTTATAAGGAGAGATAAAAGGAAATGGCACGTTGTTTGAATTGTATGAAAGAATATGATGGTTTTCAGGAAGAATGCCCGGAATGTGGATTCATAAGAGGAACTCCTGCGAAAGAGGGATTCCATATGAATCCGGGAATGGAGTTAAAGGAACGCTATATCGTGGGAACCGTTACTTCTTATGGTGGTTTTGGGGTTGTCTATGTAGGCTGGGATACTATGTTAAAGTGCAAAGTAGCGGTTAAAGAATATTTTCCCAGTGGCCTGGTGACACGGGAGCCGGGATCCGCAGAGATCTATCCGGTTAAAAATGGACGTGCAGAAAGTGAGTTCCGTGCAGGAAAAGACCGTTTCCTCACAGAAGCACAGATTATGTCCCGCTATGACGGGCATCCCAACATCGTCAGTATTATGGACTATTTTGAAGAAAATGGCACGGCATATATCATTATGGAGTTTCTTGAGGGGCAGACATTAAAACAGTATACGAAATCAGTAGAGTCCCTGGATGAGAAAGTGGACATTGAGACAGCAGTCAGCATCACGGTATCAATGTGTGACATCCTGGCAGAATTACATAGTGATAACATTTTACACAGGGATATTGCACCGGATAATATATTTATATGTCTTGGGGGAAAAGTCAAACTTATTGATTTTGGAGCTGCCAGGCTTGCCGATAGGGACAAGAAGCTGACCAAGGTATTGAAAATGGGATTTGCCCCTCCGGAACAGTACTCCACAGACAAAGAACAGGGACCCTATACAGATGTGTATGCCCTGGGGGCGACATTATATCGTGTGATCACGGGTGAGATGCCGGATGAAGCTTCCAACAGGGCGTCACTGAAGGAAGGCGCCATTGCCAAAAATGATACGCTGATCCCTCCCTGCAAGATCAATCCAGATATTCCGGAACAACTGTCAAATACAATACTCCGGGCAATGGCAATCACCCCTGCCATGCGTTTTCAGACAATGCAGGAATTCAAACAGGCGCTGGAAGGGAAGACGCAGCCATTAGATCCGCGGGAAGAGCTAAGAAGGAGAAAGAGAAAACGTATCTTTGGTGTTTCGGCAGCAGTCGTTGTAATTGTGGTTGGTTCTATGCTTGGCATCAATCTGTTTCAGGATAAGAAGATAAAGGCAGAACTCCCGGCAGCAGAGATGACAATATGGTTCCCATCGGCGGAGGGAGATGCTGCGGCATCGGAGGCAGCAGTAACAGGGAATATGGATGTAGTGCTCAGTGAATTCCGGGAAAATTATCCTCATGTTTTAGTTCAGGTCATTCCGGTACCGGAAGAATCCTATATACAAAAATTAGCGGAGGCGAAGAAAGATAATACCCTGCCAACCCTGTTCCTTCAAAGGGAGTTACAGGAAAATGAGGACCCAGGTGCATTATCTGACCTCTCATCCATCGAAACATTTATTGATATCAATGACTATTATTTTGGGGCAGATATACAGAAGGCCATGAAACATTATTTACAGCTTCCCATGGGGTACGTGGAAACCGTTCTTTATGAGAAAAAGGATGCAGCGGAACTGGGTAAGGCAGAACGGATCCAACTGCTGGAAAGCCAGTGTTCGAAAGGATTTGATGCTGCTCTGGAGGAATTCAGGACAGGAAAGACCAATTATCTCATAGCAGGAACGGATTTCTATTATGAATTTTTTGAGAACAGCCAAAGTGAACAGATCGAGGTTAACCATGTGGTAAATGCAGGAAATATAAAGATAGAGCCATTATTAACGGAGCACAGGTTTGGCTGTTTTGTGGATTTCTGGTGCGTGGGAGCATCGGCATCGGAGGAAGAAAAACAGTGTGCACAAGTGCTTCTTGCCTATCTTATGTCAGGGAACTGCCAGCGTTCTTTTTATACAGTAGAGAGCAGCCGCCTGGGGACAGCAGCCCCACTTTTGAAGACCGTATTTGATACCAATTATTTTAAAAATACAGTGGGAAATAAAATGGATTTTCTGCAGGAAGATCAAGATAATCTCATATTCCTAAACGAATATGAAGGGATAGATGACTATTATAAAGTATTGCTGGAAAAAGTAGAAACAATTGAGAGGAGTGGCAGACTATGAAATATTGTATGGGCTGCATGGAGCAGTATGAGGATGAATACCAGGTGTGCCCGCATTGTGGTTATGTAGAAGGAACTACGGCAGAAGAAAGTTATTATATGGAGCCGGGGACAATTTTAAACAAACATTATATTGTGGGTAAGGTAATTGGGACAGGTGGTTTTGGGACCACTTATATCGGCTGGGATTATGAACTTGGCAGGAAGGTCGCCATTAAAGAATATCTGCCAAAAGAATTTTCAACAAGAGTAAAAGGGGCGGAAGATATTACGGTCTATCCGGGGGAGAAAGAAGAACAGTTCCAGGCAGGAATTGAGAAATTTATCGAAGAGGCAGGACGGCTTGTCAAGTTTAAGTCAATTCCAGGTATCGTAAAATTTTATAATTGTTTTGAGGAAAATAAGACAGCATACATCATTATGGAGTATCTGGAAGGGGAGACCCTGAAAGAATACCTTGTAAGGAACAGGGAAGAACGGCTGGATACCGATACCGTTTACTGTGCCATGCCCTATGGGGAAGCAAGGAAGATTATGGACAGCCTTCTGGACGCCCTGGAGGCAGTACATAAAGAAGGGATCATTCACAGGGATATTGCGCCGGATAATGTATTTATCACAAAAGAAGGGAATGTGAAGCTGATTGATTTTGGATCATCCCGCTTTGCTACCACACGGCACAGCAGGAGCCTGACTGTGCTGATCAAAGAGGGGTATGCGCCGCAGGAACAGTACCGGAGCCGGGGAGACCAGGGACCTTGGACCGATGTATATTCGGTGGCAGCTACCTTTTATACTATGGTTACAGGCCGGATTCCCCAAGATGCCATGGAACGGGAAGGCAATGATGAGGTAAAGCCACCTTCTAAACTTGGCGTGAAAGGGATACCGAAACATGTGGAAAATGCGGTTATGAATGCCTTGAACCGAAAAATAGAAGACAGGACACAGAGCTGCGAAGAATTCAAAGAGCAATTATCCGATGAAAATACAAAGTGGAATTTTATCCGGCAGAGAAAAGTTGATATCGGCAAATGGCCATTATGGCTTAAGGTCACAAGTGGCGCAGGAGGAGCAGCAGTGGCATCTTTTATTATCCTCCTTATAACCGGGGTCATTTCTTTTAGCAGCATTATGTCAGCATTTGTATCACGGTCAGAGGTTCCCTTTGTTGTTGGCGACAGCAAACAGGTGGCAGAAGAGACGTTAAAAGATGCCGGGTTTGAATGTGTGTATGCCAATTATGTAGAAGATGAAGCAATCGCCAAAGACTGTATCTTCAACCAGATGCCTGGGGCCAATGAAGAACTGGCAAAAGGAGAGGCAGTCTATCTGTCCATCAGTTGTGGGAGCATTAAAAAGGAGATGCCAAATCTTATCGGGTATGACGCAGAGAAGGCACAGCAGATTCTGGACGGGCTGAATCTTAGTGGCTTGGAAGTAAAGACTGTATCCGTTACAGATCCGCAGAAAATAGCTGGGGCAGGAGCAAATACAGTTGTCTGTCAGATGCTTTCCGGTGCTGAGGTACAGGAGGGGACGGAGGTCAAGGACGGTATGGTAGTTACACTGGAAGTGGCAGCAGAGACAAAATCAGAGACAAGTGGGGCAGTAACAGCCCCGAATGTCATTGGCCAGTCCTTTTTAAATGCCAGGGGAACCGCTTCAAAGAGTAAGGTCCTGATCAGGAAGGCAAATGCCCAATACAGCGACCAGCCGAAGGATACTGTGTTGTCGCAGAGTGTAGAGGCCGGACAGCAGATAGAACAGAACGGGATTATTGATGTCACAGTAAGTGCTGGAAGCGATATTATAGTTGGCATTTACCAGGGAAAGAAAAAAGAAGATGTAGTGGTCATGCTGGAGGAGGCAGGCATACAGGCAGAGTGGTCAGAACAGGAGAGCAAAAATGTTCCGGCTGGACGTGTGATATCACAAAGTGTCGAACCAGGGGGAAAGATAAAATATAGTGACAAACTGAAATTGGTGGTCAGTACTGGTTCAAAGGATGTCAAAGTAGATGAGGATAAAATAAATGAGCTGGAGAAAAATAAACCGTCTGCTGCACCAACAGCTCCGCCACAAACAGTTCCAAAAGCTGCTTCTAAAACACCAGGCAATAACTCAAAATCAGGGAACCAAATCTCTGGAAAGCCTGATAAGGATAGGAAGAAAGGAAATGATTCAGGGAAAGCCAAAGAAAAATCAACACCGAAACCAACGAAAAAACCAGAAGCGAAGCCGACAGAAGCGGTCTCTACCTCTGTACCAAAGTCAGATAACATGGTTGCAGTGCCGGATGTAAGGAATAAAAGTGAGGGAGATGCTGGGAAAGTATTAAAAAGCAGTAAATTAAACTATAAGACCACCTATGAATTCAGTAATACAGTATCAGAAGGAAAGGTGATTGGGCAGACTCCTTCTATGGGAAAAGTCACAGAAGGTACCATTATTGCCTTGGTGGTGAGTAAGGGAAAGAAAGCGCCGGATGGATGGACGACAGAGACAGGATTTAGCAGCAGGTGGTATAGTGCTGAAAAGAAAAAGCAGTATTGTGTGGCAACAAGAGAGAAAAAAGAAGAGAAGAAGAGTTCGGATAAGAGCAATCTTGACGGATGGACATTATATGATACAAAATGGGGGGATTATGGAGCATGGAGTGCATGGAGCAGAAATCCGGTATCAGGAAGTGAATCAAGGAAAGTAGAAACGAAAGATGTTTCTAATAATGATGGTTATGTTAAGTACTATTATTATCGGTTCTATAGTAAATCTGCCGGGGGTTGGCTTTATTCATTTGAAAATTATGCTGGAAGCGAACATCGTACTGCTGATAGTAGAAATCATAGCTTTAAATTCCATCATAAAACATATGGAGTAGACGGATATGTAGCTAGTCCACCTATATATCATAAGGATGAATTGTGGTTTAAAGAAGCTGACGTACCTCCAACAACCCATAAAGAATACAGATATCAAGACCGGAAAAAGATTTACTACTTTAAGAGGACAGTTTATGGCGAATGGTCTGATGGAAAATGGACCGATGAAAAATCAAAAGAATCTGACACAAAGAAAGTGACAGACGAGAGATTACTCTATCAGTATACCGAAAAATAATAACTATTGAAAGGCGTGTGAGAGATGGATTTAAAAAGATGTATCAACAATCATTACTACGACAGTGACAAATATTCACAGTGCCCGCATTGTGCCAACAAAGCAAAACAGGAACCAAGGGAAGACGACGACAGATATTCATCGCAGAGTGGGGTTTCGTACCGTTCCTATCTGGAAGAGGCGGAGGATGAACCGGTTATTGATCTTAATTCAGAAAAGGACGAAGAACAGGGAAGGGAGGAATTTATTCCGTCCCTATATCCGCCAGAAGAGGATATGGGGGGAGCTACGGTTGGTTACTTCCAGGATGAGGTCGTCGTTGGCTGGCTGGCAGCGATAGAGGGGGAACATAAAGGAGAATCCTTTCACCTCAAAGAAGGCATGAATTATGTCGGCAGGGCGCCCGCTATGGACGTCTGCCTGATCAAGGACAAGGGAATCTCCAGGAACAGGCACATCACGATTATATATGATGCCAGAAATAATGAATTTGTTGTACATATGGGTGAATCAAAGGAACTGGTCTATGTAAATGGAGAATTGCTGCTGGAACCGAAGAGGCTGCAGAGAAATGACAAAATATCCCTGGGAAAAACAGTTCTCATGTTCATCCCTCTGTGTGATGAAAATTTCATGTGGGAGTAGAGCATATTTTTAGACTGACATGTCTCTTTTGCCAGATTAGTCAAATCTATCTGCCAAATTTCTGGAAAAAGATATTAAAGTGTGTGTTTTATAATGATACCATCAAAAATATAGTGTATTTGCATAAGGAGATTATAAAAAAAATTGCTCAGGTTTTCATAACTTGCTTTTTCATATCCGATTTGTGCCTGAGCGAAGTGAAAGGAATGTGAGTTATTATGACCAAACAGAAATTGAAGGGTTATCCGTCTATTGACAAACCATGGCTGAAGTACTATTCCAAGGAGACTCAGAATGTCAGAATGCCAGAATGCACCATCTATACGTATCTTTGGGAGAATAACAAAAAAAATCTTGAAGATGTTGCGATTTGCTATTATGGTAAAAAGATTACATATGGGAAATTGTTTAAAAAAATTGATAAAGTGTCAAAAGCGTTTTATCATTTAGGAGTAAAACCCAGTGACGTTATCATTATGGCATCTGTGACTACGCCAGAAATGATTTATACGTTTTATGCATTGAATCGACTGGGTGCAGTTCTTAATATGGTTGATCCTCGAACCAGCGTAGATAGAATCCAGGAATATATTAGGGAAGCTAATGTAAAAATAGTATTATCTATTGATGCAGCATATCAAAAAATTGAGCAGGCTGCTGCTGGAACGTCAGTTAGGAATATTATTGTTTTATCGCCGTTAGATTCGTTGCCAACTATAAAAAAAGTTCCTCTTAGAATTACGAACAAGTTAAAAGGAAATTCTCACCAACTTAAGGACGGAAGCATTATATGGAAACAGTTTATCGAAGGAGGGGATAAGGAAATTCATGAAGCTCCCTATGTGAAAAATGCCTGTTGTGCGATCATCCATACAGGAGGGACAACTGGAACCCCAAAAGGAGTGATGCTCAGCAATGAGAATATAAATTCTTCTGTTGTACAAGGTAATGTAAGTGGATTTAACTTTCAACGCCGTCATAAATGGCTGAATATCATGCCACCTTTTATTGCCTATGGAATAGTAAATGGTCTGCATATGCCCTTATGTGATGGAATGACATTGGTTGTATTACCGCAATTTGATCCTAAAAAATATGATAAATTACTATTGAAATATAAGCCAAATCATATCGCTGGGGTTCCGTCACATTATAATACTGTTATTCATAGTAAGAAATTGGCACACAAAGATCTGTCATTTTTACTATCACCCATTGTCGGTGGAGATGGGACTGAAGTGGGATTCGAAAAACAAGTCAATGATTTTTTAAACGAGCATAACTGTCAGGCAAATTTAATTAAAGGATATGGCATGACAGAAGTTTGTGCGTGTGTCAGTGTAGCAGCACAGAAAAGATGTAATAAGCTTGGCAGTGTGGGTATTCCTCTTTCTCACTCACAGGTTTCAGTTTTTGAAAATGGCAAAGAATTACCTTATGGAAACAAGGGTGAAATTTGTATGCGTGGACCGAGCGTCATGATTGGTTATTACAAAAATGAAAAAGAAACCAGTACAATTCTGCAGAAACATGAAGATGGCTCTGTATGGGTACATTCCGGAGATTTAGGCTATATTGATGAAGATGGATGTGTATTTATTGAAGGTAGATTAAAACGAATGATTGTCAGAGCGGATGGATTTAAAGTTTTTCCTAAACTTATTGAAGATATAGTGCTTACACATGAGAAGGTAAAGGCCTGTTGTGTTGTGGGTGCGCCAGATAAAGAACACAGCCAGGGAGAACTTCCCGTAGCCTTTATTGTCTTAGTTTCAGAATTTCTTGATAAGGAAGCAGAAATATTAAAAGCTTTGCGAAAATTGTGTTTTGATAATTTACCAGAATATGCGCAGCCAATTGGTTTTCGTTTTTGTGAAGTTTTGCCCCTTACTGCTATTGGTAAGATTGATTTTTGTACTTTGAAGCGTATAGCGGCAGAAATATAGAATCCATTTTATTACTGCAAAGGCAAAGTGTAGACTTACCTTTGGCGTATTACGCTCAAATAAGGGAGATATAGAGCAGACAATTTTATAGATATTTCCGGAAGGGCATGTTATACTATAAAAATAATGTGGATCACAGTTCGGTTTTACGAATCACGACAGGAGGTATCTGATGATGGGAGAAGGAAAGCTTATAAAACGAATTCTATTATTATCACTGGCAATCATTGCCCTGATTGCCAGTAGCTTATTTCCTGACATGAACTTTTGTCCAGTGAATACCCCTGTGATAAGGGCAGCAGTAACTTTGCCGACCCCCATTTATGAATATGATTTTGAAGAACAGGACTCCGATAAGGGAACGATTCGTGGTGGCGGTTCTCTGGTGGATTCTGGCGATCCTGAGCGGGGAAATGTATTTCAGAACATGGCTGGGTATAATTCTTTCAAAAGGGCAAATTATTTCCAGTTGCCAGAGGATCTTTTTTCTTCCCATGCGGATTCTATGGAAGAGAAAAAAGGGCTGACAGTGAGTTTCTTCGTAAATGGAAATGGAAATGCGGCATCATTTGCTCCGGTCTTTTCAGCCTATGCAGCACCACCGGAGAATGATTCCAATACAGCTCCCATGTTTGTCATCCAGGGACGGCAGATCATGCAGTTCAATGCAAATGGTGCCAGTGATTTTCATTCTAAAGATAATATGGAAGGCAGGAATCATCTTTCCATTGAGCATCTAAAAGACAATCAATGGCACAATGTTACTGTGACGGTTTCAGATGAAAAGGCGGCATATTATGTGGATGGCGTGGCAGAAAATATATGGAAAATCGATGCCCCGGGATTTCTCAGCAGTGAGGGGATTGGAATGCTGACTCATATTTGCCTGGGAGGAAACCAGGCATGGACATGGGAAGACTCCGATGCCTTTTATCAGTTTGATGACATCCGTATCTTTGATGAAGAATTGGATCAGTACCAGATCTATAAAATGATGACAGGAAGGGAACCTGTGGAGTCAGATAAGACTGAATTAAAGGCGGCCATACGCAGTACAGAATTAATGCAGCAGGAACTTTATACAGAAGAATCACTGGCAGATTTTTATGCCGTACTGAAGAAGGCAAAAGAAGTTTTGCTGGATGGGGAAGCGAACCAGTCTGAGGTAGATGCCGCAAAAGAAAATCTGCTGCTGGCAATGAAGGGTAAATTTACCAAAAAGACAGTTCACCTGACAGATGGACTTATTCTGGACACCGATTTTACAACAGACACTTCAGAGATAGACCGAATCCAGAATTGTGTCACCGTGAATGGCTATAAGATAAAGCCAATGGGTGTATCTACCTTAGAAAACGGGCATATCCAGTCCTCTAAGGATGGAATCAGCAGGACCGCAGGGATTTCTGTCGATAAGAGAGTACTGGAAGATGTGACTATGGACAGGGGTGTCACCTTTAACATAAAGTGGAGATTTTCTACTGTTAATTCAGAGCAGTGGGCGGATTTCTGGGATCTGATCGCATTTGTCAACCAATACGATACTATGCTGATGAAAAACACAATTGGATATATCTTCGTTGTATGGGGATATCCATGGCTATTTCCGGAAATTGATGTAAAAAATGGCCTTGACTGGGATAGCTGCATGAATTATAAACCAGATACGGATATGAATCTGTCACTTACCATCGACAGCAGTGGGTGCAGAATGTATGTGGATGGTATGCTGGCATGTGAGCAGACAAATATATTTGGGATGGATATTGACAGTGTTTTTTCCAATACAGAAAACATTGTTATTGGGAGGGATACAGAAGGCATACGTGGCGACCTTATGGGCGGGCTTTATGGTTTACAGGTTTATAACCGTGCCCTGAATGCGGCGGAGATAGAAGCCCTTGCCCGGAGAGAGAATCAGAAAGAACTGGCCCAGACTGAATTTACCACTGATTTGAGAGCAGAGATTATAATAAACAAAGAAGGAAAATCTGTTTTTGTAACAAAGCCAGGCAGCGATGGGAAAGTGGTGGCAGACAGCCTGATCAAAGGGGAAAAATACGATTATGCTATCCGGATCAGAGGTGAAACTGTCCTGACAGGCGATTTCATTGCGGGAACGGATACAACGATATATGCACTGACAGATCACTCCGTGAAGAAGGATGATACAGCCTGGCAGCAACCGGATATGGATCAACAGCAGGTGATTTCAAATAAGACGCAGCAATCTTCTGAAAATCCCATTGTGGCAAAAGCAACGTTATACACCGGAAAAACTAAAAATTCGGTGATGATAAATGCAGATGTTTCAGGGGCATCCAAAGAAGTGATATGGAGGTCTTCTAATACGAAGGTGACGACTGTATCAAATGGGAAAGTGAAGGCAGTGGGAAAAGGAACAGCGATTATCACTGCCAAAGCAAACGGTTTATCCAGATCAGTCCAGGTGATCGTGAAGAATCCTGTGATCGTAGTAAAAAAAGGGAAGAAGATAAGCAGCATTACAGCCAAAAAGAAAAAGACAGTCAGATTGACCGTAAGTGTGGCTCCCGCTGGTTCTGGCATAAGCCTGAAAAAACTATCAGGAAAGGAAAAGAAGGTAGTCAAAGTTGATCTGAAGAAGGGAAAACTGAATGTGAAGGGCAAGAAGAAGGGAAAAGTTACACTTACAATCCAGAGTGGTAAGGCAGTAAAGAAAATTAGGATAAAAGTAAAGTGATCATAAACACAGACAAAAGCTTATGGGAAGGGTCATTTGTGTCTGGAATAATGATATCCCCAAATTAAAGAGAGAAAGTACGTATTGATATAACATATTATAGGAATGTTAATACCGATTTTTAAGCCCTGAGTCTTAAAATACGAATCTTCCGTAGAAATCAGTGTTTTTAATACCTGATTTTCTGCGGGAAATTCGTATTTTTTCTTGTGCGCCCGGCGGCGCACGTTTCTAACCGGTGTAAGTCGTGTGTTCT
>CANRWA010000044.1 GCA_947643415.1 uncultured Clostridia bacterium | reverse complement strand
AGACATATTTCCGGCACAAGGGAAAAGACGAGATTACGGAACCTAAAACAAGGGAATCTGTGCGGACGGTAATCATTCCTGAATTTTTGGCGGAAGAACTGAAAGCATATATTGAATCAAGTTTAAGGTATGTGAAGAAAGAGTTACAATGAGCAAAATAATGATTTTATCGTTTGCAGAGGACGAGGAAGATGTTTATAAAGGGGTATTAAATATTATAGAAAACATGAGCTGTTTTGAAAGATACAATAACCTTGAGAATAGGACAAATATTCATATGGGAGCATTGAATTTGGATATGATAAAACGAATTGTTGCGGTGAACAATGAAGAGATTGAATTGACAAATATGGAATTTGAAATTTTATCTCTGTTAGCCAATAATCCGGGCAGAGTTTTCAGCAAAGAGCAGATTTTACAATCTTGTTTGGAAAGAACCCTATTATGGTGATTACAGTATTGTAATGAGCCATATCCATAATATTCGGGAAAAGATAGAAGACAATCCAAGAGAGCCTGTTTATATACAGACGGTTTGGGGCGTGGGGTATCGGTTTAATAGGAATTTGGAGAGTAAATGATATCAGGGGGAGAGAATACATAATGCTTATGAAATTGTGGAGCAGAGACATCTGCTCCCTATTTGTATCTGTTTTTATTGATATTCGGCGTTTCTGCGCTTATAATATTAATGGAGTATTTGGTTATTTTGGGGAGTGAAAATATGGAATACATGACAATCAAAGAAGCAGCAGAAAAGTGGAATCTATCAGTAAGAAGAGTACAGTCTATATGTAATGAAGGTATGATACAGGGTGTTATAAAATTTGGTCATGCTTGGGCTATTCCCAAAGAAGCTGAGAAACCAGTTGATAAGAGAATTAAAACAAAAAAATATATTAAATGAGAATTATAGTATGTGCTTATTGACTGCAAAGATATATTAAAAAGTGGGTGTATAGCATGGATTTGGTAACAATTATTGGACTTATCGGAACTTTGGTAACATTTGAAGAGGCAGGGCGAGGCTGGCTTCCCATAATAAAGAATCATAGAGCGAAAAATACGATTAAATTGTGTAATTGGGATTCTAAGGATCCCACTGTACAACATGTATTAGATTCATTTAAATCTGACGTTAGGGCAGAATATAAGGAACATATATTTTCAGAGGTTGAAATGAATGAAATAGCTAACAAATTTCTTGATGAAAAAAGTTATTTAAGTCTGTCTTATGAGGATAAGGAAAAAATAACGGAATATATACTGGATATCTTGGGAAAGTATAATGAATATACTCGTTCTTTGATGTCAACAGGAGAAAGCGTTTTATATGAAAAATTGGTTAGTGATAACAATGAAATAAAAAATATGTTGTCAGATATTGTTAATAAAGATAAAAAGTACAATCTTGCAAAATTTTATGCGGCAGTTGAAACGAGTAAAAGCGTAGGTCTTGCAAATATTGAGTGTTTAATTAATGATGAATATGAAATAGACCGAACTGCTATTGTTGAAAAAATAAAAAAAGCAAACGAACATTTTATCTCAATTCAAGGATGTGCTGGTAGTGGTAAATCTGTTATTGGGAAAAAACTTGTTGAAACTGAGAAGTTCATTTTATATGCGAGGGCTGAAAAATTTATTCAAGAAAAGAATATATCTGATATTTGGCAGTGTAATTTGGATGAAGCATTAAATGGATTGGCAGGACTCAAAGTAGTGTTTTTTGTTGATGCATTAGAATTTATTGCTGACTGTTCTGTGGATAAAATTGAATTGCTTCAATGTTTGTATAACATAGCAGGAAAATACGACAATACATATATAATTACAACTTGTAGAACTGAGGATCGAAATGCTTTTTTTGAGTTACAAACTAAATACTATATTAAAATATATGAAATAGAAGATATTTCGAGCAGTGAACTTAATGGAATCTGTAAAAAATATTCAGTTATTAAAAAGATGAGAGAGCAGAAGGCTTATGCAGATTTATTGAAGTCACCGTTTTATATAAATTTGATTGTAAGCAAGATGCCAGATGCCCATAATATGCAAGATGAGAATGAATTTAGAAAATATATTTGGAGAAATATTATATGTCTTGAAGATAAGGCAGCTAAATATGGTGTATCAAGTGATGAAATAAGAAGTAATATAGAAAATATATCATTTACAAGAGCAAAAAAATTTTTGATAGGTATACACCGGACAGAAATTAAGGACAAAATATTGCATGTTCTAACTACAGAAGGGATTACCATTCAAAAGGGAGAATATGTCAGGCTAAAGTATGATATTTTTGAAGATATTTGTTTTGAATATTATTTTGATAAGTGCTTTGACTCATGCAAGGGAAACTTTCAATTATTTTTTGAAAATATAGAATCAATAGGAAGATGCGTGTACAGAAGATATCAGATATGGATTTCAAATAAGTTGTTTCTGCAAAAAAATAGAGAAAAATTTATATATGAACTTATTTTTAGTGAGTATATTTCAGAAAAATGGAAAAATCAGACTGAAATTGGAATTGTAAAATCAAAATATTGTTCAGATTTTTTTGAGGAAAATTTTCAAGATTTAGTTGATGAAGGATATATTGATGAGATTATTCGTATTGCAAATTTATATGCTTTTGAAGCAAAAATATTGAAAAGTGATTCAGTAGCAGTTTCGTTAGATGTAACACCTGTTGGAAAAGCAAGAGAGAGTTTACTTTTACTATTGCATCGAAATTGGAATGATTATCAGGAAGTATTGGATAGAGCTAGTGTTTTACGATTATGTGAGGATTATACAAAGCAAAGAAACAAGACTAAAAATGCATCGTCAGCTGCGTGTGAAATTGTAGAATACTATATTGAACAAGTAATTAATAGTCGAGATGAGGATTGGTATTATAATACAAAAAAGACAATAGTGCCATTATTAAAAATAGTGTATTGGATGGCTGATGTATCAGAAAAATGGATTAGAAATTTTTTTGAAATTTTGCTTCAGTATTGTAAAAATAAAGATCATAGGGAGAATAGATGGGCATGTGAGATAATAGAGGAGACTTTAAAAAATACATATCCAGTATTAGCGAGAACAATCCCGAAAGAATTATGCGATTTGGCGAATAATTTGTGGCTTAAGAATAATAAAAATGATAAAAGGTATCGAGATTACGCTGGTTATGAAATAAATAAGGAGTCTTTTTATGGATTGAGTAAATATGTAAATAATTATAATATGTCATATGATGAGGTGTATAAAAATTTGTTTTTGTGGAACATATTTACGGAACAATTTTGCATAGGCTTTAACTGGGCAATAAAGTTTATAAATCGAGCTATTCAAAATTATGTTGATATTGAGCCGGAATATGCCTGCAAAGTGAGTATATATTTTGCGGACGAAAATAAAGTCAGAGAATATTACGGAAATCCACAGATGTGGTTGGCTGGAGTACAAGAACATCATTTACCATTGGTTATAAGTGATATTTTATATGTACTTAAGTCAGTTCTTATTAAAACAATAAAGGAATATGCAGATAATAAAGCGGATATTGAATTGTTAGCAGAAACGGTAAGAACGGAGATATATGCTAAGTCGAACAATGTTGCTTTGTTTACTATTATTGAAGCTATTGGAATGAACTTTCAAAGAGAACTGCCGGGATATGCTCTTGATTTGGCGACAAGTTTTGAACTGCTATATTGGGATACTCATCGATATGGATTATATATCAAGGATCCTACAAGGGAATTATTACAAAAACAGATATTACAGACAATTGGAATTCCATTACTAAATGAGCGTTACCAACTAGATGAAAAGTGTAACATTAATTTACAACAATATGTGATTCAGGCCCAATTATTGCATGGCGGTGAAGTGTGCAATAAATGTAATGATTTATGTGATTACATGTATTCACAAACATCAAACGAGGGAGAGGAAGCTCAAGAATACTTACAAATTCAAAAAATGGATTTGCGTAATGCTTCAATTAGAAAAATATCAGAAAATACTTATTCTATTGAGCCTGAAATAACAGGTGAAGCGAAAAAAATAGTCCAGCACCGAGAAGATGCAAATGCAAAATCGCCAGTGAAAAGAATTGATGAATTAGCTGCGAAAAGTGAGGGAATTATTAAAGGTGGTAAGGCTGATTATAAAGCGCTTAATGAAGTGTTGGATCTGATTATTGAAACAGTGAAAAAAGATGAAATTAATCGGATTTATTATGAAAATATTATGGAACAACTTATAGCTATAGCATTAAGTGATAAAGAAATGCATGCTTCAAGACGAGAATATCTTTGCGAAATTTGGATAACAGGTATAAATAAATATTTTAACAATGGTTCATTTGTGGCAGATAATAAAATGGTGTACATGCTATGGATGCAGCTACAAAACGATATTTCAGTACAGAGTAAAAATAGAATAAAAAAACTATTATTGGACTGTTTACTTTATAGGGGACAAAATGGTTTGATATCTAAAATAGCTTCGCAGGCTAAACTGTATTTACAGAATGATAGGGTTTTGGCGAAGGCAGTTTTTAATACAATTATAATGTTGGCAGAGGATGAAATGCAGCATCAGGTTTATAATGCTAATTATTTGAAAAATTCAGAAAAAGAACCGAATTTTGAATTTCGTCCGAATAAACAATTAAAATTATCAGGTGTTGATTATTGGATAACACAAGAAAACGCTGCACCGTATGCAAGTAAAAATGAAGAAATTATCAAAAATTATCTTTTTGAAGAAAAGGATAGAGAAGAAAAATCATTTGATATTAGTGAATATGATATTGAAATTCTTTGTTTTATATCAAATTGTGGGTTGGATTTCTCCGATAAAATATTTGAAGTAGTGATGAAAGACATTGTTTATTGCCTAATAGAACTGTGGGATTTTGATAGGTCAGAAAGACAAGCATATCGTATTGTAGATGTATTTCATGAACATGAGATTGTAGAACTCTTTCAACGAGAGATAGTGCGTAATGATAAGAATACTGAGAAAGCGATTGATATACTTTTTGACAATGTTGATTATTCGCTATTTACTTCAGAAACAATAGAGTTCTATCAGGATATTTTTGGTGATTTTGTTTGTGCATATTTTGATGCTTATTCTGATAAAGATAAGCGTCACTCATTGGAAAGCAAAATTCTTTATTTAGATGGCAAGATAAATTGTATAAAGAATGATTATGTTCGCATTCAACTGTATAAGTCACTAATGCTTTCGTTGACCAGATATTGTCATGGAGATTGGAGCAAGGCTAAAACGGAATACTCGTACAGCAATAAAATGTTTTTAAATAGCCAGTTTAAAAAATATGGCAAATATCATGTTAAGGATTTGCTACAAACTATATATCAGTTGCGGATGGAGGAATTATTACCACATATTCTTATTTCGCTAAATGAAGTTTTTGAAGAAGCATTACATGAAGATAAGGCAAAGTTTGCAAAGTCTATAACTGAGGTTCAATGGATACTTGATATGTTGGTGTTAAAGGCGTTTGTATATCGAAGTGATGATATAAAAAATGATGATGAATTAACAAGGGCATTTGAGGGTGTGTTACAGGCAATGGTGGAACTTGATAATCCAAAAGCTGCGGTGATTTTGGATGAGTTTAGAGTGCATTGAGTGAGATTTTTGTAGCTTTATTAATGATGAAACATCGAATGATGCGAAAGTTTTCTCTGCATAGATATAAAATGCGTAGATGAGCCTTATGTGTAGTCAACAGGAAGGAAGTGGGTTAGTGCGGATTGATCCAAACAAAGTAATTGGAGAAGCAACCGAATATGATAAAAACGTAGTGTGGAAAGAAAGCAGGTAAAGAGTTGGCTGAAAAGTGTCAGCGCGTTTGCAAATAGTTTTGGCGGTACCTTGATTTGGGGCATTACAAATGATGATGAGGTTGTTGGATTAGAAAATGCAGAATCTGATGCGGAGTTTATAAGTGAGATAATCAAAACGAAAATTGATTCTATCCCAAAAGTTAATTTGCGTTTTCATGTAGAAGATGGCAAGAAATTGATTCTTCTTGATGTATATGCAGGTAAAGAAACACCATATTATTATGTGGGCGAGGGGAATATGACAGCTTATATTCGTTTGGGAAATGAAAGTGTCCCGGCGGATAATATTACGCTCAAGCGGCTGGTTCTTCAGGGAACAAACCGTTCTTATGACAGTTTGGTTTCAAATTATAAGTTTAAGAATATGGCTTTTACGAAAATATGTTCTGTATGTAAGCGTAATACAGGGAAAGATTTTGAAGATAACGATTATGAATCTTGGGGAATTATAGACGAAGAGGGGAATCTTACAAATGCAGGGGCATTGCTGGCAGACGAGTCTCCAATTCGTCATTCGAGAGTTTTTTGTACGAGATGGAATGGGCTAGACAAGGCATCAGGGCTGATTGATGCTATTGATGATGCAGAATACAGTGGTGGTCTTGTAAATCTTTTGCAGGACAGCATGAGTTTTGTTTCCAGAAATACAAAGAAGGCATGGAGAAAGACCGGAAACGGAAGAATTGAGATGCCGGATTATCCGGATACGGCTGTTCTTGAGGGAATTGTGAATGCACTGATTCATAGGGATTATCTGGAATTGGGGAGTGAAGTTCATATAGATATGTTTGATGACAGAATGGAGATTTACTCTCCGGGCGGTATGCTGGATGGACGCAAGGTGCAGGACTTAGACTTGAGAAATGTATCGTCTAGGAGACGGAATCCGATTATTGCCGACATATTTAACCGGTTGAAGTATATGGATCGCAGGGGTAGTGGCTTTAAGAAAATTTTGGATTCTTATGAATTTCAGGAACATTATACAGAAGAAATGAAGCCGGAGTTTAAGTCGAGCAATAGTGAATTTTGGTTAATATTTAAAAATTTGAATTATAATGCTAGAAATATCGGCAATGATTTATCGGCAGAAATTGCCGACAATAAAATGCCGATAAAAAATGCCGATAAAAAAGTGCCGATAAAGACGGAACAGCAGTTAGAGAAGATATTCCAATACCTATCAGAACAATCGGAATGTTCTTGCAGAGATATTTGTATTCTTTTGGATGTAAAAGAACGTAGAGCAAGGCAATTGCTTCAAAAGTTACAAGAGCAAAAGAAAGTTGAATCTTATGGAGCTAATAGGATAAGGCGATATAGATTGGTAAAGGAATAATTCATTAATATTATTAAAGCTGTGGACTTATTAAAATCTGCAACATGTTCTATGTTAGAAAACTCTCTTCAAATGCTGACTATATTCATGGATATGAAGAACAGATTGAGAAATATGCCAAAGCAGAAGGAATAACACAAAGAGTATTTGTGTATGTGAAAGTTGGAAATCCTGGACGAGATAAAAGGATAGAGGAACTTCATGCATCAAGACTGAATAATGGGGAAAATCCGAAAAACCTCAGATACAAGGCGCACATCAAAGAAAAGAGCGCCGCAATCCGTTGAGAAATCGAGGGGGTGCAGTTTTTTAATATCTGAAAATAATAGTGAACCAAAGGAAAAGCCATTTGCTGGAATTTCATTGAAAATGGCTTGTGACTCTAAAGACAAATTGTAGTTTGAGGAGAAAACAAAATGGATTTCCGTAAAACATTTGATAAAATACCAGAAGATTTTGATAAGTATAGACCAAGATATTGTAAGAGTTATTTCAAGAACTGGAAATAATATGCGGTTTAAATTCTGAAAAGAAAGTACTTGAAATTGGTCCTGGAACGGGTCAGGCGACAGAGCCTATATTAAAAACAGGGTGCGACTACACGGCAATTGAGCTTGGAGAAAATTTCACTTCTTTTATGAAAGATAAGTTTGGCTGCTATCAGAACTTTCATATTGTGAATGGGGACTTTGAAAGCTATAGTTTTAATGAACATACATATGATTTAGTATATTCGGCAGCTACGATACAATGGATTCCTGAAGAAATAGCATTTACGAAAACATATAGGATGCTAAAGCCGGGAGGCTATCTTGCCATGTTTATGACTCGCTCGGATGAGACAAGTGCAAATCCGTCCTTAAGAGCTGAGATTGACAAAGTATATGATAAATATTTCCGCGTAAAACAAAGATATAATTGTAAGTTGAACTATGAAAATGTTGTTAATTATGGATTTTAGAACATGAAATACAAAGAGTGGAAAAGTGTGCGGAAACTGAACGCAGATGAATATATTTGTTATATTAGTACGCACTGTGAACACATAACTTTAGATGAGCCCTATAAATCAGATTATTATGCAGGTATTAGAAAAGCAGTTGTGGAGGCGGGAAATGAGATTGTCATTATAGATACGATACCGCTATATTTAGTGCAGAAACCTTTATAAATTCGGAATGATCATAAATCATAAGCCCAACTATATTTTAAAAGCAGGAAGGTGACTCCCATTGATATTACCGTATTCCGATACTTTAGAAGTTCAAAATCTGAGCAGGATATTTGACAATACAAGTGAATGTTACAAGTTTTTCTGGTTTCAGGCAATTGTTTCCAAAGTGCTGGCGGGTAAAGAAAGCACAACTTATGAAGAATTGATTGATGAGATGATTGCAGATGCATGGTATATGGTAATAGAATATCATTTAAATCTGGGTCCCAGAGATACACTGGAAAGTTTAGTCATATATCTTCAGCAGATTTCCCAATTAAAATCTTCAGAGAAGAAAGAAAATATTATTCATTATTTGGAAAACTGTAAAGACAAAGAAGTCATAAAGCGGAAAAGGATACTGACGAAAAATGTTCCCTACCGTATTCAGGCTCCATTTATGGATAAGGTTAAGGGAAAAGAGTGGAATGTATCGGAAAGCGCACTTATCTCTAAGATTAATCAGGAACGCAGATTAATGTACTATTTTGAGAAACTGAATGGTATGCAGACCACCATTCGATTTAACGCGGACTGGCTTTCCTATATACATAAAAATCAAGAGATTATCAAGGGATGGATGCAATACAATATTATTGTATATCTGCAACGACGTAATCCAAGTGTTCCGGGAATTGCGGATAAATTATATCCGCCCCAGGAACGGAAGTTAGAAAAAATCAAAAGATATTGGAAGCTGTTAATGGAGATTCAGCCGATTCATGAAATCTATGGGCATGTACAGTTATCAGAGAAAGACATTTCAATTGATCATTTTGTACCGTGGTCGTATGTAGCGCATGATGAGTTCTGGAATTTACATCCTACAACCCGAAGCATTAATAGCAGTAAGAGCAACAATTTGCCGACCTGGGATGTTTATTTTCCTCAACTGGCGAGACTGGAATTCATTTCTTATGAAATGATGTGGAAATATGAGATCTTGCATGACGCATTTGAAAAATGTGCAAAAGAGCACTTAAATGATAACGTGGTGCGAAGCAAAATGTATCGTAAAGGACAGGATTTCTTATGCTTTTCAAGTGTATTGGAAGAAATTATGCAGCCGGTATATCAGTCTGCAAGGAACTGTGGATTTAAGGATTGGATTTATAAGGAGGCGGAAGCCAATCTGATGTGTGTTTCAGACGGGAAGATTACGAATGAACTTTGGGAGACGACATTTGGAAATGGTGTTTAAGGAAGTTAGTGATTATAAATTTGGGAAAAGTCAGGTACGAGGTGTATACAGATGATGATCGTAAGAAGAACATCAGTATTTCCAACCACAGAAAAAGAAATATTTAAGAGACTGCAAAAGTTAAAAACGTTACAGTATATTGCCTGGCCTATGGCAGCCTTTACGCCTGTCAATGGAAATCATGAACTGATTTGGAAAGAGGGAACAGAATCCTCTTACAGATTTAAATTGTTTGGGGTTATTCCATTTGGTATTCACACAATTAAAGTTATCCATTTTGGGGTGAAGCAGGGAATATTTACCAATGAAAGCAATATGCATGTTCCAGTTTGGAATCATAGGATATTGATTGAAAAAATGGATGAAGGTAACACGAGATATACTGATATAGTAGATATTGAGGCAGGTTGGAAAACGGTATTTATATATTTATGGGCAGTCTGCTTTTATTCCCATAGGCAGAAAAGATGGAAAAGGCTTCTGAAATTTACGTGAGATAGGGGGGGATTAAAATGTCAACAGAAATAATTTTTTCATCAATAGTAGCGTTGGTCTGTATAGCGCCTGTTATAATCATAGGAATTGTCCAGTATAGAAGTAAGGAGCCGGTTGGTTTCTGGTCTGGAAAGAAACCGCCCCAAAAAGAACAGCTTACAGATGTCAAGGCTTATAATCGAAAGCATGGTCTTATGTGGATTCTGTTGGGAGTGGGATTTATTGTCTGCTTCGTATGCGGGCTTGCCTTTGGAGGATTAGTTGCAGGATATTTGTGCATGATTGAAGTGCTGGGCGGCATATTGGCAATGATTGCCTATCATGGGAAACTGGACCGTATGTATATTAAAACGGAAGACAGCAATCGGCGATAAATGAGGAGGTGGTGTATTGGAAGAAATGATGGATGTAAATTTCAGGGGAAACATATATATTGTGCAGAACGGCAAAGTTTTATACGAACAGGAAAATGGGTTTGCAGACATGGCAAATGAAATTCCCAACACGGTGGAGACGAAATTTGCAAGTGCATCAGCAGGGAAAGTATTTGTTGCCGTAGGAATCTTGCAGTTGATTGAGCAGGGGAAAATAGGGTTTGATGATACATTGGGTGTGCTGCTCGATTCTATTTCATGGAACGATATTGATAAGGATGTTACAGTCAGGCAGCTCTTAAATCATACATCGGGTGTTCCGGATTATTTTGATGAAAGTGTGATGGAAGAATATGAAGAATTATGGACTGATTATCCTAATTATAAAATAAGACATAACAGTGACTTGCTTCCGTTATTCATCAATAAGCCTATGATGTACCCCAGGGGTGAAAGGTTTCAATACAATAATTCAGGGTATGTATTGCTTGCAATGATTATCGAAAAAGTAACAGGAAAGTATTTTGATCAATATCTGAAAGAAAATATTTTTGATATATGCGGTATGAAATCAACAGGTTATTATGAATTGGACAGGTTGCCGTCAAAATGTGCCAATAACTATATTTACTGTACTGACACAAACGATTATCGTACAAATATCTTTTCTGTTGATGTAAAAGGTACTGGTGCAGGCGGGGCGTTTGTTACGGTAAAAGATATTATTCGTTTTTGGACGAATTTGCTGGCAGGTCATCTGATTTCAACATCCTTTGTTTCAGATATGCTTAGTAAGCAGAGTGGGGATGGGAGTGACGCAGAAGAAGGGTATTATGGCTATGGCATGTGGATTATAGATAATCCGAATGGCAGGGACTTTGCGTATTTTCAAGGCTGTGATCCGGGAGTGAGTTTCATTTCTGAATATAATCCTGATAAGGGGATTATTTCCGTCCTGGTAAGCAACTATGGAGATAATGTTTGGGGAAAGATGAGGAAAATAAGGGAAAGCCTCTACTGACAGCAGGGGCTGATTATAAGGCACCAAGGCACCAACTCCCTATAATTTTATGGCAAATAGAGAAGTGAGGTGATATAATCAGATACATATAGTGCGCTATACGAAACTTATGGACGGTAACGTCTGGAAACTTTAGATCATGTGAAAGCTGTTGAACTGACTTGTTATGAAAATGACAGCAGCGTTTTACCGGTATTGCAGATATTCTCACAGATAACTATATTTTGAGTCAGTATCTGGATTTTAATGGCATGATCGGTGCCAGCTTAAATCCTGTAAAATATGATTTTGTCATTGGCAATCCGCCATATATGAAAATTCCCAAGGATGCGCCGGAAGCGGTGGCCATGCCCTCAATCTGCTATGGGACACCTAACATGTATTTTATTTTTGCAGCGATGAGCCTTTTTAATTTACAAGAGGAAGGTGAAATGGTGTATATTATGCCCCGATCATGGACTTCCGGGGCATATTTTAAGCGTTTTCGTGAATATTTTCTTACGGAAGGAAAGATAGTACATATCCATCTGTTCGTAAGCCGTAAAAATATATTTGATCAGGAAGGTGTGCTACAGGAAACCATAATTATAAAGGTAAAAAAATCCCGGACTATGCCCCGGGAGGTCAGGATTACATCTTCTTAGAATAATCGTGATTTTGCGGATATAACCTCTCTGGCAGTACCATATGGTTTAGTAGTATCCGGCACCAATTATTATGTATATCTGCTGACAGATGAAAAGGAAGTGGCAGTGTTGAAAAGACTGCATAGATTTGATAGAACACTGCCGGATATCGGAATTAAGATGAAAACCGGGCTGACAGTTGATTTCCGCAACCGGGATATATTGCGAAATGAAGAGGAAGAAGGGGCCGTTCCACTGTTTTATGCACAGCATATTAAGGAGGGGAAGATACAGTTCCCGATAAAGAAGGAACATGAGTATGTGGTCACCAACCAGCAGGGGTTGATGCAGGATAATAAAAATTATCTGTTTGTGAAGCGCTTTACAACGAAAGAAGAGACAAGACGACTACAGTGCGGCATATACCTGGAAAAAGATTTTCCGCAGTACAGAAAAATCAGTACCCAAAATAAAATTAATTTTATTTTGGGGTTTTGACAGAGCTGACTGAGTGCTTAGTGTATGGATTGTATGTTTTATTTAATTCGACACTTTATGATGAATATTATCGTATACTGAATGGTTCTACGCAGGTTAATTCAACAGAAATAAATACAATGCCTGTCCCTGATCTGGAATGTATACAGGAGATGGGACAAAGCCTGATGAAGAGCCAGGATTTGTCGGAGAACAATTGTAACGTGATTTTGGAGGGATACTGTGGGTAAGATTGAGGAAGCAAGGGAGTTTTTGCAGTTGGTTGGGATGCCTAAAGCACAGCAGGCGGATATTTGCAGTAAATAAATAAATCAAAAATTCGTTTGTCAGATTTTTTTGAATAAGAAGAACGAAGAGTAGAAATATATTTTTCTATAATGCGTCCACTATTTTTTCTGAGAGAGTTTTGAGATTGGTGCATGCAAAAAATACGTTCATTGTGTGCGCAGGAATTTCTTACTTTGCGCTAAAAGACTCTCAATTGTTATATCAAAAAAATCTGCGATTTTAGCGGCGGCCTCAATTGAAGGTATGCGTTGTCCTTTTTCCCAATAATTAACAGAAGATTGAGATACACCAATTTTTTTCGCAAAATCTTTTTTAGTTAATCTCATTGAAGTCCTTAAATATTTTAGTTTCTCTGGAAAAGCCATTATTATCACCTCAGGCATATTTTACCACTAATGTGGTCAAAAATTAATACAATAGTGGTAAATGATGAAAAAATATATTGTATGAAATAAAACATATTATTTATATGCTTTTCAGTAGCGTGGAGAAGCGGATTTAAGGTGTGATGAGAAAGATGAAATTAAAAACAGTGAAATAGATGTGAAGTAATCTCAAAGAGCTTTATTGATATATTAAACATGGTAAGCTCTAAATTGAAACTCAAACAGGGTAGAATATTATTACTATTTCCCATCTTCATACATACCCTATTTCAAGGCATACACAAATAACCTGCGAAACGTTTCAAAGCAGGTTCCGTCCGGCTGTTGTGTTTTTTTAAGCATTTCTGCAATGACTTCTTGACGGAATTTATTTTTGAGCATATCGGGGATACACTCGATAAAAGGTACAATACATGGCTGGTCAATCCACTTTATCATCTCGTCAGAAGTTGGGAAATACCTGTCCCGGTTTACTTCGGTAATTGTAAAATCGCAGTAGCCGATATCGGAGATCAGTTCCTCATAGCAGTTTTTTGAGGGCATGAACCATGGCATTTCAAAATCCCGGAAAAATTCTCTGTAGTTATCTTCGTCCATTTTTTGTTGGATTACTGCAAGAAAATTAGAACAGTTGCCATGGCTTCCAAAATCCCATAATAATATGCCACCGGGTTTTAATGCCGCGTATGAGTTTTGCAAAAGCCGTTTGTGGTCTTTGATCCAATGCAGGGCCGCATTAGAATAAATAATATTAAATTCATTGGAAAAGTGCAGATTGTTGATGTCCATGCGGACAAAGGCAAGATTATCCCTGCAAATGTTTTGTGCCGTTTGAATCATTCCGATGGAAGCGTCTATACCTAACACGTTTCCATTCGGCACAAGCAATGCTAACTGTTCGGTTAAGTGTCCGTCACCGCAACCCAGATCCAATATGGTTTCATTACCTTGCAAAGTGATTTTGGAAATAAGACTTTTTCCCCATTCTTTCTGATGGGAAGAAGCAGTCCGGTATCTCTCACCGTCGAATTCATAAGTCTTCATGTATATTCTCCTGTACAAATTTTCTTGTATTATAAAGTTGTTAATGATATAATTCAAATATATGGATTTTATAAAATATATAAAATAAATTTATGGAATGGAAATATGGAAAACTTTGATAATCTTTCCAGATATAAAATTTTTCTTGCGGTTGCTGAATGTAAGAGCATATCAAAGGCAGCAGCACAATTATATATTTCACAGCCGGCAGTAAGTATTACCGTCAAAAAGCTGGAAGAGAATCTGGGGACCACTCTTTTTATCAGAAAGGCAAAAGGGGTTGACCTTACGGAAAAAGGGAGAATCCTGTATGAGAATGTTAAAAAGGCATTTCGTACTCTTTCAGATACGGAAGAAGCGATTAGATTGCAGCAGAGTACGGGGCATTTGCGGATAGCGGCCAGTAATGTGCTGTGCAAGTATTTTCTCATGCCTTATCTTAAGGCATTTACAGGTCTATATCCGGATACCGACATATCAATTACCTGTACATCGTCATCAGCAGCCTGTTCCATGCTTGCACAGTGTAATATAGACCTGGCTCTTGCAGCGAAGCCAGATAATCTGGGAACAACGGTATATCATTCGTTGGGGACGATTGAATACGTCTTTGTTTGTACGCCGGCATATCGGAATAAATTAAATTGTGATGAGGATAAGATATTTGAACATGGAAATATTATTTTGCTGGATAAGGATAATGTTTCCCGCAGACATTTAAATCATTACTATGCACAAAATAAAATTAATCCTTTACATATTCTGGAAGTAAATGAAATGGATTTGCTTATTGAATTTGCCAGAATGGGGATAGGAATATCCTGTGTGGTAAAACAGTTCGTTGCCCAGGAATTAAGGGCAGGTTCTTTGATAGAAATAAACTTGTCTGAGCCGATAGCTCCTCGTGAAATAGGTTTTTTGTATAATGCGATCAAACCTGTGAATGAAAATATACTGAAATTCATTAATATTCTTGCAACAATTGGCGGTTAGGGGAGAAGAAGATATGGAAATTAGAATTGTAACAGATAGCGATAAAGAATTTGTAATGAGCATGGATAAGCATGTTGATGATACAGCCTATATGAATCGGGTGTTCACGAAGTCCGGCTACGTTATCGGGGAAGGAAGCAGACGGATCGGAACAATGGCATATTGTGTCTTGTGGGATAATCTCCCGTTTCTGAATTTTATCTTTATCAAAGAGGAATATCGTGGAAAGGGATTTGCCGGGCAGGCGATACTCTGTTGGGAAAAGGAAATGAAAAGCCAGGGTTATAAGATGACTTTGCTCTCTACCCAGGTTGATGAGGGAGCGCAACATTTTGGGGTGGTGAATATCATTGCTCTAATGCAGAGACAGGCGGAACTTCGGCAATCGTGATACCAGATACCTGCGTAGATATTATTTACCGCATGGATGAGGAGAAGCGTATTGTGGTCTCTGATTTCAATGGCATTAATGACAGTAGTTTTTATGTTCATAATGAAGAGAACAATGTACATAAGATGTCAGTGTTTGCTATTCGTTTCTATGCCTGGGGAGACTCTGTTTTCGCAGAAGACTCTTTTGCCGGAACGGTAAACGGAAGGTCTGATGTCAGGGAAAGGTTCAGCTGGCTGGGCATAGAACTGCGAAAGCGCTTAGTTGAGCCGGTAGATCTGGCGGATATCATTCATTTGACAGAAAGACTGCTTATCAACAGGCTGCAAACAGCAAGAAACCATGAATTGATTGACACAGCGATAGACAATATTATCCTGCATCATGGAGCATTGGATGTGAGCAGGCTGTCCAGAGAGTGTTTTATCGGCAGCAGGCAGTTGGAAAGACAGTTTCATGAATATATTGGAATTACGCCCAAGAAACTGAGTAATTTGGTGCGGGAATTTAAGCGGTATCATCTGATGAATATTCAGACCGCAAGAAAGACCGCTTTTTCTGATTTGTAGTGACAGATAGTGTGTCAGAATGATATAATCAAACCGATAATGGGGTTATCTAGCTTGTTCCCTCGTGGAGGATTGAGATGAAAAAACTTGCAATGATCATGGAGGCCAACAATCGTGCATTTGCCTGCACACGTGTGGCATGGTTTTTAAAAAAGATCAGGGAAATGGATGAGGAGATTAATCTCTATATTTTCCGCAGTGCCGGCGCATGGACGTTGGATCGTAATTATAATCTTGGAGAATACAATATTTACCAGTTGCCGGATCTGTCAGAGTTCGACGGTATCATACTGGATGTCAACAGCATCCATCAGCGGGAACAGTATGGCTGTGGCGCAGCGTCATGGGAATATCTTATCAATGCGGCCAGACAGTCGGGTAAGCCGGTTCTTTCTCTTGCAAACAGGATTGAGGGATTTTATTATGTGGGGATTGATAATTATGCAGCCATGCTTCCGATGATGGAACATGTTTATCATGTTCATGGGTGCAGGAAATTCTGGTTTGTGATGGGGCCCAGGGATAATTATGAAAACGGACAGCGGATGCGCGCTGTTGTGGATTATCTGACAGAACGGAATGTGCCCTGTGGAGAGGAGTGTTTCTTTTGCGAAAGTTTCGAGATCAAGAGCGGATATCGTGGCTTTATGAAGTTATATGAAAAGCATGGAGAACTGCCGCAGGCTGTGATCTGTGCCAATGACGAGATTGCGGTGGGTGTTTGTAAAGCCGCTGAGGAAAAAGGATTTTCCGTGCCGGAAGATTTTATTGTGACAGGATTTGATAATTTTGACAAGGCGGCGTATGTCCGCAAAGAGATTTTGACAGAAGCCGAGCTTACAGGTCTGGAAGAAGAAATCAAGATGCTGGAATATGAACTGCTGTATTGTAAAACACCGGAAGAGATATATGAGAAGATATTAAAAGGGATTCATTCTTTGCAGTGTGATGATATGTACCTGGTGTTGGATGAGAAAATTGAAGATTATCAGAATGAAGGCGGAGAGACGTTGGAAGACATCACCAATTTGTCCGGAGACGGCAGGTTTCACGAAATCGGTTATCCGGACAAGATGAAAAAGATATATACGGATCCGGCGTCCGGAAAGATCAAGATGGAGGTTCAGAGCCGTAAAAAGCTGTTTGATGATCTGGATGCGGATGAAGGGGGAAGAGAATATCTATTTCTGCCCTTTCATTTCAGCCAGTATACGGTAGGCTACATGGTGATTGTGAATTCCGCATATCTGATGGAAAAGCGGTATTTAAATAAACTGATGAGTACGATTATGACCGGCATGGAGAATTTCTACCGAAGTAAGCGGCTGGAATATATTAACCGGGAACTGGGAGAGATTTCCATGCGGGACGCCATGACAGGACTGTATAACCGTCTGGGTTATCAGAATCAGGCATGTCGTATTTTCAAGGAAAGTAAGGAAAAGAATCAGGATCTGAGTATTCTTTTCATGGATATGGACCGGTTAAAATATATGAATGACACATTTGGTCATGAATGTGGCGATCTTGCCATCAAGATTACTGCCAGGGCAATTCTGCGGTTTTGTCCGGACAATGCAGTGGCAATCCGTATGGGCGGGGATGAATTCCTGGTTATTCTGACGAAGATGAGTCAAGATGAGATGACAAGGTTAGTGAACAGTATCCGTAAGGATATCAGTGCGCGGGTGAAGCTGTTGGATTTTCCGTGCGAACTGGGTATCAGTGCAGGAGGAATTGACACGGATATGCGTTGCAGCAAAGAGTTGGACGATTATGTCAGGGAGGCTGATGAGGTTATGTATCAGGAGAAAACGGCAAGGAAGAAGCAGAGGAAATGATATTGGCTACATATATTATCTTTAGATTGGTAAAGTGAAGGGTTTTGGAGCGGTTCCGGAACCCTTTTATAGTGGAAGGATTTTTCTGATTGCTGTTTTTTAGAGATTTTTTAGAGAAAGGGACTGCTATAATGATAGTGGCAAAAGGAGGAGTTCCATATGACACAGAAGCAGACAGGAAAAAAGATACAGGTATGGCTGCTGGCGGCAGCCTTGTTGACAGGGACGTTGACCGGATGCAGTATGGGAGGAAACCCGGGGAATACAGGTATAGATGGGAGCCTGCATCAGGATGGCAATGATGCGCAGGACGGGCAGCAGGGGACTGCCATGGGAAGGTATGTGGAGAGAGAGGTAGAACTCAGTTACAGTCTTTCAGACTTTAACAGTCGGTTGTTTCAGCAAAAAGACGGCAGTCTTTTTTTGATAGATAACAGTGGTTTTGTACTGGGTTCCTGGGATGACGGTGGAACCTGGATAGCGGAGAGTATGCCCTGGCTTACACAGATGGCACAGGAGGGAAATCTCATTATGAGTGTTGCGCTGGGAGAGGATCAGAGCGCGGCTGTGATATATTGTGCGCCTGAAGAGGCTGATATGGAAGATGACGACAATGCGGATGGGGAGGAAGAGACAGAAGAAACTGACAATACGGATGTTAAGGACATGGACATGATGTTATTGCTTGTAAAGCCTGATGGTACAAAGATACCGGTGGAGGCGGATCTGCCGGAGGAAGATGCTGATTTTTACGCTGTGTATATATCGGATACGGGAAGGATTATTGCCAGCACGTTGAGTTCTACTTTGTATGAAATAAAGGAAGATGGAACCTGTAGGAAATTTCTGACCGTAGAGGAAGGCCGGCCGGAACTGGTCCGTTTTTACGGGAAGCTCATGTTTATGGACGGTGTGGGGTATGAGGCACCGCTGATTTATGATATGGAGGCGGAGAACTATATAGAAGATAAGGTGCTGTCAGACTTTGTAAAGGAAAATTTCGGTGAGAGGGACAGCTTTACAGGAAAGAATTACGATTTATTTCTATTGCCGGTAAGTGATGAGGTGGTATATCTGGCGGGGCAGACAGGAATATATCGTCATGTTCTTGGTGGTGCGGCAATTGAACAGGTGGTTGATGGGAACTTAAGTATTCTGGGTAATCCCACTTACAGCATCATGGATATGATAGTTGCGGGTGAAGATGAATTTCTTGTGTTGCTGACTGGTCAAAAGCTTATGCATTTTGTATATGATCCGGATATTCCTACAGTGCCAAATGACAGATTAGAGGTATATAGTCTGGAAGATAAGGCGACCATACGACAGGCTATCAATCTGTATCAGGCGGCCAATCCATCGGTCTATGTGAATTATGAGATTGGTCTGGAACAGGCCGGCTCTGCAACCAGAGAGGATGCCATAAAGAATCTGAATACCCGTATAATGTCTGGAAAAGGACCCGATGTGCTGATTCTGGATAACCTGCCGGTTAATTCATACATGGAGAAAGGTCTTCTCATGGATATCGGGCCGATTTTGGATAGTTTGGAAAAGGATGAGGCTGTTTTCCCGAACGTACTGGCGGCTTTTGAAAATGACGGACATGTCTATATGGCTCCTTGTGAGATTCAGCTTCCTTTTATATTAGGAAATGCAAGTGGTTTGGAGAAAATGACAGATATGTCATGTATAGCTGACGCGATAGAAGATGCACGTAAGAATAATCCGGGCAGTAATCTTCTGCGGTTCTCGTCACCCAAGGCGGTCATGCGCATTTTTTCCATGACAAGTATGCCGTCATGGAGAATACAAGACGGGAAGATCAACAGGGAGGCGATTTCTGATTTCCTGATACAGAGTAAGCGGATTTATGACGCGCAGATGGATGGCCTTTCAGAAGAGGCGGTCGAAGAGTGGGATATCTGGTGCAGGTATTATATGGAGGACTATGGACAAGCATTTGAGGACTCGGACGAGCTTAGGATGAGCCGGGATGAGATATATTTTATGGGAGGTTACTGTAAATTTGTGGTGGGTTCCATGAAAGATATAGATGAGTATACTTTGCAGATGTCTCTTGCTGTGTCGGAGGGGATGGAGGAATGTGAGGTAATTCCGATGCCGGGACAGGCCGGTCATGTGCTCTGGGCAAGATCACTGCTCGGTATCAGTGCGGTGTCAGAGAATACTGCGCTGGCAGAGGATTTCCTAAAAGTGGTGTTTGGAAACGAAGTGCAGAAGAATGTGCTGGGAGGAATCCCGGTCAATCAGAAGGCAATACTGGATAATTATGATAATCAGAGGCGGCTATATAAAGATAATGACTATATCTCCGGCAGTTCGAGTCTGAGTGATGAAGAGGGATTTATATGTGATATACTTATTCGTGTGCCCAAGGAAGAGCAGGTGGATGAACTGCTTGCCTGGATTGCGTCCACCGATACGGTTTATATGGAAGATTTTGTATTTGAAAATGTGGTTTATGAAGAGGGCATTGCATACATGCAGGGCGATCAGAGTCTGGAAGAAGCTTTGGATGCCATTGAGATGCGCTTGGGGATCTATTTGGCGGAGTAGGGGAATAAGATTATCCGTCACTTTTCACATGTTAGCAAGAAGTGATGCTTGAACAGATATAAAATTCTCCGTTGGCGTTTTAATCTGAAGGATTTAAGTAAGCACCGGGGCCTTCTTAAGAATTTTATATCTGTTCAGATTGGCATATTGCTGTAGGAGTGAAAAGTAACGATTGTCCCCGAAAAAAGAACGAATGTTCTGGAAATGTTGACAGAATATTGAAAACTGTAGTATAATGTCAAAGAGGGATTTATGAGTTATAATGTGCTATTATTCCACTATGGAACTATGTAAGTGAGCTAAGGCTAAAAATATCTTTAAATTCTAATATAGTCTACGTCTAATTTATTTTATCATTTTGATTTGTTTCTGACAAATTTTTTTAAAAAATAATTTCAAGCCGATATTATTACCATTAGCTATTGAAATGTTATGATAATCGTGATATTATAATAAACAACAATCGATTGTAGTTAATAATTTAGATATACAAAAGAAAGGAGGGAAGCAGATATGAGGTTTAAACTTGACTTCGTGGTGGACCAGTCGGAGATAAATGCAGACTACCGGCGCCTTGTTCTAAGCTACATTAAGCATTCTTTGGCAGATTCTGTAAATGGCAATTTATTAGACCGTTACTATACAGATACCAACACAAAGGATTTTACCTGGACATTGATCGTCAGTAAGCCTAAGTTCACCAAAGAAAAATTGCAGTTTGCCAATAACAGGTTCTCTTTGGTGTTTTCTGCTGATGACAAGAGACAGACAGGCATGTACCTGATGTTAGCTTTTTTAAATCAGAAGAATAAAAGATATCCGGCAGAGGATGGCAATTATATTTACCTGAAAAATATAGTCCAGCTCAACCAGAAGGAAACAAATGACACAACTGTTAGATTTGTTACAATGCCGGGATCATCGCTTGTGGTGAGGGAACATAATCGGGAAACGAACAGGGATAAATATTATACCTGTGAAGATGAAGGATATGCGGACAGACTGGAACTGGCATTGAAAACGCAGGCGGAAATGGCGGGATTTGACGAGGCAGCCGTAGCAGATATTAAGGTTCATTCCGTGATGGGTCGAAAAGTGGTAGTCAAACATTACGGAATTTATCTGGATGCAACCATAGCGGATTTTACGGTGTCGGGGGAAAGGGAAATTTTGCAGCATTTTTACCTAAATGGTGCCTGCAGCAGACGCAGTGCAGGTTTCGGTATGTTGGATATTGTAGAGGAGGGATGAGTATTGGGCGGAGAATTTACAGATTATCTGGAAGCGGATGACTGGAGAAATGCTGCCGCGATTGTGGGATTGATTCGTTTTTTTGATTATGCGCAGATTCCCTATAACCGGGAAGAGATTGAACAGGCCGAAGAAGTCTATGATGACGATGCGGAATATGACGAGGGGCTGGATTTCCTCAAATTCAATGCGGCAGACATAACAGAGGAAAAACTGGACGATTTCATTGAGTATTGTTTTGCAGAAGAACTGCATCACTGTGTGGTGGAGAGAGCCCTTGATAAAACGGAGTGGTCGAAAGAGGAAGTGGATTTTATTAATGGCAGACTGACGGCCAATACGGTGATGAAGAAAATCTTCTCCAAACAGAAATTTGACGGCACAAACAAAGAGGAGATACTGGATCTGATCCGGGAGAACAGGACGGTCATCTTAAGGGAAACCTATAGAAACAAATCCAATCTGTACCGGAACTTCTGCAATGAAAATATATTCCGGAAACCCGAGGGTGAGACAGCCCGGCTGAAAGGGTATTATGTGGATTTTGCAAAGAAAGGCAAATCTCTTTCCTACCGATATGACACAGGACTCTTTGGCTCCTCAGACAGTGTGTATTATGATTTTATTCCGCTTGCGTTTACCATCGGAAGGGAGTCCTTCTTTATCAATGATAATTCCACAATCAGACAGCTGGTCCGGACGAACAGGATACTACGGGATAAATGCAGGGAACAGCAGCAGATGCAGGGAAGTGCGGATATCCGAAGGGTTTTATTTGAGAATATTATCTATGCCTCGGATTTCATTGATTTTGATGTGGAGATTATCAGGAAGAATGTAGACAATCCCTATTTTGAAACATTTTATCTGCGGAGGGAGAGCATTGCCATATTCCGGAAAATTAAGAATTATACGATGTTTTGCAGAGTCGTGAAACTGGATGAAGGCTATATACAGATACAGGAAGAAGTGACAAACGCGGTCAGTAATCTACAGTTGATGGATGGCCTGATAGAAGCACTGGTAAAGAAGGATGTCAATGAAAAAGCATCAAATTACTGTACATTAGTGTGGAATATATTGCAGCTGAATCTACTGATTCGCAGTCAATTGAATATTGGAGGTGAGAATATGAACAAAAACATGCGCAGTGCATATGCATGTGCCGAAAAGGCAACGGCCGAGCTTAGAAGAAGGAACCAGAAGAATAAGATCAACAGTTATCAGACAAAGCTTTTGAGTGCGCTTATTTTCCATGATTACAACAGATTTTCGGAAATACTGCTTAGTTTATCAAATTATACAGATGTATATTTCCCCTTTGCCTATGATTTGTTTGAGGATTTTGAGGCCAACAAGGAGGCGGCATATACTTTTGTAAATAATTTTAATGAGTATGCAAAAGGCAGGACAGGGGACGAAGAAACAGATAACAGGACAATGGATGAGGTGTAAAGGAGAGAGAATTATGGAGAAAAAAACAATTACATTGACAGTGATAGCGAATATGACTTCCAATTATTCGGAAAGTCTTGGAAACATCGGCAGTGTGCAGAAAATATACAGAAAAGGACATGTGTACACGATTCGCAGCCGTGAAAGTCTGAAAAATGCGATTATGGTACAGAGCGGGATGTATGATGACCTTGTAACCACGGTAGACGGCGCTACCCAAAAGGAGGCAACACCGGAAAGAAATGCGGCAAATAACCGGGCTTTGGAAGGCGGCTATATGACAACGGGAAAGGATACTTATATCCGTAACAGCTCCTTCTATCTGACAGATGCGGTGGCCTGTGATCCATTCGTCAGTGAGACACGTTTTCATAACAATCTGTACCTGGCGAGCAATTATGCAAAGGCAAATAATCTGAATCTTCAGAAAGACGCCGATAAGACAGGATTAATGCCCTATCAGTATGAGTATGATAAGTCTTTGCGCGTATATAGCATGACCATTGATCTGGAAATGATCGGTACAGACCCTAATTTTACAGAAGAGGAAGCCGACGGCAGGGAAAAGGCGGAGCGGGTCAACAGTCTTCTTAGTGCGGTGGAAAATCTCAGCCTGGTGGTAAAGGGTAATCTGGATAATGCGGAACCGATTTTTGTTGTGGGGGGATTCTCAGACCGAAAGACCCATTATTTTGAAAATGTGGTCAAAGTGATGAACAATAAACTTGTGCTATCGGAAGATCTGCTTTTGAAAGTAAAGAAAGGATATTCCGTGGCACTGCTTCGTGGCAATAACTTTGACAATGAGGATGAAGTGGTCGAGAAATTAAATCCCACAAGTGTGGCGGCCTTTTTTGAGACACTGCGGAGCCAGGTGCAGGAATATTACAAGTAGTATGCGAAGACAGGAAGAAGGTGTGCGGATGAGCAAAGAGGCAATACGGCTGGTACTTCATCAATCCAGTGCCAATTACCGGAAACCGGGAGCTTTTGATAATAAGATGACCTATCCACTGCCTCCCTTTTCCACCGTGATCGGGGCGATTCACAAGGCGTGCGGCTATACGGATACCCATGAGATGGATGTCAGCATACAGGGGAAATATGGGGCACTAAACAGAAGGGTATACCGGGATTATAATTTCTTAAACTCCACCTTTGACGACAGAGGTATTCTTGTCAAAATGACAAATGAGAGTATGCTCAGTACGGCATTTATCAAGGTGGCGGAGGCCAAAAAGCAGGGCAGCAGTTTTGAAAGAAATACAGATATCAGGGTGTACAATCAGGAACTTTTGGAAGAATACCAAAGCCTCAAACAAAAGGGAAGAGAAGTACAGACTCTGAAAAGTGAAAAGTTCAAACCGGAAATAGGACGGTTAAAGGAAGAGAAAAAAAGGCTTGCTGAACAGAGAAAACAGTTGGATAAATCGTCCCAGGAGCTTGTGAAGGTAAAGGAACTGGAAAAGGGTATCAGTGAAGAAATCAAGAAGATGGAAAAAGAGTTTTCCGAATATGAGACAAATACCTATACCCTTCCCTATTCCCGATTCCGGGTGCTGACGACTTCAATCAAACAATATGAGCTGCTGTCGGATATTGATCTGATCATACATATTACTTCCAAAGACCGAAAGACAATGGAGGATATTTATGCTAATGTATACAATATTACGTCTCTGGGAAGAAGTGAGGATTTTGTGGAGGTAAATGACGCAAAATGGGTTACCCTTGCCGAATGTGAGGAAGGACTTACCTCAGAGTATTATGCTTACCTTGCGCTTGCAAATGTAAGGAAGCAAAAAGTCTATACGAAGCACAAGGGAATGAGAAGACAGATTATCGGAACCAAATATGCAATGCCCAAACTATATACTATTGGAGAAGATGGCAAGAGAGTCTTTGAACAGAAGAAAGTATTGTATGCATCCCAATATGAGATGGGTTATGTGGGAGAAGAGGACGGTATCTTTGTGGACTGGCTGGAGAATGGAAAATATTATATTGTAAACTTTGTGTAAGGAAGAAATCTGCATGGGGATTAGTGTGAAAAATCACACTGAAGTGCTGATTTTTCACACGCAAATTTGTGCCAGAGCGTCACAAATTTGTTTTATGGCAGACGCAAATTTGAGATTTGCGTCGCCCCGTCGCGTGAACGCTCCGGAATGGGGATTAGTATGGAAAAAACAGAGGGAAACAGGACAAGGGAATTATTTGACCACGAGATGGGGGAGATGATAAAACAGGCGGCCAAAAGCGGCGGCATTACCATAGCAGCACATAACCATGCGCTATTGGAGCGCGCAAAGGTGCTTTTGGATTTGCACTATATCAATCGAGAGATTTATGAGTTGTTGTGCAAGGCGTGTGAATATCATGACCTGGGGAAAGCAAACCCCAGGATGCAGGAGCGGTTAGAGCATCACGAACTGAGATTTGATGAGGAGAAGGAAATCCCCCATAATGTTTTATCCATGTACCTAATACCAAAAGATGCCTCGCCGGAATATTATATGCTGCTGTTTGCGGTTGGTTTTCATCATGATTATGGGGATGTATTCCGGCTTTTGGAGGATCATGAGAAACGGGAACTGGCGGAAGAACTACTTGCCCAGTGGAGCTGTGCCAGGTATCCGGGCGGGAAAGCAATAACAAAGATTATAACTTACCTGAAACAATCAGAGACAAAACAGAAGATGATCCTGGTAAAGGGTCTTTTGCACAAGTGTGATTATGCGGCCAGCGGTGAGACGGAAATTGAGTATCCCAATGATTTTCTGATGCGTAAGACCAGACAGTTCTTTGAGGAAAACCATTATTTATGTAACGAAATGCAGAGGTTTTGCCTGGAGAGACAGGACAGGAATATTATGGTGGTGGGTCAGACCGGCATGGGCAAGACAGAGGCGGCATTGTTATGGATTGGCGACCATAAAGGATTCATTTTCCTGCCGGTGAAAACAGCAATCAATAAAATGTATGACAGGATCAGGGAAGAAATCATCAAGGATGAGAGCGCTGATGGGATAGAAAAACAGCTTGGTCTGTTACATTCAGATGCGGTTTCCAAATTATTGGAGCAGCAGGAGAAGGAAGGGGGATACAGTCAGAATACAGGGGACACTGCCTGCCAGGAGATGGATGTGATGACTTATCATAATCGGAGCAGGCAGTTGGCCATGCCTCTTACCATATCAACCGTGGATCAGCTGTTTGACTTTGTTTTTCAGTACCAGACCTATGAATTGAAGCTGGCGACACTCGCCTATTCTAAAATCGTGATTGATGAGATCCAGATGTACGGAGCGGATCTGCTGGCAGACTTGATCTATGGATTAAAAATGATTCGGGAGGCAGGAGGCAAAATTGCTGTCACAACGGCAACCCTGGCGCCTTTTGTCAAAGAATTGATGGAGCTAAGTTTTAAAATTAAATGCGAAAAGAGTTAAACAAACTCTATCGCATTTAATTTTTTTATATAAGAATGTATGTAAAAATGTGAAGTGCGTATGAGTTTTTCGGAACTCATACGCATTATTTTTTTACTCAAATTTACAGAAAGGGGCGAAGAAAGTGGCAAGAAAGTATAAACGGCTTGTATTTGCGGACAGGCAGCGGATCGAAGCAATGTATAACGGCGGCGCGAATGAAAAGGCGATAGCGGCAGCGGTCGGCGTTCATATCGCAACTATTTACAGAGAATTGGAGCGGGGAAAGACAATAGTTGCGGATAGTGTGAGATATAGCGCAGACACAGCGCAGAGGGCGATCGGATAAGGGGGGACACAATGAGGATATACGAAGAACTGACAGAAAGCCCCGAAACGCTGGGCACATTTTTAAAAAGTCTTCCGGTTTTAGATGCGCCGTGGGACACAGCTTTTCAGAAAACATTTTGCGGAGAGTGTAAAGAAGAAAGCTGCGACAACTGCCCAAACGGAAAATATAGAAACAATCCAGAATGGTGGCTGAAGCTGAAAGCAGAGAGGGGCAGAAAATGAAAACGGTGGAATTTGAAAAAGTAAAAGCGGGGGATTTAGTAGAAGTACCGCGGACACAATTTGCACCAATGCGGCGGGGCTGGAATGGCTGGTTATTCAGTGAAGCGGTAGTTATTCAAAAAGGCATATCGCCAAAGAACAAAAGAAAAGTGATAAAGGTTGAAATGCGGACACCAAAAAGTAGAAATGACTACGGGACAATGGAAAAGACGTTTTATGCGGAATATGTATTTCAAACACGGAGTATCGAAACAGCAAGACGTTTCATGCAGGAAGACGGCGTAAACAGTAAAGAAGAATTTTATGAGTATATAAAGCAAGACGACGTTTGCGGCTGTGACTGGATCAAATTTCTTGCAGACAAAGGATTTTTATTTCAAAGCTGAAAATAGCCGAAACGGGGCAGCAGTCCCCGTCCTGCAAGGTCGGCAACCTTGCGGCTGATGAAGGCAAGCCAACAGCCGGAGTACAGGGCATTGTGGAAAAATGGCAGCGGACGCGCCATGCTAGAGAGCGCGCAGACGGTCAACAGGTTTTCAGTAGCTTTTTAATGTGAAAAGCCACAACACAATGCACACGCCGGAAAGCGGGGTGGCAGGGCATGAAAGCGAGATCGCCACCTAGATGGTATGAGGACACGGAAAACATGAAGCATTATTGCAGATATTGTATACATTGCATAGCGCAGGACGAAACGGAAGCGGTATGCGAGGAACTAAACATAATGATTAAAAAGACTTCCGTTCGGGACGCTTGCCAGTTATTTGATTTTTGCGAAATAGACGCTTTCTATATCTGCCGGAACGGAAACCCCGAAGAATGTAAATACAAGCCGCGCATAACGAAAAAGAAGCAATGCGACGGACAAATGACACTATTTGACACATGAAAGCGGGAAATAAAAAGAATGAGAGTGGAACTAATTGACGTAGACGGTCACAACTTCCCTTCGCTGCCGCTGATGAAAATATCAGCATGGCATAAAAGACAGGGCGACAGCGCGGAGTGGTACAATCCGTTGACCGCATGGCAAAACCCGCCGGATCGGGTGTATATGAGTAAAGTTTTCACGTTTACACCAGACTATACGCATCCGGTCAATGCGGCAGAAATCATAAAAGGCGGGACGGGCTACAATTACCCAGACGGAAAGCCGGACTTGCCGCCGGAAATAGAACATATATACCCAGATTATAGCCTATATCCGGCACTATGCAAAAATACAGCATATGGATTTTTGACGCGGGGCTGCCCGCGCGGGTGTGATTTTTGCATAGTAGAAAGCAAAGAGGGGCGGCAAAGCCGGAAAGTTGCTGATCTGCCGGAGTTTTGGAACGGTCAGAAAAATATTGTATTGCTTGATCCGAACTTTTTCGCCTGCAGGGAATGGAAAGAACTTTCACAGCAGCTTATAGACAGCGGCGCGTGGGTGGATTTTTCGCAGGGGTGCGACATTCGCATAATGACAGAAGAAAAGATCAGCTTTTTACAGCAAATGAAAATAAAGCAAATTCATTTTGCATGGGATAGATACGAGGATAAAGAAATCATCATACCGAAATTTGAAGAATTTAAACGGCTGACAGGCTGGGACTACCGAAAAATGGGCGTTTATATTCTGACAAACTTTAACACAACGATAGAACAGGATTTAGAAAGAATTTACATACTGCGGGATTTAGGATATTCCCCGTATGTGATGATTTTTAATAAACAGGACGTACCCAAAGGACACACGCTGCGGCGTATGCAGCGGTGGACAAATTCACGGATCACTTTTAATGCGGTAAAGAATTTTGAAGACTTTAGATAGAGGACGCGGAAAGCATGAGGGTAAAAAGAAAAAAGATCAAAAAGTTTATTCATATAGCGGCGATTTAGAACAGGAAGTCAAAAAAGCGAAATCGGAATACATGGAAAAGGAAACTTCACAAGAAAGGGTATTCCTTTTATGGCAGTATCAGAGAGCGAAAAAAGCGTATGAGAAATACGAACAGCGGATCGCGGACTTAAAAGGTTTTATCGAACTTGCAGAAGCGGAACTGAAAAAACAGGAGAGTGGCGGCAATGCTTGAATACGGCTATTACAACATGGATTGTATGCAGGGAATGAAAGACTTCCCAGACGGCTATTTTGATCTTGCCGTTGTCGATCCCCCGTATGGGATAAAGGAAAACGGCAAAAAGAACGGCACACGGTCAAAGCTGGCAACGTCGAAAGCGTATACACCGTTTGCGGGCGGCGACGTAAAACCGCCGGACGAAGAATACTTTCGGGAATTATTCAGAGTAAGCAAAAACCAGATCATTTTCGGCGCAAACCATTTTATTTCAAAAATGCCGTATGACAGCCCGTGCTGGATAGTGTGGGACAAGAACAACGGAAACAATGATTTTGCAGACTGCGAACTGGCGTGGACTTCCTTTAAAACCGCAGTACGCAAATATAAATATACATGGCAGGGCATGATCCAAGAGAACATGAAAAACAAAGAGTACCGCATACACCCGACGCAAAAGCCCGTCGCCCTTTATGAATGGATTTTGACAACCTTTGCGGCAGCAGGCGACGTGGTTTTAGATACGCACGTCGGATCGG